>NZ_BAAAEH010000028.1:0-147071 GCF_039522915.1 Sphingomonas oligophenolica
CCGACAAGAAGGACTTCATCATCACTTATGTGGTGGAGGAAGGCCCGCGCTACAAATTCGGCGACGTCACCGTCGACAGCGACATCCGCGATTTCGACAACAAGCGCCTCGCCGCCACGCTGCCGATGCACAAGGGCGACTGGTACAATGCCAAGCAGGTCGAGGATTCGGTCGACTCGCTGAGCGAATCGACCGGGCTGTTCGGCTATGCCTTCACTGACGTGAATCCCGAATTCGACCGCGACAAGGACAAGCTGACGATGGGGATTAATTTCCACATCGCCCAGGCCCAGCGCACCTATGTCGAGCGGGTCGAGATCAACGGCAACACCCAGACCCAGGACAAGGTGATCCGCCGCGAGATCCGCCTGTCCGAGGGCGATGCGTTCAACAGCTTCCAGGTCAAGCGCTCGCAGGACCGGATCAACTCGCTCGGCTTCTTCCAGGAGAAGTTCGAGATCAAGAAGAACCAGGGCTCGGCGCCCGACCGGGTCGTGCTGACCGCCGACCTCGAAGAGAAGTCGACCGGCGAGCTCTCGCTGTCCGCCGGCTATTCGAGCCTCGAGAAGTTCATCATCCAGGCCTCGATCAAGCAGCGCAATTTCCGCGGCAAGGGCCAGGAGCTGCGCGCAAGCGTCAACTGGTCGAGCTATTCGAAATCGATCGAGCTCGGCTTTACCGAGCCCTATCTGTTCGACAAGAACATCGCGATTGGCGGCGACATCTTCCGCCGCGATTACAACGCGTTCAACTATATCGGCGACCAGCGCAACACGACCTATACCCAGGTGTCGACCGGATTCCAGATTCGCACGGGCGTGCCGCTGACTGAATATTGGTCGCTCTCGGGTCGTTACGGCTTGTCTTATGACGAGGTCGGGCTCGACAAGGCTACCTATTTCAATCAAGTCACCAACACCTGCGATCCGAATATCGCTGGCCGTTATCTGTGCGACGCGATCGGCAATCGCTGGACCTCGTCGGTCGGCTATTCGCTTGTCTATGACAGCCTCAACAACCGCCTGCGCCCGACGGGCGGGCACCGCTTCGCGTTCAGCCAGGATTTCGCCGGGCTTGGCGGCGATGTGCGCTATGTCCGTACCCGCTTCGAGGGCGCCAAATATTGGGGCCTTGGCCATAGCGGCTTCGTCCTGTCGGCGAATGCCGAGGGTGGTTTTATCAAGTCGCTCGAGAAGAGCCGCGGCGCCGGGGTCGACAACGTCCGCATCACTGATCGCTTCTATCTGGGCGAGCCCGACTTCCGCGGCTTCGATATTCGCGGCATCGGTCCCCGCGTCACGCGTATTCCGTACACGACTGACTCCGCGGGTAACCAGATCCTTCAAACCGATCGAACCCAGTATCTTGCTGATGATGCGCTGGGTGGCCGCGCTTATTATCTCGGGCGGCTCGAGCTCGAAATCCCGCTCGGCGCCGGCATACGCGAGCTGGGGCTGAGGCCATCGATCTACCTTCAGGCTGGTGCGCTGTTCGGCATTACGCGTCCGCTCATAAACACCACTCCGTTCCCGGTTCATGAGGATCCGGTCACGCACAAGATCACGATAGCGGCCTACACCACCCAGGCTTTGAGCACAGGCGGCCTCCCGCTCTACTCCACGCCCGCGACGGATGCGCTCACCGTCGCAAATAACGGTGTTCCGCTGGTGACCACCTGCTCGACCGGGTATTCGGCCACGATCGGCGCGGTCGTCGGCGCTGGCTGTTCGGGTACTTCGACCAACGACAAATATCTCACCCAACCGGTTCAGCCGTACAAGGAGTTCTTCGGCGGCAATTCGGCCAAGCCGCGGCTTTCGGTCGGTGCCGGCTTCAACTGGAATTCGCCCTTCGGGCCACTTCGCATCGATGTCGCCTATGCGCTGCTGAAGGACCCGAGCGACGATACGAAGCTTGTTACATTCAACGTAGGGACACAGTTCTGATGAAGACGTTCACGAAGATTCTACTCGCCTCGGCGCTGGTTGCGCCGGCGTTTCTTGCGGCGGGACCTGCCAATGCGCAGGTCGGCGGCATCGCCGTGGCTGACCCCGAGGCGGCAATCCTGAGCGCGAAGGCGCTCGACACAGCCAATAGCTCGATCAGCACGACCTACAAGGCCCAGCTCGATCAGGCGCGGGCGCGCCAGATGTCGCTCCAGGCCGAACTCGCAACGCTGATCGTTCCGATCGACACCGATCACGACAAGAAGCTTTCGGACGCCGAGATCATCGCCGCCCAGAATGCGAAGAGCCCGGTGCTCGAGAAGATCAAGACGGCGCAGACCAATGCGCAGAACGATATCGCGCGCGCCAACCAGCCGGCTACCCGGGCCCAGGCCTATGCGATCGAGCAGATCACCCAGAAGTACACCGCTGCGGTGAACGCAGTGGTCGCTGCAAAGAATATCAGCCTGTTGCTGTCGGCGAACACGGTTCAGTTCGCAAAGCCTGCCGTCGATGTCACGGATGACATCAAGAACGAGCTCGATCGCGCCCTGCCGACCGTGAGCATCGCGCCGCCGGCCGACTGGCAGCCTGCACAGCAGACGCTGCAGCTCCAGCAGCAATATCAGCAGATCATGTACGCACAGGCAGTACAGCGCGCCCAGGCTGGCCAGGGCGCTGCTCCGGCACCAGGCACTCCTGCCGCGCCGACGAAGAAGCCGACCGGTCGGTGAACGACACGGTAACGACGGGGTCGCTCGGCCCGCTCGATATCGGGCGGGTCATGGCGGCGCTCCCGCATCGTTACCCGATGTTGCTGGTCGACCGGGTCGAGGAGTTGATCCTCGACCGGTCGATCGCGGCCATCAAGGCGGTGACGATCAACGAGAATTTCTTCCAGGGGCATTTCCCGGGAAGGCCGATCATGCCCGGCGTGCTGATCGTCGAGGCGATGGCGCAGGCAGCGGGGATCCTCGCGGTCGAATCGCTCGGCCTCGCTGGCTCGGGCAAGCTCGTCTATTTCATGGCGATAGATGGTGCGAAGTTCCGCAAGCCGGTCGAGCCCGGCGTGCTGCTCCGCCTCGAGGTCGAGTTCGTTCAGAAGCGCTCGAGCGTCTGCAAATTCGCCGGTCGTGCGACGATCGACGGCCAGCTTGCCGCCGAGGCGAATTTCACCGCGATGATCGCCGATCCGCCGAAAGGTTGAACTACTTGCTCAATCGTGATGCGGCGTGTAGTGCGCCGCGCTTGTCCCGGCTGGTCGGAAACCAGCCAATGACGGAGTTTTGACGTGAAAAAAGACATTCATCCCGACTATCACACCATTAAGGTGCAGATGACCGACGGCACCCAGTTCGAGACTCGCTCGACCTGGGGCAAGGAAGGCGATCTGATGACGCTCGACATCGATCCACTCGCGCATCCGGCGTGGACCGGCGGCCGCGGCCAGATGCTCGATTCGGGCGGCCAGGTCGCGCGCTTCAACAAGCGTTTCGGCGGGTTGACCCTCAACAAGAAGTAAGGCGCGTGCCGCATTGGCGGCGCGTCAACCGCGGGCAGGCAAACGACACCGTCGCGGCTTTCGCCTGGCGGTGTCGTTTGGCGCGCGTCACGCGTGGCGCCGCCGCCGCGTCTCCCAGCCTTTCTTTGCCGCGGCCGAGCGATCAGCCGCGCTCCGGCTCGCCGAAGCGGCGCCGCCCTTGCGGCCGCCTTTGCGTGACGGTGCGTGGTTTTCCGGCCTGCCACGACCCGAGCCCGATTTCTTGCCGCCGCCGGTCTCCTTGTTGACGGTCGCCCAGGCGCGCCGTTCGGCCTCCTTTTCGGGCACGCCGCGATCCTCATAACCCTCTTCGATATGCTCGGCCTGACGCTTCTGCTTGTCGGTATAGCTGCTCTTGTCGCCGCGGGGCATGGATACTCTCCCAACATGGTGTGACCGACGCAATAACGATCGAGCGCGAGCCAGGTTCAGCGCGAGAGCTGCCCGGATCAGCCATGAATTGCCTTTGCCTCGAATAGCAGGCACCTTTCCGGGGTTCATTGGGGGCGATGATCATGGGGTGGATTGCGCGCGCAACGGGATTCCTGTTTCTGCTGAGCGCATCGCAGGCCGATGCCGGTGGCCGGATCGCCTATCCGTCGCCCGGCCAAATGTATGCGCTGCTTGCCATCGATGTTCAGGTGACTTTCAATACCGCAGTGCCGCCCGCGCATAGCTTCAGGGCGCGATCGCCTCTGTTCGAGTTGGCGCAGATGCGGAGGAGTTTCGTCCGGACCGTCAGCTTAGAGCCAAGCGTCAGGCGCTACGACATGCCGGTATCGGCTCGTTTGCCGATGATGGTGGATGTGGGGGCCGAAAGCTTCAGGCAGGATCTGTTCCCCGAGCAGCAACGCGCGCGCATGGTCTCGCCGATTGACGCAAGGCTCACCTTTTCGATCGGGGGATCCTACGGACCGAACGGCACCCTTTGCCTCGACGGCGGGGTGGCCGGCGCGCTATGGCGCATGAGCCACCCCCTGACGGTTACGTCCGCCGACCCCTGAACCCACCGTCAATAATGATGGTGGTGATAGCCGCCCGGATAAGGGCGGGGGCCTCGGCCGTAGCCATGGCGATAGCCGTAGTCGTAGCCATAGCCGCGATGGCCGTAATACCAGGTATGATAGGGATAGGGCCGGTAGGTCCAGCGGCCCTCATAGAAGATCCAGGGCCGGTACCAGACCGGCGCGGCGTAATAATAGGGATCGCCATAGCCCTGATAATAAAAGGGCGGCGCATCGTTGCGCACGACAAAGCCAGGCGGACAGCCGGGGCTGGTGTCGTTGCTGCTGGTGCTGCCGATCGCCGCGCCGCCGGCCGCGCCGGCGACGCCGCCGACGAACGCCCCGGCGCCGCGATCATGGCGCCCGGCGATGCTCGAGCCGAGCAGCGCGCCGAACAGGCCGCCGATTATCGCGCCGGCGCCGGCATTGCTCCGCGCCTTGACGCAGTAACGCTGTGCCCAATCCTCGGCATAGGCCTCGTAGCGCTGGTCCTCCGCCTGTTGCGCCGCATAGGCCTGATCGGGCTGGTAGCCCGGCGGGGGCGGAGGCGGCTGCGAACCGTCATAGCCCGGGGGCGGGGCATCGTAATCGCCTTGCTGGGGGTCGCCTTGATATGCCGATTGCGGCCCATCCTGATAATTGGGGGAAGGCGGCTGGTAGCCCTGCTGCGGTGGCGGCGGGTAGTCCTGGGCCGACGCGATCGATGCGGACAGCGGGGAGAGCGTGGTCGCCAGAGCAACCATGGCGCAGGAAACGCGACGAATTGACCGGGACATCAAGGCTTCCTTTCAACGCTGCCGCACAGGCGGTGCGCCATCATCCCTGAATGTTGCCTGACCGGACTCGAAACGATCGCCCCATATCGCGGTTTCCCGGCCGTGCCGCCGCTCCTCGCCAAGCAAGCCTGGCCTTGACGGTGCGAAAATGCGGCGGCCCCACGCTGGGTGCGGGATGGCGGAGAGGGTGGGATTCGAACCCACGGTGAGCGTGAACCCACGGCGGTTTTCAAGACCGCTGCCTTAAACCACTCGGCCACCTCTCCGCGCGCCTTGCGCTTAGAACGCGCACGATCATTTGTGCAAGCGTTGCGACTATTGGGGTTCATGTCGCCGGGGGCCTGTGCCAATGTCCCGTGATGCGAGCATCTTGGACAGCTTCTCTTCGAAAGACCGGCCTTGGCCTGGCGGTGGCCGCGTGCCTCGCGCTCGGCACTTCGGCGGGCGCGCAGGACGAGGCAGGCTTCCAATCCTATCTCGCGACGCTGCGCATGCAGGCCGAGGCGCGCGGCGTCTCGCGCACGACTCTCGATGCGGTAATGCCGACGCTCACGCTCAACACGCGCGTGATCGAGCTTGACCGCGCCCAGCCCGGCGCCGACCCCAACGCCCCGCCGCCGCCCTTCGCGCCGTATCGCATCGATCATGTCGACGCGGCGCGGATCAGCCGCGGGCGGCAGGCCTATCAGGCGCAGCGTTGGCGGCTGCAGACGATCGAGCGGCAGACCGGCGTGCCTGAATCGATCATGGTCGCGATCTGGGGCAACGAGACCAATTACGGCAAGGTCATGGGCGGCTTCGACCTGCCGCGCGCGCTGGCGACGCTTGCCTATGAGGGGCGGCGGCGCGATCTGTTCGCCGACGAGTTCATCGCCTCGCTCAAGATGATGGACCGCGGCGTTTCGAGGTCGCAACTGGTCGGCAGCTGGGCCGGCGCGACAGGCGGCCCGCAATTCCTGCCCTCCATCTACCTGCGTCTCGCGCGGGACGGCGATGGCGACGGCCGGGCCGATATCTGGTCGAGCGAGGCTGATACGCTTGCTTCGATCGGTGCCTATTTCGCCAATGCCGGCTGGCGGCCGGGCCAGCCCTGGGGGCTGGCGGTGAGCGTGCCGCCAGGATTCGACCGCAGCCAGATCGCCAATCGCACGCTCTCGCCGCGGTGCCCCAGGGTGTTCGCGCGGCACAGCGGCTGGAAGACGATGGCTGAGTGGCGTGCGCTGGGCCTGGCGCCGCAGTCGCGCGGCTGGCCCGGCGACTCAGTCCTCGCAACCCTGCTCGAGCCCGACGGCCCGGGCAGAACCGCCTATCTGCTGACCGGTAATTACCGGGTGATCCTCGATTATAATTGCTCCAATTTCTACGCGCTTTCCGTGGGATTGCTCGCTGATGCCGTTGAACAATAAGGTGTTGACGCTCGCTCTGCTCCTTGCCGGATGCGGCGGCGGCGATGGCCGGGAAGGCGCGCCCTATATCGCGGCGCCGCCAATGGACGGCCAGCCGGCTCAGTCGCACCCCGGGCCGATGGCGCCGAGGCATGAATCGCCGCGCGCGGAAATGCCGGTCTCCTCGATCGACCAGCCAGCGCCGGCCGATCTGCCGCAGGGACCCGGCCCGCGCGGCACCTCGGGCGAGCAACGCTACGATACGGTCGGCTATGCCGGTCTCCATGACGGCGCGGGCTCAGGCCCCTATTCGGCCGCGACGATCACCGTCGCGCAGAACACGCTGCCGGTCGGTTCCTATGTAGAGGTGACCGCGCTCGACAGCGGGCGGACGATCATCGCCCTTATCGTCGACCGCGCCTCGAGCGGGCGGATCGTCGAGCTCTCGCGTGGCGCGGCGCAATTGCTCGGCGTCGGGGATGGCGCCGCGGTGCGGGTGCGGCTCACCACCCCGTCATCGCCCGATCAGATGGCGCTGCGATCGGGCCGCGCCGCCTCGCCGCGGATCGACGCGCCCGAAGGCCTGCTCAAGGCGCTGCGCCGGCAATTGCCGGCCGGGATCGCCCCGTCGCCGCCGGTCCGCCGCGCGCCGCCGCCCGCGGCCCGGCCCGGCGCTCGCTATAACCAGCCCGCACCTGCGCCCACCCGCGCCCCGCCGCCGGCGGCGACGGCCGCGACGCGGGGCGGCTTCATCGTCCAGGTCGCCGCCTTTTCGACGCGTGACCGGGCGCAGATCGCGGCGCGGCAGGTCGGCGGCAGGATCGTGGTTGCGGGCACTGTCTTCCGCGTCCAGATCGGTCCTTTCGCAGATAGCACGAGCGCCAAGCGGGCACGTGACGAGGTCGCCCGGCATGGCTATGGCGATGCCCGCGTGGTGCATATCGAGTAACCCTTAAGCGTACGGACAAGTGACATGAAGAAACTGCTGACCGCCTCAGTCCTCGCGATCGTCTCGTCCTGGCCGGCCGTCGCCGCCGCGCCCGATTTCCAGACGAACGCCCCGATCGCCTATATGGTCGACATGTCCTCGGGCGCGGTGCTCTATTCGAAGGACCCCGATCGCCGCATCCCGCCGGCATCGCTGGCCAAGATGATGACGGTCTATGTCGCGTTCGGACTGCTCAAGAGCGGACAGATCAAGGCCGACCAGCTGTTCGACGTCCGCCCCGAGACCTGGCAGCAATGGCACGGCCCGAAGGCGGGTTCGACCATGTTCCTCTCGACCGGCGAGCGCGTCAGCGTCGACAATCTGCTCAAGGGCATCGTGACGCTGTCCGGCAACGACGCCTGTGTCGTGCTGGCCGAGGGCGTCTCCGGCACCGAGCAGGCCTTTACCAGCCTGATGAACCAGCAGGCAGCAAAGCTCGGGCTCACCAACAGCCATTTCGGCACCTCTAACGGATGGCCCGACAATGGCGTTACCTATGTGACGGCGCGCGACCTCGCCAAGCTCGCTGCGGCGACGATCCGTGACTATCCGGATCTCTACAAGCGCTATTACTCACTGCCCAATTTTACCTGGGGCAAGACGCTGGGCGCCGGCGCCGACATCACCCAGGCCAATCGCGATCCGATCCTCGGCCGCGTTGCCGGCGCCGACGGGCTCAAGACCGGCCATACCGACGAATCCGGCTACAGCTTCACTGGCTCGGCGATCCAGAATGGCCGCCGGCTCGTGATGGTGATGTCCGGCATGAAGAGCTTCAACGAGCGGATCGACGAGTCGGTCAAGTTCATGAACTGGGGCTTCCGCGCCTGGCAGGCCAAGCCGATCGTCTCCAAGGGCCGCAAGGTGGAGACGGCCGAAGTCCAGCTCGGCAGCGCCAACAAGGTCGGGCTGGTCGCGCCGAGCGACCTGACCGCGACCCTGCCCGCCGGCGCGGCGCCCGACATCCAGCTTCGCGTGGTCTATGACGGGCCGATCAAGGCGCCGATCAAGGCAGGCCAGCATATCGCCGATCTCGAGGTGATCAGCCCGGACATGCCCAAGCAGATCCTGCCGCTCGTCGCCGAAACCGACGTGGCCGAGGCCGGCTTCTTCGGCCGCGCCTGGGCCGGGCTCAAGGGCCTGTTCGGCGGGTGACAGGGCGCTTCATCTCGCTCGAGGGCGGGGAAGGGGCCGGCAAATCGACTCAGGCGGCCCGGCTTGCGGCGGCGCTTGCCGCGCGCGGGATCGATGCGCTGGTGACGCGCGAGCCGGGTGGCAGCGAGGGCGCCGAAGCGATCCGCGCGCTGCTCATGCAAGGGTCGGTCACACGCTGGAGCCCGCATAGCGAGGCGTTGCTGTTCGCCGCCGCCCGCGCCGACCATGTCGAGAAGCGAATCCGCCCGGCGATCGGCGCGGGGACCTGGGTGATCTGCGACCGCTTCATCGACTCGAGCCGCGCCTATCAGGGCGTGGCGGGCGGGATAGACGACGCCGCGGTGCTTGCACTGCACGCCTTCGGCTCGCGCGGACTGCTGCCTGACCGGACCTTCGTGCTCGAAGTCCCCGCCGATCAGGGGCGCGCCCGGGCCGAGGTGCGGGACGGCGCGGCTGCCGACCGGTTCGCGGCCCGGGGCGACGCTTTCCACGCCGATGTCGCGGCCGCCTTCCGCCGCTTCGCCGCGCAGGAGCCGGAGCGGGTGCGCCTGATCGATGCTTCGGGCACGCCCGACGCAGTGACTGCGGCGCTGCTCTTTGAATTGAGCGACCTGCTGCCGTGACACTGCCGGTCGGCAATGAAGCGGCGCATGCTGCGTTCGCCTCGGCGATGGAGAGCGGCGCTCTCCACCATGCGTGGCTGTTCGCCGGCCCCGAGGGCGTGGGGAAGGCGAGCTTCGCGCGCGCCGCAGCGCTCAGGCTGCTGGCCGAGGGCGCTTCGCCGGGCACTTTGCCGCGGGTCGACGGCGTCGGGGGCTTCGATGTGCCCGAGGGCGACCGCACGAGATCGCTGATCGCGGCCGGCTCCCATCCCGATTACCGGGAGCTGACCCGCCAGCCCAAGGATGCCGACAAGCCAGGGGTGGACCTCGCCCGCAGCATCCCGATCGCCCAGGTCCGCGCGCTCCAGCCCCTGTTCGCGACGACGCCCTCCATGTCCTCGCGGCGCGTCGTGCTGATCGACGCGATCGACGATCTCGAACGCGGCGGCGCCAATGCGCTGCTCAAGAATCTCGAAGAGCCGCCAGCAGGAACGATTTTCCTGCTGATCAGCCATGCACCCGGCCGCCTGCTGCCGACGATCCGCTCGCGCTGCCGCCTGCTTCGCTTCGAGCCGCTTGACGACAAGGCGATGGCCGGCGTGCTGCGCGATCGGCTGCCGGAATGCGACGATGCCGAGATCGCGGCCTTGGTGAAGGCCGGGCAGGGCGCCCCCGGCCGCGCGCTCGGCTTTGCCGGGCTCGAACTCGCCAAGCTCGATGAAGCGATGGCCGCGATCGCGCGCGATGGCGACCCCGGCAACGCGCGCCGTGCGAGGCTCGCCAAGCTGCTCGCGCCCAAGGCTGCCCAGCCGCGCTACGAGGCATTTCTCGACCGCGCACCCGCCTTCATCGCTGCGTCGGCACCGGGCCGGGGTGGCGAGCGGTTGCGAACGGCGCTCGACAGCTATGATGCGGCACGCGCGCTGGCGGCGAGCGCGCGCGGGCTGTCGCTCGATGCTCAGGCGACGGTGTATGAGATGGCCGGGCTGGTGGCGAAGTTGGGCGAGTAGGGTCCGATCAACGGCTGCGCGTCAGCTGGCAGTCGACCCGATATCGAAGAGATCGAGCACCGAGTCCATTGGCGAGCGCGTCGAGGAGATATCCACTCACCCACCGCTTGGTCGTGGCTGGCCATCATGATCGGGAGCGTAGGAGGAAGGCCATCCAGTCCGTCGCGCGATATTTCGAGGTCCGTGACGCGCAGGCCGTGCGACTCCCTCCCAGTCGTTCCGCAATGCCTCCCCAGACATTCTTCGGTCCTCGAAATCCGCGCATGACGTCGGTGAAATGAAGCGCCGGCCGGGACAGCGAGACCATGCGCTCGAGGGAGGGATGAATGACCGGATCAGCCTCAGCCATTGGACGTCGTGCGCGCCTGACGATTGGCCTCTCGTCGATTGCGCTTGTCGGCGCTCTCGCGGCCGCCCCGGCGCGCGCCCAGGAGGCTCCTGCCGCGCCGACGACGGCTGCGCCCGGGGCGGGGTCGGGCGGGGATATCATCGTCACCGCCCGGCGCCGCGACGAGGGCCTGTCGAAGGTGCCGATCGCCATCACCGCAATCGGCAGCGAGGATCTGGTCAAGCGCGCGGTCACGTCTGACGCCGATCTGCAGCGCACCGTCCCCGGGCTCACCATCCGCCAGACCCAGGGCAACAACTCGCTGACCTATTCGCTGCGCGGCCAGAGCGCTGATATCTTCAGCGGATCGCCCTCGGCCGTCGTCACCTATTTCAACGAAGTGCCGATCCCGGTCAGCGGCGCGTCGAGCTTCTTCGATCTCCAGTCGATCCAGGTGCTGAAAGGGCCGCAGGGTACCTTGTTCGGCCGCAACGCCACCGGCGGCGCGGTGCTGTTCACATCGGCCAAGCCGACCGACAGCCTCGAGGGCTTCGGCCGCCTCCGCTACGGCAATTTCAACCGCGTCGAAGGGGAGGGCGCGCTCAACATCCCGATCGTCGACGATGCGGTGCTGCTGCGCGTCGCCTTCAACATCACCCATGACGACGGCTTCATCCACAATCTCTACACCGGCGATACGCTTGGCCGGATCAACCGCGAGGGCGGGCGCCTGTCGCTGACGCTCAAACCGACTGACGCCATCACCAACACGACGATGCTGCAATATGCGAAGAGCACCGGCACCAATACCGGCGCGTCCTACACTTTCAGCGTCTATGCCCCCGGCGAGACCAATAACGGCCATGTCCTGTCCTCGGGCGCCGGATTCCTGTTCGGCCCGACGCTCGATCTCGCCTTCGGTCCGGGCGCCTGGGCTGCTTATCTCGCCGCTCATCCCAAGGCCTATGCGCCGGGCCTGCTCGCCTATGTCGACGAGCAGAGGCGGCTCGGGCCCTATGTCACCAACCATCCCGGCGGCGACCGGCACTTTGGCGAGAGCTGGACGCTGACCAACACAACCGAGATGGCGCTCGGCGCCAATCTCAAGCTGCGCAACATCTTCGGCCTGGTCGACAGCTATACCCAATCGGATCAGCCGCAGCTTGGCGCGCCCTATGCCACCATCCTGACCGAGAATGCGCCCAAGGGGCAGCTCGGCAATGTCGATGATCTGCGCTCCTATACCGAGGAACTCCAGCTTCAGGGCCAGACCGGCGCGCTGGACTTCATCATCGGCGCTTATTTCCAGCGGCAGCGGGTGAATACGCTGTATCCGCAGACGTATTTCGATCTCTCGCCCAACCCGGGTTTTCCCTCCTATGCGACGAACTATTTCCGCATCAAGAATTACACTGACGCGATCTACGCGCAGGGGATGTACGATCTGTCGTCCATCGGTGCCGAGGGCTTCAAGCTGACTGCGGGTCTGCGCTACACGCGCGAGCGGGTTTTCGGCTTTCAGCTGCCCGGATCGGACAATTTCGGCGCACCCGAGCAGGAACGGACCTATCGGGCGCCGAGCTGGGAAGCCGGCCTGCAATATCAGGCGAGCCCAAATGTGCTGCTCTATCTGAAGACACGCGGCAGCTTCCGCGCCGGAGGCTATAACGGGACGCTCAACCCGGTCAGCATCGCCGCGCTGGGCGCCAGCCCGTTCTTCAATTCGGAGACGACCCAGGACATTGAAGGCGGCGTCAAGTTCAACGGCAATGCGTTCGGCCGCCGCGCGACCCTCAACCTCGCTTTGTTCAATCAGTGGATCCAGCATGTGCAGCGCGTCGAGTTCCCGGATCCGGACGGCGCCGGGCCGATCGCCTCGATTGCCTTCACCACCAATGTGCCGGCCGAACGAGTGCGCGGGCTCGAGCTGGAGGGCTCGATCAATCCGGCGGACTGGCTGCGCGTGGGTGGCCAGCTCGCGCTCACCGATGCGAAGTTCACGAAGAATACGGTCGTGCTGTTCGGCAACAGCTTCAGCTACGGCCCGGTCGGCGATACGCCGAAATCCTCGGGAACCCTATGGGCCGAGATCACCTCACCGATCGACCCCGCCGTCGGCCAGCTGGCACTGCGCGGCGAAGTCTATGCGCAGAGCGGCCAATATTTCTCCAACGCGGCGGACACGATCGCGCCGCGCACCCGCCTGCCGGGCTATGCACTGGTCAATGGCCGGCTGAGCCTGAACGATATCGGTGGATCGAAACTCTCGGCGGCGGTGTTCGGCGAGAATTTGCTCGACAAGCAATATTTCGTCGGCGGCATGCAACTCGCGGTGGCGCTCGGCCAGAATGGCGCTGTGGTCGGCAAGCCTCGGACTTATGGCGTGGAGCTTTCGGTCAAATTCTGACGGTCCGGGAAATCAGCACTTTGTAACAAGCGTTGCTGGTCATGGGGCTGGAAGCACTCCACACGGACGGCTCACCTTTGGCCGAAAGACCCCTTTTCGGCCACCGCAAGCTTCGCCGCCGTCGCTTCTGTTCGCCTCGGTGAGCGCGCTGCTCTCGATGCGCTCGAAGTCAGCTTTGATGTCGGTGAGGCAGCGTGAATCCTGGTGCGCGGCGAGGGGCCCGGACGCGCCGTGCGCGTGCAGGGCTCGATCGATGAAGGGCTGCTCGCGCGGATCGATCGCGTGGCATCGAGCCGGTCGTGCTTTCTGGCCGATGCGGCGCGCGCTGCGTTCGCCGCGGGCGGTTGACCGATCCGGAGGGCGGGCGGCTTCCCGCCGGTGGCAGTAGCGTCGGCCGCTCAGCCCGGGCTGCGCACGTGTCGCGCGAGTTCGGCAAGGCTCGGCCTGCCGCCGCCCGACAACAGGCTGGCACGGAAGATCCGCCCTAGCGCGACGATCTCGAGGACGATGAAGGCAAGCAACGTCGCCGCCGAGCCGATCATCTCCCAGGCCGGAATCCCCGAACCGAGCCGTGCCAGCACCGCGAACGGCGTGTAGAGCGGAATCCAGGTGAGCGCCTCGATGATCGGCCCACCGGTATCGCGCAGCACGGCCTGGATGAGCAAGGTCACCGGCAGCATGATCACCAGCAGCACCGGCGTCAGGAAGCCCTGTGCGTCGCGCATCGAATCGCTCATCGCGCCGATCACCAGGAAAATCATCGAGACCATCAGATAGCCGGCAACGAAGAAGAACAGGATCGCCGCGATGCTGCCGGGGGTGGACACCGGCTCGAGCGCTGGCCGGATCAGATCGGCGATGGCGCCGTGCGTTGCAAAGGCTGCGAACAGCCCGCAGGCAACCCAGGTCGCGACCATCGACAGGCCGATCGCGACAGTGCCGACCAGCTTTCCATACATCAGCTCGTTCGGGGTGATACAGGCAAGCACCGTCTCGATGAGCTTGTTGCTGCGCTCCTCGATGGCGCCCTGCAGCATCCAGCTCCCCGAGAGGACCAGCGACATCAGCAGGATATAGGCACTGGCCAATGGCAGGATCGAGCGGATCACCACGCGCTCGCGCCCGCTGCCTTCGGGTGGTGTCGTCACGCCGATCGCGGGGGCAAGCGACGCGGCCACCGCCGCGGTCGGCCCGGCCACGCCATTGGCCAGGAGATAGCGCGTACGGAGCTGGCTGGTCAGCACGCCTTGCAAGGTCGCGACGAAGGAGGCGCGCGGCACGCCGTTCGCCCATAGCCGCACCACCGGCGACGCGCCGAAGTCGCGTGGGATCAGGACCACATAGTCGATCGGCTTTCGGCCTGATTTGTCGGCTGGACGAAGCCATGGCGCGAGCAGCCCGTCAATCGACCTCGCCGGTGCGGTAGCGATCGCCGTCGGAGTCGGGACGATCCGATAGTCGGCGTCCGGCGTCTCGAAGGCATCCGCGTCGCGCTTCGAGACCAGGGCGATCCTGGCGATCGCTGCCTTTTGTCCGCCCGCGGCGATAAAAGCCTCCACATCCGTATCGCTGTACCAGCGCCCCTTGTGCGCCCAGAGCGCGTCGGGCGCGGCACGCTCCAGCCCATGGCGATCGACATAGTGCGACAAGGCATCCATCACCCGCCGCTGGTAATCGATCTCGATCAGATGGCCGATCGCCGAGGCGACCTGGCCGCCGGACTGATCCACCAGCATCACGGTTTCGGTATGCGGCTTGTCGACGAAGCGCGACAGCAGCGGCCCGGCGGCCAGGGCGAGCGGAATGATCATCAGGGTCAGCCAGAAGCTGCGGGTGCTGGCGATCTGACGATATTCGCGCGCGGCGACGAGCAGGATGTGCTGGATCATGACCGTGCCTCCGCCCCGCCGACAATGTGCAGGAAAACATCGTGCATGCTCGCCCGGCGCTGTTCGAAACGGCGCAGCGGAAAGCCGGTCGAGGTGCATCGCTCGAGCAGATCGCCGGGGTCCTGGCCGGGCTGCAGCTGAACCTCCCAATCGAACCAGCCATGGTCGCGGGGGGCGAGTTCGCGCGCCTCCGCGACGCCTTCAAGGCTCGCCGGGGATCGGTTCGAGGTCAGCGTCAGCTGGATGGGCAGGGCAGCGCGTGCCTCGTCCTGCGTGCCCTCGAACTGCTTTCGGCCATGGGCCAGGAACAGCAGGCGGTCGCACAGCCGCTCGGCATGCTGCATGACATGAGTCGAGAAGACCACCGCCGCGCCGTCGCGCGCCGCGCCGAGGATGACCTCTTCGAGCAATCCCTGATTCACTGGATCGAGCCCGGAAAAGGGTTCGTCGAGCAGCAGCAGCCTGGGCTTGTTGACGATCGCGGTCGCGAGCTGGACCTTCTGCGCCATGCCCTTGGAGAGCTTCTCGACCGAGGTGCGCGCGAATTCGGCAAGGCCGAAGCGCTCGAGCAGCGCCATTCCCTCGCGTCGGGCGGCGCCGGCGGTCATGCCCTTGAGGCGCCCGAGATAGATGATGGTGTCGATCGCGGTCATCGATCGATACAGGCCGCGCTCCTCGGGCAGGAAGCCGAGGTCCGGGCTCGCCGAGCGCCCCGGCGGATGGCCCATGACCGAGATCGTGCCGGCATCGGGCCGCAGGATATCGAGCACCATGCGCAGCGACGTCGTCTTGCCGGCGCCGTTCCCGCCCAGAAAGCCGAACACCTCACCCGGTGCGACGGCGAAGCTCAGATCGTCAACTGCCGTAAAATCGCCGAAGCGTTTGACGACTCCTTCGAGCTCAAGGGCTTCCACGCCGATTCCCCCTTTTGATGCAGTGACATGTAGCTGAACGCGGTGCGGTTCGACAACAGCACGAACCCTTTACGGTCGCCCCGATGACGCCGATACTTGCCGCGCGGCACAGCGGTCTTGTCGTCAAGGCCAATGGCGTGTCGAAATGCCGTCTACAGCCAGACGAGGGAGCCGGTAATCGTCTACGTAGCATCCCCAAGCGCCGCACTTTCCTTCCCCAGCTAGTGCCGACCGCATGAAAAGGGCCCGATTCTGGCTGATCGCTCTGCTCGTCCTTGCGGCGGCGGCCGGTGGCTATTTCTTCTGGCGCGGCCAGCCCCGTGCCGTCACCACCGCGGCGGCGCGGATCGGGCCTGCGGTTCAGCTCGTCTACGCGACCGGCTTCGTCGAGGCCGAGCAGCCCGTCTCGGTTTCGGCGCGACTCACTGCTCCCGTGGCGCAGGTGCTCGTGAGGGAGGGGGACCGGGTCCGGCGCGGCGAGGCTTTGGTGCTGCTCGACGACGAGGACCAGCGCAGCCTGCTCGCCCAGGCCGCCGCGCAGAGCCTTGGCGCAAGGCTCGCCGAGCAGCGCACGCTCGCGCTCTACGCGAAGGGCTGGGTGACCCGCGCCGCGCGCGACAGCGCGGTCGCTACCGCCGATGCAGCCCGCGCGGCAGAGGCGACGGCCCGTGCCCATGTCGGCCAGGCGGTGGTCCGCGCCGGGATCGACGGCGTGGTGCTGCGCCGCGATGTCGAGAATGGCGATCTCGCTGTCCCGAGCCGCGTGCTGATGCTGCTCGGCGACCCGGCCCGAGTCCGCGTCACCGCGACGGTAGACGAGCGCGACGTGCCCGGCGTCCATGTCGGCCAGACGGCCCTGCTGTCGAGCGACGCCTGGCCCGGCCGCATCCTCCGCGGCCATGTCAGCGTGCTGACCCCGGGCGGAGACCCCAACCAGCGCGCTTTTCGCGCCCGGCTGCTGCTCGATGACGCGCCCACCATGCCGGTCGGGATGACGCTCGAGGTCAACATCGTCACCCGCCGGGTCGACCATGCCGTGCTCGTCCCGGCGACCGCGCTCGCCGGCGACCATGTCTGGGTGCTCGACCAGGGCAGGGCGGTCAGCCGCCGGGTGCGGACCGGAATCGTCGGCACTGAGGAGGCACAGATCGAAACCGGCGTGCGGGCCGGCGAAACGCTAATCGTCACCCCGCCCGCCGATCTCCGCGCCGGCGAGCGCGTGGCGCCGGGCCCACCCGTCGCGGCGGCGCCGCGCGGGCCCCCGGCGATGGGCGCGAAATGATCGAGGGGCGGCTCGCGCTGCTGCTCGGCATCGCGGTCAAGCATCTCTCGCGCCGCCGCCGCCAGACCCTGGTCGCGGTCAGCGGGGTTGCGGTCGGGGTCGGCTTTTTCCTCGCCGTCTCGGCGCTGATGATCGGCAGTCAGGCCGATTTCATCGAGCGGCTGATCAACGCGGCGCCGCACATCATCGTATCGGACGAGCTGCGCAGCCCCGCCCCCCAGGCCGGGCCGCGCGCCTTTCCCGGCGCGGCGGTGAGCCTGCACGGCTACAAGGTGCGCAACGAGGTGCGCGGGCTGAAGGGCTGGCCGGCGATCCTCGCCGCGGCCGACGCCGTGCCCGGGGCGATCGCCTCGCCGAGCCTGACCGGCGCCGTCACGCTGCGCCTCGGCGGGCGCGAGGAGGCGCTGGGCATCATCGGCATCGAGCCCGATATCGAGACGAAAGTCAGCACGATCGAAACCAATCTGCGCACCGGCCGGCTGCACGATCTCCAGACGGTGCAGGGCGGGGTGATCATCGGCGAGGAGCTCGCGCGGCGGCTCGGTGTCGGGATGGGCGATATCGTCGCCGCCACTTCCTCCGGCGGCACGCGCTCGCTGCGCATCGTCGGGCTGTTCAAGCGCGGCCAGAGCCAGCTGGGTGCGTCCTCGGGCTATGTGCTGCTGCGCGAGGCGCAGTCGATGCTCGGCCGCCCCTTCATCATCAACCGTATCGGCATTCGCGTGGCCGATCCTTACCAGGCTCAGGCGGTGGCGGCGCAGCTCGAAGCGCGGTTCGGCTACAAGGCCGAAAGCTGGCAGGAGCGCTCGGCCGACCTGCTCTCGCTGATCCTGGTGCGCGACGTCATCATGTACACCGTCGTCTCGGCGATCCTGCTGGTTGCGAGCTTCGGCATCTACACCGTCGTCTCGAACAGCGTTGCCGACAAGCGCCGCGACATCGCGATCATGCGCTCGATCGGTTTCTCGCAGCTCGACCTGCAGCTCGTCTTCGTCGCCGAGGGCATCATCCTCTCGCTGGCCGGGGTGCTGCTCGGCTGGATGCTCGGCTATGGGCTGATGGGTATCCTCGGCACGCTCAACTTTCCGGTCAACGGCGACGACTACCGGATCCCGCTCGATCGCGGCGCGCGGCAATATGCGCTCGCCGCCGCCGCCTCCCTGTTCGCCGGCGTGGTCGCTGCGTGGCTGCCGGCGCGCAAGGCGGCGATGGTCGATCCGGTCGATATTCTCAGGGGCGCGGCATGAGCCTGCTCGAAGCGCGCGATCTTGGCCGGGTGCTGCCCGGCGATCCGCCGGCGACGCTGGTGACGGGGGCGAACCTCGCGATCGAGCCGGGCAGCTTCACGACGATTGTCGGGCCATCGGGCTGCGGCAAATCGTCAATGCTCTATCTGCTCGGGCTGATCGACCGGCCGACCAGCGGCGCCGTGCTTCTCGACGGAGAGGATGTCGGCCGACTCGACGGCGATGCCCGCGCGCGAATCAGGCTCGAGCGCTTCGGCTTCGTCTTCCAGTTCCACTTCCTGCTGCCCGAATTCTCGGCGCTCGAGAATGTCATGCTGCCGATGCGCCGGCTGGGCCGTCTGGGCATCGCCGCCGCCGAGGCGCGCGGGCGGGCGCTGCTCGCCGATGCCGGGCTCGCCGGCAAGGAGGACAAGACGCCCGACCGGCTCTCGGGCGGCGAGCGGCAGCGCGTCGCGATCGCGCGCGCGCTGGCCAATGATCCGGCGCTGATCCTCGGCGACGAGCCGACCGGCAATCTCGACAGCCACAACAGCGTCCGCGTCGTCGAGACCTTCCGCGCGCTGGCGCACGACCAGGGCAGGGCAGTGGTGTGCGTCACCCACGACCTGTCGATCGCTGCGGCCGCCGATGTCCGCATCTCGATGCTCGACGGCCGGGTGGTCGGGGTCGAGCAGGGCGGGTCGCGGATGGCTGATCCGACGCGTCCCTGAAGGCCCGAAAGACCGGCGCTTTGCAGCAAGGCTGCTGGCTATCCGGCAGGAAGCACTGCACAAGGCATTTCCCTCCTTGGCCGAAAGACCGTTCCATGTGCTTTTCGGCCACTGCAAGCTTCGTCGCCGCCGGCGTTCTCGGAACGATCGGCGTGGCGACGCTTCGCCATGTCCGCGAGCCTCGCTCGTTGCTGTTCGCCTCGGTCCCGATGCTGTTCGCCTTCCACCAATTCTCCGAAGGCATGGTCTGGCTCGGCCTGGATGGACGGATCGGCAAGATCGCGCTTGATCATGTCGCCTTCCTGTTCACGCTCTACGCCCAGGGGATCCTGCCCTTTCTGATGCCGCTCGCGGTGCTGCTGATGGAACCGCCCGGCTGGCGCCGCGGCGCCATCCTCGGCCTGACCGGCATCGGCGCCCTGGTGTGCCTGTGGGATGTCACCGGACTGATCTTCTATCCGAGCCAGGCCTTTATCGAGCATCATTCGATCGCCTACCGAAATCCGCTGACCAGCAGCTTCGCGGTATCCTTGCTCTATATCCTCGCGACCTGCGGCGCGCTGATCCTGTCGACGCACCGCGTGGTCAGGACCTATGGCGTGCTCAACATCGTCGCACTGTCGATCGTCGAGCTCGTCAAGGGATATGCCTTTGCCTCGGTCTGGTGCTTCTACGCCGCGGTCATGAGCGCCATGATCTACTGGCAGTTCAGCAGCCGGAATATCGATGTCGCGACACCCAATGGTGCGTCCCCGATCCGCAGGCCGCATCTGCTTCCCTGGCTGCGTTGGCATCGGGAGCGCATCGGGAACCGGGCCTGACGTTCCCTGCGGTGTTCAGCGCTTCGATGCGGATCTCCCTTGTCCAAATCGGTCAAGCAATTCGGCCGCGGACTCTCTAGCGCTTGCCTCGGATCGCCTCGCAGCGATGCGCACCCTTTCCGCGCGAACTGCCTGCAAAAGGCGGTCGCGCCGGGAATTCGAGAGGAATCATCCGTGTCCAAGCCAATCCTCGACTGTTCCGATCTCGATCGCTTCATGGGCGTGCCGATTGATCCCGGCCGGATGGTCGAGCCGATCGCCAACAATGATATACGCCGCTGGGTTCAGGCGATGCACTATCCCAATCGGATCCATTACGATGCCGGCTTCGCCGCGCAGAGCCGCTGGGGCCAGCTGATCGCGCCGCAGAGTTTTGCCGTGACGATGGACTGCGCGCACGGCTCGGCGCCCTCCTGCATCGGCGGCATCCCCAATTCTCACATGCTGTTCGGCGGCGACGAATGGTGGTTCTACGGCCCGCGCATGAAGGCGGGCGATCGCATCCTCAACGAGCGCATCCCGTTCGATTACACGATCAAGGAAACCAAGTTCGCGGGCCCGACCTGCTTCCAGCGCGGCGACAATTTCTATTACAACCAGGATGGCGAACTGATCGCCAAGCAGCGCTCGACCTCGATCCGCTACAGCCAGGAAGCCGGCAAGGACAATGTGCCGACCGAGGGCTTCGAGGATCCGATCTGGACCGACGACGAGCTGGAGGCGCTCGAGGAGCGCAAGATGCAGTGGATCCAGATGCTGCATGATCTCGGCCACAATCGCCGCTGGTGGGATGACGTTGTGGTCGGCGCGGCGCTGCCCGAGCGTGTGTTCGGCCCGCACTCGATCGTTTCGTTCACCACTGAATGGCGGGCCTATACCTTCACGCAATGGGGCGGCACGCATCGCCGGGGCGACCTCGACATGGAGGCGCTCGGCTTCGTCAAGGAAATGGCCGGGCACGAAAATGATCCGGTGATGGAGGCTATCAACCCCGAATTGACTGACGGCGCCTATATCGGCCCGTCGCGCGGGCATTTGTTTCCGCGCTGGGCGCGTTTCATCGGCATGCCGCGCGGTTACGGCTATGGTGCGTCGATGGGGGCGTGGATCACCGATTATTTCGCCGGCTGGGCAGGGGAGTGGGGCATGGTCCGCCATTCCGCCGCCAATTATCGCAGCCCGGCGCTGACCGGCGACATCACCATCACCACCGGCAGCATCCTCGACAAGTTCATCGATGAGAATGGCCGGCACATGGTGCAGGTCGAATGCAGGATGGCGAACCAGCTCGGTGCAGTGCTCGCAACGGCGAAGGGCGAGATCGAATTGCCGAAACGACCCGACTGAGGGACACTCAACCCATGATCGCCTGCAATCCTGTGGCGGGCGCAGCCTTGCTTCCCGGCGCCGCGCAAGGAGAAAACGCCTGCGCCCCGGGTCGATTCCGACTGAAACCTACAATTAAGCCGCTCCGGCATAAGATCATTTAAGCCGCTCCGGCATAAGATCATTGCGACCTCCGGGCACGATGCCTGCCCGATTGTCGCGTGCGCTGGACAGGCAAGGGAATTTCCCGAAGGATTTCAGAGTGGCTGACCTGCCCGTGGACCATCAATCTGCCGATCCCCCGCTCGGGGCCGAAATGCGGCCGCGCGCGCCCAGGAAGAACCTCCTGCTGTCCGCGAGCATCGAAGCCTGCGGTCTCAAGGCTCCCGTGCGAATCCGCAACCTGTCGGAAGGCGGCGCGATGATCGACGGCACGGTTCTTCCAGGAGTCGGAACGCCGCTGATCCTGCGCCGCATGGAACTCGAGATCGGCGGGAAGACCGTCTGGCAAGCCGATGGGCGGTGCGGCATCAAGTTCGACGGGACGACCATGATCGACGAATGGGTCACGGGCGTCCGCCGCCCTCTCATGGGCCAGGCACGCGTCGATGCCATCCAGGCCGCCATTCGGAACGGGGACTCGTTGCCATTGCCCGACGGCCCCGCTGCCGGCGCACCGGTCGATGCCGGCGTGCTGGAGAGCCGGATAGCCGAAGAACTGGGCTATGTCGGGCGCCTGCTGGAGTCGGTCGGCGACGACCTGACCGACGATCCGATCATCCTTCAGCGGCACGATCGCGCGCTTCAGAAGTTCGACGCCGCGTGCCAGATCGTGGCGCATCTCGGCGCGATCATCGCTGCCGGGGACCGCGTCGCCGCCGTGAACGCAGTGACCATGGAAGAAATGCGGGCGCGGCTCCTTCGTAAATAACCCGCGCGGGCAATCAGGCGATCGAAGGCGGCATGATTGACCATCGGAAACGCGAGGCGGAAGCATAGCGGAACTTCGACGTCACCTTATGGTTGGTGCGGACCAATGAACCGGCGCCCCCCCTTGATCGATAAATCCGGGTCGTTGCGGGCGATCGCCTTCCTCGTCGGCACCCCGCTGCTCGCGTCCTGCAGCCATGATTCAGGCAATCCGGCGCCGCCGCGCGTCGAGACCGCGGCCGAGCTGCCGCGGCGCAGTTCGACGATCACTGTCCCCGTCTCGGCGCGGCTTGCCGATCTCGAAGACGGCATCAACCGGCGCACCCCCAGGATCCTGTGGCGGATCGATAAGCGCGCGCAGCTTTGCGTGCCGCCCAGGCGCGTGAAGCTGTTCCGCAAGCGACTGAAGGTCACGCCTGCCCTGCACTGCGACATCGCCGGCGAAGTGACGCGTGGCCGGATCACGCTGAGCGGCAGCGGCGCGACCCTGCTCGTCACCATGCCGATCAACGCGACGATCAGCGCTGCGCATATCGGCGGCATCATCAGCAAGGAAACCGCGACCGGCGCCGCAATCATCCGCGCCTCGGCCAGGCTCGCGGTCGACGGCAATTGGTCGCCCACCGCAAGGGTCGCCATCGCCTATGACTGGACCGATCCGCCGGGGATCGATTTCCTCGGCCAGCGTATCCGCTTTGCCGAAAAGGCCGACAGCAAGCTGCAGGGAGTCATTGCGCGGCTGCAGCGCGACCTGCCCAGGGAGCTCGACAGGCTTCGCCTGCACGACCAGCTCGATGGGCTGTGGCGTCAGGGTTTCACCTCGATCATGCTCAACCGCGAGCGGCCACCGGTCTGGATGCGGATCACGCCGCGCTCACTCGGCTTCGGCGGCTACCGGATCGCGGGAGGCCGGCTCGAAATGGACCTCGCCGCCGAGGCGTTGACCGAGACCTTCGTCGGCAACCGCCCGTCCGATCCGGTCCCGACGCCCTTGCCGCCGCCATCGCGGCAGCTCGGGGAGCGCGGCCTGCGTTTCTTCATTCCAGTGCTGGCCGATTATGCCGAGCTCGAGCCGGTGGTCGAGCGCACGTTGGCCAAGCTGGCGAAGAAGCAGATCGTGCTGGCCGGCATCGGGCCGGTCGATGCGACCTTCGGCAAGGTAACGATCTATGCGACCGAGCATGGCCGGCTGGCGGTCGGCATCCATGCGACGGTCAAGTCCCGCAATGTCTCGCTGGTCGCGGCCAAAGGCGAGGTCTGGCTGTCGGCCATCCCCTTCAACGGCCCCAATTCTCAGTTCGTCCAGGTCAGGGACCTGCAGATCGCGGCGCATACCGACAGCACCGGCGTCAACCTGCTCTTCTCGCTGTTCGAGAACGGCTCGGTGCGCGACGGAATCCGCGGCGCGCTCGCGCATGATTTCGTCGGCGATTACCAGAAGGTGCTGACCGCGGCGCGGGGCGCGATCTCGGTCAGGCGGCAAGGCGATTTCGTGCTTTCAGCCAATGTCGCGAGCGTCGAGCACGGACCGATCCAGGTGACCGGGAAGGGCCTGTTCATGCCCGTGGAAGCGCAGGGGGAGGCGCGGATTCAATATCGGCCGCGCTGAGCCGCCCCCTCGCCTGTGGTGAGCGCAACGCCGGCAGCGAGCGCGACGGCGCGCAAAAAACGCCATTGAGATGATGCTGTTCCGTCCCGCACGCCCGCGCTGCCTGCCTCCCTTTCTGGACAAACCGGGCAAAAGCTGCTCTCCATATATCCTATACGATCTGTTCGAAACGGACCGGGGGGATGAGCATGAAAAACGGGCTAGCCGCCATATTCTGTCTCGCCGCGTCGCTCTGCGCGATGCCGGCTTGCGCCGCTGAAGCCCCTTTGCTCCATCCGATGTTCCAGGATCATGCCGTCCTGCAGCGCGGCACGCCGATCCCCGTCTATGGCAGCGCGGCAGCGGGCACTGCCGTCACTGTGACGCTCGGCGATGCGCGCGTGACGGCCAAAGCGGACAAGGACGGTCATTGGCATGCGTCGCTTCCCGCCATGCCGGCGGGTGGGCCTTACATCCTCGAGGCGCACGCCCGATCCGGGTTTGATCAGCGGGTCGAGGATGTGCTGGTCGGCGATGTCTTCCTGTGCGCCGGTCAGTCCAACATGCAGCTCAGCGTTCGCGCCGCCGGCAATGCGCAGGTCGAGATGCGCGCCGCGACTGACGGGCAGATTCGCCAGCTTCTGGTCGCGACGAAGGAGAGCGTGACGCCGCTCGACAGCTTCGCGACGCCAGTCTCCTGGACGGTGGCGTCGCCCGACACGGTCGGGAATTTCTCCGCGAGCTGCTTCTACTTCGCCCGCGAGATCAGGAAGACCGCCGGCGTGCCGGTCGGCATGGTCGTCTCGGCCTGGGGCGGCAGCCGCGTGCGGGACTGGGTCAGCGAGCCGGGCCTCGGCGCGCTCGGCCTCTATGATGACGATCTCGCGATGCTCCGCCTTTTCCGCAGCGATCCGGATGCGGCGCAGCGCCGCTGGGACGGGACCTGGGAGGCGTGGTGGCGCGCGAATGGCGCGGCAAAGGCAAGAGGCAATCCGTGGGAGCCCGCCTATCCGGTCGCCGACTGGGCGACGGCGCCCGCTGGCCTCGGCGCCTGGGCGTTGTGGACGGGCGGATCGCCCGACGGCTTTGTCGGGCAGATGTGGCTGCGCACCAGCGTGACCTTGACCGCCACGCAGGCCGCGCAGGCCGCGATCCTCGATCTCGGCGCGGTCAATGAGGAGGATGAGAGCTGGATCAACGGCCACGGCGTCGGCGGCACCTCCTGGTCGAGACAGGCGCAGCACCGCGTGCCCGCCGGGGTGCTCCACGCCGGCGAGAATGTCATCATCACCAACATCTTCTGCAGCTGGCGCAATTGCGGGATGAGCGGCCCGGCAGACACCCGCGCCATCCGGCTGGCCGACGGCAGCGCGGTGCTGCTTGCCGGGCCGTGGCGGTACGCGCCCGTCGCCGACACGCTGATCGCGCCGCAACTCCCCTGGGGCCCGACTCACGGCGTCGCGATGACCTATAACGGCATGATCGCGCCGATCGGCCCTTACGCCTTCAAGGCCGCCATCTGGTACCAGGGCGAATCCGACATGTATTTCAGCGGCCGCTACCAGGCGACGATGGCGGCGCTGATGGCTGACTGGCGCCGCGTGTTCGGCGCCGGCCTGCCGTTCCTGATCGTCGAGCTTCCCGACTATGGTTCACGCCCGACCGCGCCGGCTGAATCGCTCTGGTCGAACATACGCGAGGCGCAGCGCCGCGCCGCGCTCGCCGATCCGCACGCCGCCTATATCGTGACGGTCGATATCGGCGATCCCGGCAACCTGCACCCAAGCAACAAGCAGGAGGTCGGCCGCCGCCTCGCGATCGCCGCGCGGCGGGTCGTCTATGGCGGCACCGATCCGGCCGCGGGCGCGGTGCCGGGCACGGCGCGGCGCGCCCCATCCGGCATTGTCGTGTCCTTTGCCGGCGTCACCGGAGCGCTTGCTGCCTATAATGGCGATCCCAACGCCTTCGAGCTGTGCGGCCCGGCCGATGGATCGTGCCGCTACGCCGCCGCGCGGATCGACGGGGATAATGTGCTCGTCACCGGCCCTGATGCAGCCGGCGCGAGCCGGGTCCGCTTCTGCTGGGGCGACAGCCCGCTGTGCACACTGACCGACGCCTCGGGGCTGCCGGTGACGCCGTTCGAGCTGCCGATCGGCGGTTGAACGCGCAAAGGCGCGGCACCGCCATCAGGTGACGGCGCGCGGATGGCCGGGGGAGAGAGGGGTGATTACCTTGCTGCCTGGATCCGTCACGCCGCCCCCAGTCCTCATGCGGACGACGTAGGCGCCACCAAGGACAAACAGCAAGGCGAGGATCAGCAACGCCCATCGGTAGAGAGGAGACATGGTTCATTCTCGGGTTTCAGGAACGGGGCCGGGTCCCCGGCCGGGGTTAAAAGCGGATTTTGCCTCCGATTCAAGCCTTCGCGACGAGCGCGTCGGGAGCGGGCACATGCGGGGGCAAGGATCGGGGCGATCCCGTCAGGCTGCTGATCGGGCCGCTGCCGGGCAGGTGCTTGGAGCTCCCGGGCGTCTTGGTGAAGACGCCGCTTTGCGGGTTGTCCGGTTCGTCGCCCCCGGATTTCAGGGAGGCGGCATATCCGCCCGCCAGCACGAACAGGAGCGCCGCGATCAATATCGTCCATCGAAAAAAAGGGCGCATGCTTCACCGTGGCTGGGTTCAGGGACAGAAGCTTTCTTACCGGGCGCGACGCTTGAGGTCCAACCCTTGCGGAAGATCGGGGAGAAGAGAAATCGCGGAAACAGGATGCGGGTTGATCGGGCCCGCAACTCGGCTGGCAAACGCCGCCGGCCCTGCTAGACCCCCGATATGAACCTGCCACAGACCCAGCCCGACCCGGCATCTCCGCCTGAGAAAGGCCAAAGCATCGCCCGGATCATCCTCGCCTCTGCGCTCGGCCTGCTCGGATTGTGGGTCATCCTCAGCTTCCTGCCGGCGCTTGTCTGGGCGGTGATCATCGCGATCGCGCTCGATCCGCTCTATTTGCGTCTGCGGGCAGGGTATCCGGGCCGCACCGGCCGGATGCTGGTGCCGCTCGCCATCACCCTGCTCGTGGCGCTGGTGGTGCTGATTCCGATCGCCATCGGCATCGCCCAGGCCGCGCGCGAAGCGCATGAAGTGGCGTCATGGATTGCCGCCGCGCGCGCCAATGGCGTCGCGCCGCCCGCCTGGCTCGATCACCTGCCGATCGCCAGCGAAACCATGAAGCATTGGTGGCAGGAAAATCTCGCCACGCCGGAAAGCGCGACCCGGCAGATCAGCCATCTCAGCGGCGCCGCCTGGAACGATCGCTCGAGGCTGATCGGCAGCGGCGTCATCCACCGCGTGGTGATCTTCAGCTTCACCCTGATCACGCTGTTCTTCCTGCTGCGCGACCGCGACACGATCGTCGCCCAGGCCCAGCGCGCCGGCGATCGGATGTTCGGCCCGGCAGGGGAGCGGATCGGCGTCCAGGCGATCCGTTCGGTGCGCGGCACGATCGACGGGCTGGTGCTGGTCGGCATCGGCGAGGGTGCAGTGATGGCGGTAGTCTATGTCATGCTCGGCGTGCCGCATCCGCTGCTGCTCGGCGCGCTGACCGCGGTGGCGGCCATGATCCCGTTCGGTGCCGCCCTTCTGTTCGCGGTCGCCGCCCTGCTGCTGCTCGGCCAGGATGCGGTCGGCAGTGCCATTGCCGTGGTGGCGATCGGCCTTGCAGTGGTCGGCATCGCCGATCATTTCATCCGTCCGGTGCTGATCGGCGGCGCGACCCGGCTGCCCTTTATCTGGGTGCTGATCGGCATTTTGGGCGGGGTCGAAACGCTTGGCCTGCTCGGCCTGTTCGTCGGTCCGGCGACGATGGCGGTGCTCATCATGATGTGGCGCGAATATGTCGACCATGGCGACGGCGCCGACATGATCGCGGCCGAGCCATGACGGCCGCGGCGAGCCCGATCAACACAGGGGTGATCGGCTATGGCCTGGCCGGCGCGAGCTTCCACGCGCCGCTGATCGCCGCGGTCGACCGGCTCGAGCTGGCGGCAATCGTCACCTCGCGCGCAGACGAGGTCGCGCGGGATCATCCGGGTGTCGCGGTGGTGGCCAGTGCCGAGGCGCTGATCGCCGATCCGTCGATCGGCCTGGTGGTGATCGCAACGCCGAACCATCTCCACGTGCCGCTCGCCCGCGCGGCGCTCGAGGCGGGCAAGCATGTCGTGGTCGACAAGCCCTTCGCGGTCGACCCGACCGATGGCGAGGCGCTGATCGCCCTGGCGCGGACGCGCGGCCTGATGCTGTCGGTTTTCCACAACCGGCGCTGGGACAGCGATTTCCTGACCGTGCGCGGCGTACTGGACAGCGGCGCGCTGGGCGAGGTGATGCTCGCCGAGCTGCGCTGGGACCGTTTCCGCCCCGCGATCAAGGGGGGTTGGCGCGAGGCGAGCGTCGAGGAGGGCGGCGGCATGCTTGCCGATCTCGGCCCGCATCTGATCGATCAGGCGCTGGCCCTGTTCGGCAAACCCGAAGCGCTCTCCGCCGATCTCGCAGCCCAACGCCCGGGTGTCATGGTCGACGATTATTTCGAGCTTACCCTGTTCTACGGCGCGCGCCGGGTGATCCTCTCGGGCTCGACCCTGGTCGCGTCGGCGCGCCCGCGTTTCGCGCTGCACGGCGCTGCGGGCAGCTTCGTCAAATATGGCCTCGACCCCCAGGAATCCTTTCTCCGCGCCGGCGCCAATGCCGGCGATACCGGCTATGGCGAGGAACCGATCGAGACCTTCGGCACGCTCACCTTCGGCGACGGCCGGACGGAAGGGATCGTCTCGGCGCGGGGCGACTGGCGCCTTTATTATGAGGGCATGGCTGACGCCATCCTCGACGGCGCGCCGCCGCCGGTCGAACCCGCCGACGCGCTCGCCGGCCTCGAATTGATCGCGCTGGCCCGCAGGAGCGCCGCCGAGGGGCGGAGGATGGCGATCGACTGAGAGCGGCCGCGCGGCCGATTGACAGAAACAGGCACATTTGAGAGATGTCGGCCTAGTGCGCTCTGGGGCGCCACCCGTCCGCGGCAAGGGGGATTGCCCCCACCCATCCGGTATCGGATACCATCCGTCACCTTCTTCCGGCCTGTCTAAGCGGACGCCAGGCGAACCACGGAAGGAAGGACTATGCGCCGCACGGTCGCTCGAGGCACCAATATCGATACCCTGCGCAAGGATGCGAAGCGCTGGCTCAAGGCGATTCGCGGCGGCGATGCCGCGGCGCTCGCCAGGCTGCGCGATGCGTGGCCGAAGGCGCCCGCCGCGCCTGCGCTGCGCGACATTCAGCATGCCATCGCTCTTGAATTCGGCCTGACTGGGTGGATGTCGCTCAAACAGGCGATCGCCGATCGCGATGATGCAGCACGCAGCCCCGATGATCTCGCCGGCGTGCTGCTGCGCGCCGCCTGGGATGGCGGCGACCCATCCGCCGCCGCGCGCATCGCGCTCCGCCATCCGGAACTCGCGCGCCACAGCCTCCACAACGCTGTCGTCTATGGCGATCTCGCCGAGGCACGGCGGCGGCTCGCGGCCGATCCCGGTGCCGCCACCGCGAAGCGTGGGTCGCTCGACTGGGAACCGCTGCAGTATCTTGCCTATAGCCGGCTGCCGCTGCCCGCAGTCGCCGACACGGCGCGCGACCTTGCCGGCCTGTTGCTCGATCACGGCGCTGATCCGAACGCTGCGTTCGATGACGGCTGGGGCAATATGTTCTCGGTGCTGACCGGGGTGATCGGCCTCGGCGAGGGAATTCGCCCGCCGCACCCGCGCGCACCCGACCTCGCCGCCCTTCTCGTCGATCGCGGCGCCGACCCGTTTGACCCCCAGGCGCTCTACAATGATTCGATCGTCGGCGACGACACGCGCTGGCTTGATTTCCTGTGGCGACGCTCGGTCGAGCGCGGCGCCGAAGGGCGCTGGACCAGCCTCGAGGAGAAATCGCTCGGCGGCGGGCGAATGAGCGCGGTCGACTATCTGCTCGGCAACGCAGTGAGCCACGACCATCTCGCCCGTGCCGAATGGCTGTTGCGGCACGGCGGCAACCCTGGCGGGCGCAACAGCTACAGCAAGCAGCCGCATCATGTGATCGCACAGCTCCATGGGTTCACCGAAATGGCGAGCCTGCTTGAGCGCCACGGCGCCGATCCAGCCCGGCTGACCGGTCAACCCGCCTTTCTCGCTGCCTGCATGCAGCGGGACGAAGCCGGGGCGCGGCGGCTTGCCGCGGCCAATCCCGGCTGTCTCGATGACCCGGCCCCGCTCCTGCTCGGTGCCGCGCGCGACCGGCCTGATATCATCCACCTTGCCCTGGATCTCGGCATGCCGGTCGATCTTGAGGGGCCTAACGGGCAACGGGCGCTGCACAGTGCCGCCCATGCCGGTGCGCTCGCCGCGGCAGCAGCCCTGATCGCTGCCGGCGCCGATATCGATCGGCGCGGCGGCAACTACAACGCGACCCCGCTTGGTCACGGCGTCTTCTGGAAGAACCAGGCGATGATCGATCTCATTGCGCCACTCAGCCGGGATGTTCACGGCCTGACGGCCTCTGCCCGGCTCGATCGGTTGGGCGCGGTGCTCGCCGTCGAGCCCGCTCTGGCCAATGCGCTCGACCCGGCCGGCCGCACGCCCCTGCTCATGCTCCCCGACGACGAGGATGCAGCAGCGGACGCAGTGGCGATTCTGCTGGAACAGGGCGCCGATCCGCTGATCGCCGCGCCCGATGGCGAGACGCCCGAACAGGCGGCCAGCAGGCGCGGGCTGGACGAAGCCGCCGAGCTGATCAAGGAAGCGGTCGCATCGCAGCTGCAGCGCGAAAGGGGATTGTCATGACCGATCCAGGCACGGTGCGGCTCAGGCTGTTGCGCGACGACCCCCAGCCGCCGAGTCCGGACGGGAGTGCCTTCCGCTTCGGCCTCCAGGACAGGAACGGCCAGCTCCACGACGGCATACGCCGCGCCGACGGCATGATCGTCTTCGATCTTGATCTGCGCGTGGCGGAAGGCACCGATCCTGCCCGTCCGGTCTTCAGCGGGCCCTTTGCAAGCGGCGGTCGCGACGACCGCTTCATCTACCTTTCCTGGCAGCGGGTTGACGGCCGGAGCTATATCAACCGCATCAAGGTCCGGTTGGCCGATCTCGACTGGAGCCTGATCCATGCCGCCCGGGCGGGCGGCGGGGTGATCGAAGCCGATATGAGCGGCAGGGCGGCCGGCGGGGGACGGCGTCCGGTCGAGTGGCGCGTCGTCCACGCTTGACGAGTGACTGGCCTACACGCCTCCCGCCTCCGGCAGATCGATGGTGCGATCGAATGCCGCCGCCTGGCCGTGGATCGCCCCGCCTTCGTCGATCAGGTTCCAGACCGTCGCCCGCTCGATGCGAAAGCGGCGCCCGGTGGCGGAGATGCGGATACCGCTATAGTCGTCGATAAAGCGGTCCCGCGTTACCCGGTCGAGCAGTGCCTGGCGCTCCTCGCGCAGCATCGGTTCGGCCGACAGGCGCGACGGCATTTTAGTGAACGCCTCGAGCGTCATCTCGAAGCGTTCGAGCGCGAAGCGGTTGCCGAAGAAGAAGATCGGATCGGGCTCGATTCCATGCGCGATGATCGCGCGAGGTGCAGCCCAGAGCGCCTGGACCGGATCGCGGGCCGGCGGCACGAGCGGGCGTCCGGTCAGGCGCCGGTGGCTCGCGGCGATCAGCGCGAGCCGCGCTCGCATCGAAAGGGTGGTCAAGGACGAGGGCAGGGTGGTGGCCGACATGCGCCACGTCATAGCGGGGACGGGGCCGGCTGACCAACGGGCGGGCCCGATGCCGGCCCAGGCCGCCGGTACTTCCTTGGTCGCGGCATGATCGGCGCTGGTTCCGATCATTGGCAGCGCAATCCGCTTGTGCCGCGATGCCGCCCATCAGGTGGAAGTCGACCCGGAGAAAGGCGCGCCCTGGTATTTTCGCGTCAGTGGGGCCGAGCGGATGCATCCACCGGCAAATGTATGTCGGATGGTATGTCGACATAATGGACCGTGCCGGATCCGATATCATAGACCCCGCCAATGACCGCAAGCAGATGGTCCCGCTGCGGCGGGTACAGGATCGGCTGCTCGGGCGAGCGCAGCCGCGCCGTCACACTGCGGACATTCTGCACGATCGCATTGTCGAGCGGCTGGCCGCGCACGGCGTTCGCCGCGGGCAGGATCGGTTCGACCATCGGGCCGATGCTGCCGGGATAAGCGGTGTTGCTGTCGATAATGCTCTTCGCCGCCCTGACTGCCCCGCAATCGCTATGGCCCAGCACGACGATCAGCGGCACCCTGAGCACGGCGACCGAATATTCGATGCTGCCGAGCGACTGGCTCGACGCAGCGGTATTTCCCGCGTTGCGCACCACGAACAGCTCGCCGAAGCCGGTGCGGAAGATCAGTTCGGGCGGAACCCGGCTGTCCGAGCAGCAGACGATCGTCGCCCAGGGGTGCTGGTCGGCGGCGAGCTTGCCCAGCCCGGCGACATTCAAGGCGGGCGCCGTCGCGCCGGCGGCGAACTTGCGATTGCCCTCGACCAATGAAGCGAGTGCCTGCTCAGTCGTGACGTTGGTTCCGGGCGTGTCGTCCGCCCAGGCGCGCAACGGCAGCAATGTCGACAAGGCGAGCCCGGCCGAGGCCTGGATCAGCGACCTTCTGGTGATCTCCATGATTGCCTCCCGGTTTCGATGCGGCTCCGCAATAAACCCGTTTCGCCAGGTTCGCGGCGGAGATGGGACAAATCTGGTGGCAATAATCGGCAGCGCGCGACGGCCGGCCCGCGAAACTTGTTCTTCAGATGTGCGCCGGAATCCGGCAGGGTGAAGGGATCATCCTGGAGTCCGGCCGATGAAGAATCCTGCCCTTGCAATGATCCTGCTACCCTTTCTGCTCGCGGGATGCGACCGCGCGGCGCCCCAGAACGACACTGCGGCCCAGGTGCCCGAGGGCAATTATCTCGCACAGATCGAGGCGTTGCCGGGCGGCCAGCGCGACATGGTGTTCATGCGCGCCATTCAGGATTCCAACGTCCCCTGCCAGCACGTTGCCGGATCGACCGTCCATGCGAAGGTTAGGGGCCGCCCGACATGGGTCGCGCATTGCGATGACGGCCGCGACTGGATCGTCATGCTCGAGCCGGGTGGGATGATCCATGTCGTGAACCCGGGCCAGATCGGCGAACCGGACGCGGCGCCGACCGGGAACGCAATGGGTCGCTAGGCGGCGATCACGGGTTACGCCGTTTCGGCACGAATTCCGGTTAGTGCCTGGCGGCCGGGCTGATCCGGCCGGGTATGATCCTCCGGCGGGATCGGTTTGCTGCTCCGGCAGCCAATGTCAGCGTGCGGGATCGAGCTAAGTAACTTTCCGCATAGGGGAAGATCCGCCGCGGGGCCATCGATGTCGGCAAGGTGGCGTTGCGTCGTGGCGCGGCACGGAGGCTAACCACAAGTTGATCGGCGTTGTCGACACCGACGCGCCTTTCTGACGGGCGGTCGGCCAAGTCATCTCACTATCCCAACGTACGAGGCATGATTATGGAAAAGACAATGAAGGCCGCCGTGGTCCGTGAATTCGGCAAGCCGCTCGTCATCGAGGAAGTGGCGGTGCGCATGCCCGGCCCAGGCCAGATTCTCGTCAAGATCGCGGCGACAGGCGTTTGCCATACTGACCTGCACGCTGCGGAGGGCGATTGGCCGGTCAAGCCCAGTCCGCCCTTCATCCCCGGCCATGAGGGCGTGGGGCATGTCGTCGCGGTCGGTGCCGGCGTCACTTATGTGAAGGAAGGCGACCGGGTCGGTGTTCCCTGGCTCTATACCGCCTGCGGTCATTGCGGGCATTGCCTGGGTGGGTGGGAGACGCTGTGCGAAGAGCAGCAGAACACCGGCTATTCAGTCAATGGCAGCTTTGCCGAATATGTGATCGCCGATCCGAATTATGTCGGCCATCTTCCCGCCAATGTCGGCTTTGTCGAGATCGCGCCGGTGCTGTGCGCGGGCGTCACGGTCTATAAGGGCCTCAAGGTCACCGATACCAAGCCGGGTGACTGGGTTGCGATCTCGGGGATCGGCGGGCTGGGCCATATGGCGGTGCAATATGCCAAGGCGATGGGCCTCAACGTGGTCGCCGTCGACATTGACGATGCAAAGCTCAAGCTGGCGACCGAGCTGGGTGCAGCACTCACCGTCAATGCGCTCGAGACCGACCCCGCAGCCTTCATCAAGAAAGAGATCGGCGGCGCCCAAGGTGTGCTGGTCACCGCAGTCAGCCCCAAGGCCTTCCAGCAGGCGATCGGCATGGTGCGGCGCGGCGGCACGGTGTCGCTCAACGGCCTGCCGCCGGGCGACTTCCCGCTCTCGATTTTCGATACCGTGCTGAATGGCATCACCGTGCGCGGTTCGATCGTCGGCACCCGGCTCGACCTGCAGGAGGCGCTCGACTTCGCCGCCGACGGCAAGGTGCACGCGACCGTCGCCACGGACAGGCTGGAAAATATCAACGATATCTTCGGCCGCATGCATCGCGGCGAGATCGAGGGCCGGATCGTCATCGATTTCGAGGCTGATTCAGCGGCCGGAACAGCACGGAAGTCTTCCGCTCTCGCCGGGGTCTGATGTAGGGACGGAGCAGGCGAGGGGACGCCGCAAGCCTTATCGGGCCTTGCTCAGCGCCCCCTCTGCTATCTGTGCGATAGCGCGATCCAAAACACCTTGCTCGTTACCTCGTTACCTCGTTACGCGCCGGCGCCCACCCAACCGGTAGCGTTCGCGCGTCGACATGCACCGTCACGGTCTGCTTGATGTCGCGTGAGGAGGCGCCGAGCATCACCTCATAGGTGCCGCCCGCGATCCGCCACTGATGCCCCGCCGCATCCCAGGTCGCGAGCAGCCGCGGATCGACCGTCACCGTCACCTGCCTGGAGGCGCCCGGCGCCAGCGCGACCTTGGCAAAGCCACCGAGGCGCTTCGGGGCTTCCCAGCCATCGCCCGCGACATAGATTTGCGGCACTGCCTTGCCCGCCACCTTGCCGGTGTTGCGCACGGTGAATCGCACATTCAGCCCGGCGCCGGCCGGGCTCGCGGTCAATCCGCCATAGCTGAAGCTGGTATAGCTGAGCCCATGGCCGAACGCGAATTGCGGCTCCAGCCCCTTCATGTCGAACCATTTATAGCCGACCGTCGCCCCTTCGGCATAGGTCGTGTCGCCGGCATTCGGGGCACTCGGGCGCGGTAATTGGTCGACGCTTTTCGGGAAGGTCGCCGGCAGATGCCCCGACGGGTTGACCTTGCCGAACAGCAGGTTGGCGATCGCGGCACCGCCCTGGGTGCCCGGATACCATGCCTCGATCGCGCCGCCGACCTGATCGATCCACGGCGTCAGCACCGGCCCGCCGGTCTCGAGCACCACCACTGTCTTCGGGTTCGCGGCAGCGACCGCGCCGATCAGCGCGTCCTGATTGTCAGTGAGGCCAAGCGGCACGTCGAAGGATTCGCCCGCCCACTGCGTTGCGAAGACGATGACGACGTCGCTGTCCTTCGCGAGCGCGGCAGCCTCGACCGGATCGGCGCCGCTCGCGAAGCGGACCTGCGCGCCGGGCGCCTGCCTGGCGATCTCGGCCAGCGGCGCGGAAGGGTAGTACATGATCGGTCCCGGCCAGCTCGTCGGGACGATCCCGGGCACGGCATTGCCGCCGATCGGATAGACCAGCGACGATCCGCCGCCCGCCAGCACGCCCTTGTCGGCGTGCCCGCCGATCACCGCGATCCGCTTGACGCCGTGCGACAGCGGCAGGATCGCGCCAGCATTCTTGAGCAGCACCGCGCCTTCCTCGGCATCCTGGCGGGTCACAACGGCATGGGCCGCATAGTCGATCGGCGCTTCGGCGACCGGATGGTCGAGCAGGCCGTGCGCCGCCATCGAGCGCAGGATCCGGCTCGCCATCGTGTCGAGCTGCGCTTCGCTCACCGCGCCGCTCGCAATCGCATCCTTGAGCGGCGCGCCGAACCAGGGCTGGTCGTCGAAGGGAAAGCCCGATTCCTGGTCGAGCCCGGCATTGGCTGCCTTGGCTGCGCTGTGCGTCGCGCCCCAGTCGGACATCACATAGCCCGGCCATTTCCAGTCCTTGCGCAGCACCTGGTTGAGCAGGAAATCATTCTCGCAGGCAAAATCGCCATTAACCCGGTTGTACGAGCACATCACCGACCCGGGATTGGAGCGCTCGATCGCGAACTGGAAGGCAAGCAGGTCGGACGTCCGGAGCGCCGCCTCGGTGGCGATCGAGTTGCCCGCGTTGCGATCCGTCTCCTGGTCGTTGACCGCATAATGTTTCACGGTCGAGATGATGTGGTTGGACTGGATGCCGGCGATCTGCGCGCCGACCATCGTGCCGGCAAGCAGGGGATCCTCGCCGCCATATTCGAAATTCCGGCCGTTGCGCGGCTCGCGCATCAGGTCGACGCCGCCCGCGAGCATCACGTTGAAGCCCGATCGGCGCGCTTCGTTGCCGATCATCGCGCCGCCGGCAAAGCCGATCGCCGGGTTCCAGCTCGCCGTGGTGGCGAGGCCGGAGGGGAGGGCGGTGCGCTCGCGTTTCTTGAGCGCACCACCCTGGGTTGCGACGCCGACGCCGGCATCGGTCTGCCACTGCGCCGGAATGCCGAGCCGCGGGATGCCGGGCACATAGCCGGCCGAACCGGGCAACGCCCCTTTCGGCGTGAGATATTTCTTCGACGGAAAGTCAGTGCCGAAATAGCCGAACACGAGGCTCAGTTTTTCGTCGCGTGTCATCTTCGCGATCAGCGCGACGGCGCGGGCGTCGGGCGAGACGACTGCCTTGGCGGGTTTTACCGGCGCCTTGCGCGGCGCCGCCGCAATCGGCCCGGTGCTGCCGGCCAGAAGGGCTGCGGTCAGCGCGGCCGCCCAGATGCTCTTGGTCAAAATTCACTCTCCCGGTTCGAGCCCGCCCCGCCTGTTACGGGGTGTTGTTGTCGGGCAATTTCTTGGCGTAGTTCTGGCCGAAATCGAGCACGAAGACGGGCCCGAGATCGATCACATGCTTGTCCGAGGCGAGATGAACGGTCGCGTTCACCGTTCCACCGGCGAAATCCCTGGTTGCCTTGCCCGAGGCGTAATAGAGTTTCCACGCCTTGCCGACCGTTACATTGGCGCTGACCAGCCCGTCATAAGGGGGCGCCGCGCCGTTCGCCCCGATATAGGGGAGCGGCATCGTCTCGTCGTCCTTGAGCTCGGGCGCGCGCAGCCAGATGGCGACCAGGATGGTGTCGCCCGCCGCGATCGGCTTCTGGATCGGCGAGTTCGCGCCGATGTCCCACGCATTGGCGCCCTTCGCCGTGATGGTCGCGCGGAAGAACTGATTGCCGGGCACACCCGGCTCGTTCATCAGCTTGGTTTTCTGGTTGGCGCCGTACACCGTCCAGTTGGCGCCTGGCTTGTTGATCGCCTTGTCGAGGATATTGTCCGAGGCCGCCGGTGCCGGGCCGGGCGCCGCTGTCTGCGCCTGGGCCAGGCCCGGCATTGTCCAGAGTGCCGCGGCGACAACGATCGTCATTACATGCCGCATTCTTTCCCCTCCTCTTCGTGCCGCCTTTCGCGGCTTGTGCCTCGACTTCCCCCGGTTCAGCGGCCTCCCGCAGCGGCGAAGGCGTCAGCGATCGCGGCGCGCATCGGCTTGGCGTTGAAATTCGCGTCATAGGGGCAAGGGCGGCGCTTGGCGCCATCGCTGCGCGGCTCGAACCCCTCGATCCAGCTGTACCGATCGCACATGCCCCACACGAGCACATCGGCGAGCTGCGGATAGGCGAACATCACGTCGAGATAGGCGCGGGAATAGTCAGCCACCGCCTTGTCTCGCACCGTGATGTCGGCGGGCAGGCCATTGTCACGCACATCGAACTCGGTGATCAGCAGCTTGTAGCCCATCGCCACTACCTGATCGAGGAAGCGCTTCCAGGCCGCCTGCTGCGCCGACACGCTCCCGGCGATATCGGTCCCTTGCGTGATGAGGTGCGATTGCACGCCGAGCGCATCGACCGGCGTGCCGCGCGTCCTGAAGCCCTCGAGCAGCTTGAGCACGCCGGCGCGGTGCTGATCATTGCCCGGCTCCCAGCTCATATAGTCGTTATAGACGAGCTGGGCCTGTGGCGCGCTGTCGCGCGCGGTGTGGAAGGCGAGATCGAGCGTTGCCTCCGCGCCGCCCATCGCCCGCGACAGCGCTGTCTGGTAAAGGCTCTGGTCGGACGGGTTCACTGCCTCGTTGACGACGTCATAGCCCTTGATCCTCGTGCCGTAGCGCGTGGTAACGGTGCGGATATGCTCGGTCAGCAGCCGCGCCGCTTCAGTCGCCGGGTTGGCGCCGAAATCATAGCTTTCCTCCCATGCAGGCATCCATTTCGGTTGGTGCCAGAGCAGGTTATGGCCCCGCACCGCCAGCTTCCTGCTTTCGGCATAAGCAAGCATCGCGTCGAAACGGGCGAAGTCGAAGCTTGTCGGGCTCGGGCGGATCGACTGCCATTTCAGCTCATTCTCGGGGACGAGCAGCCCGCATTCCCCTTCGAGCAGCGCCGCATAGGAAGGGTTGGCGAACGAGCCGCGATCGGCACCCGGGTCGCTCCAGGCGAAGGTCGAGCCGAACCGCATCCCCTTGGCCATCGCGGCCGCGTTCAGCGACAGCCCCGAGGGAGTGGGTGAAGGCATTGGTGTCGGCGTAGGGGAGGGTGCCGGAGTCGGCCCCGGCGCTGCGCCGCTTGCCGAGGAAGAGCCGCCGCCTGCACAGGCGGTCAGCACCATGCCGGCTGCCATCATCAGACTTTCGCGGCGCGATATTCCTGCCATCGACCCATCCTCTCGCGGGGCGGAAGCCCCGGCCTTTGCGGCCTTATCTGATACCGGTACCATGATGGCGCATGACCAACCTTGTCAATAGGATTGCCCATTGCCGGAACGTGCCGAATTTTCGCTCTCGAAAATGGTGCCGGGGAACGGCCAGCCGCCCCGCCGGTGCCTTCTCTCCATCGGGCACGCTCAGGAAGGAAAGAACTGAACTGGCAGAGATGGTGTCAAACCGAAATAATGCGCTATTAGCGATGCGGAGGAGCGGAGACACAGTGAACGAGAAGACCACCCGCCGCCGGCGATCCGCCCCGACGATACGCGATGTTGCGCGCATGGCGAACGTGTCGTCGATGACGGTATCCCGCGTGATCAACGGCGAAGCCAATGTCCGCCCGTCGACGCGCGAGGCAGTCAATGCGGCGATCTCGGCGCTCAGCTATTCGCCCAATTCGGCGGCGCGAAGCCTGGCGGGAGCGGGGCAGGACCGGATCGGCCTGCTCTACAGCAACCCGAGCGCTGCCTATCTCAGCGAATTCCTGGTCGGCAGCCTCGATCAGGCAAGCCGAAGCGACGTCCAGCTCATCATCGAGAAATGCGATCTCGGCGATCATGAGGTGGAGGTCGCGAAGCATCTGATCGAAAGCGGGATCGGCGGGCTCATCCTTCCGTCGCCCTTGTGCGATTCGGCCAAACTGATCGAGACGATCGTTGCAGAAGGCGTGCCCGCGGTGCTGGTCGGCAGCGGCCGGCCCGACAAAAGCCTGTTCGCCGTCAGCATCGACGAATTCGCCGCGGCTTATTCAATGACGCGGCACATCGTGGCGCTTGGCCACCATCGCATCGGCTTTATCGTCGGCAACCCGGCGCAGACCGCGAGCGAGGAACGCCTGCGCGGCTATCGCCAGGCGCTCGCCGACGCGCATATGCCGGCCGACGATGCGCTGATCGCGCGCGGCCTGTTCACCTACAGGTCAGGGCTCGATGCCGCCGAGGCGCTGCTCGATGTCGCCAATCCGCCTACCGCCATCTTCGCGAGCAATGACGACATGGCCGCCGCGACGGTCGCGGTCGCGCATCGGCGCGGGCTCGACGTGCCGGGCGACCTCACTGTGTGCGGCTTCGACGATACGACGCTCGCGACCGCGATCTGGCCCGAGCTGACCACGATCCATCAGCCGATCGCCGACATGTCGCGTGCCGCGGTGGAAATGCTGGTCTCGACGATTCGCCGCCGCGGCGCGCCGAGCAGCGACGCGCCTCAGCATGTGCTGCTCGATTTCACTCTGGTTCGCCGCCAGTCCGACGCAGCCCCGCGCCGCCGCCCGCCCTCGCGGACGACGATCCCGGCCTGAGGATGGCGGACGGCGCCCGTTAACGGTAACAAAGCAGCATGATCGTTGATCTGCCCGCCGCAACCGAAACCCGCGTCGCCGAGCGCGGTGCGGTCGATGCCGACACCTTCGCGCGCGAAGTCGCCGGCCACTATGCGCCGATCGTGCTGCGCGGACAGGTCGCCGATTGGCCGGCGGTCGCCGCAGAAAAGGCAGGGAAGCGGGCGCTCGCCGGCTATGTCGCCGGATTCGCGGGCAGCAAGCCACTCGAGGTGATGATCGGCGCGCCCGAGATCGCCGGACGCTTCTTCTACAACGACGACATGAGCGGCTTCAATTTCCAGCGCCAGAAAGTGCCGCTCCAGGCGCTGATCGGCGAGCTTCTCCGTCTCGCCGAGAGTGAAACGGCCAATCCGCCAGCGATCTATGCCGATGCCGCCACCGCCGCGGATCATCTGCCGGGCTGGGCCGCGGCGAACCGGCTCGACCTGCCGACGACCGGCGCGATGCCGCGTGTGTGGATCGGCAATGCAATGCGGGTCGCGACCCATTATGACGCTTCGACCAATCTCGCTGCAGTGGTGGCAGGCAGGCGGCGCTTCACCCTGTTTCCGCCCGAGCAGGTCGCCAACCTCTATGTCGGCCCGCTCGACCGCACGCTTGCAGGCCCGCCGGTGTCGATGGTCGATCCCGACGAGCCCGATCTCGAACGCTATCCGCGCTTCGTCGAGGCGCTGAAGCACGCCCAGGTCGCCGATCTCGGCCCGGGCGACGCGCTGCTCATCCCGGCGATCTGGTGGCACCATGTCCGCGCGTTCGATACCTTCAATGTGCTGGTCAATTACTGGTGGGACTATGATACCGCCGCCTCGCCCTTCGTCGCGATGGTCCATGCGATGATGAGCGTGCGCGATCTGCCGCTTGCCGAGAAACGGGCGTGGCGGGCATGGTTCGATCACCTGGTGTTCGACGAGGGCGCGGCGGGGGCGGGCGCCCATCTCCCCGAGGAGGTGCGTGGCGTGCTCGGAGCCGCCAGTCCCGGCCGCACCGAGCGTATCCGCGCTTATCTGCTCGGTTCGCTTTCCAGGCGGAAATAGGCACGCGTCAGCGCGGCTCGTCCAGATAGGCCGTCACCCAGAACAGGGGCGCGTTCCAGTTGATCGCGACCTCGTTCATCGAAAAGGCATAGGCCTTGTCGGTCCAGCATCGCTGAGGCGCGCATTTGCCCTTCATGGTGCTGGCGATGGTGTCGACCATCGCGGTCGAATTGGGCCCGCCCGACAGCACGCCCGGTGGTGGTGGCGGCATCCTCGGGTCGAGCGAATGCGCCCAGAAGCGGTGGTGCGGATTGTGGACCGGGTTGGCGCCGAAGCCGGCGACATAGCTCTGGTCGAGCGGATTGCGGCCGAGGACATAATCCATCACGTCGACCACGGCTTCGCGGTAACGCGCTTCGCCGGTCAGTCGCTCAGCCAAAGCGAGGATCATCGCGCGGTTGAGGAGTGAGCCGTTCGATCCCCAGACATAGGCGGTGCCCGCGAAGGGGATTCGGTAGCCGCTCTGCTTTTCCTCGGCGAGGAAATGGTCAGCCGCCGCGACGATCAACGCGCGTTGGGCAGCGACCTCTTCCGGAGCCAGTGTGTTCGGTATCGTGGCCAGCGCGATCGTGCCGAGCGCAGCGGTGCTCGACCAGCTCGGCTCGCTCAGCGGTGCGATAAACTGCGCCATATGAGTCACCGCGTCGCGATAGGCGGACGCGCCCGTCGTCACGAACAGCTCGGCCGCGGCCCAGTAGAATTCGTCGGCAAGATGGGTGTCGCCATAGCCGCCGCTGCCGGTGAAGCTGTTCGGGGCATAGACTTCGGGGTTACGCAGCGCCGCCTTGAACGCCCGCTCGCTCGCCGCCAGGCAGCGCGCCGCGAACGGCGGATCAATCGCACGCCAGATCCGCGCGCATTGCGCAGCGGTGGCCGCGAGGTTGAGGGTCGCTGCAGTGCTCGGCGGATAAAGCAGGCGCGGCTGCGGATCGGCGGCGGGGGCGGTCGGCAGCGGCGTCCAGGCGCGATCGGCGACCTTGTGATGCGCCATGCCCGAAGCATCCACATCGGTCAGGACAAGCGGTGCGCCCCATTTCTGCAGGCCGACCGGGACTTTGATATGCTTGCCCTCGGGGACCTGCATGGCGAGCAGGAAATTCATCTCCCAGCGCGCCTCGTCGAGCAGGTCGTTGCGGCCGTTGCCGGCCTCGGGGATCTTCACCTTTCCGTCGGCGAAGGGGGAGGGGGCGCTGCCCGCCGCCTCGCGTTCATAGAGATTCTGCAGCGTCCACAAGGCGATGCCGCCATTGACGACATATTTGCCCTGGTCGCCGGCGTCATACCAGCCGCCGGTCACATCGAGCGCATAGTCGCAACCCGGCCAGTCATTGCCGCGATCGTCCCTGCCTGAAAAGCAGGGCGCGACCTCTTTCGGGTGCCCGGCCGGGCGCGCCCAAGTCGCGCCACCAGCATAGCGCGCCTCGATCGCGATGCCGGCGCGGGTTTGGTAGAAATAGTTGAGCGCAGCATATTGAAGCGGTTTGTAGATACCGGGCGCGACCGGGAAGGGGCGACTCTCCGAGGTCCCGACCTGGAGCCGGTAAATGCCTTGGGTCGCTACCTGCGAGAAATCGATCTGGTGAGCATGGTCGCCGGAAGCCGCGTCGTCGCCGATCACTTTGGTCACGCCTTGGGCGATGGTCGCGCCCTCCGCGTCGAGCAGCCGCCAGGGCAAGGGGGTCGTCGCCGGATCGTTGACGATCGCGCGCTTGACAGATGCGGGCTCGAAGCCGAGCTGGTTCACATGGACCGTCGCGGGCACATCGGCGGCAATGATCGGGCGCCCGGCGACAAACGCCAGCGTGCCAAGGATCGCGGCGGCGGAGCGGATCGGCATGAGGAGCTCCCGGGCTTTCGCGGTCACGTCGCGGCACAATTCTTGTCGATAAAGACCCGGTGACTCGGCATGTAGCCGACCGAAGCGGCGATCGTTTCGCGGATATTGACCAGCCGCGCCTGGAGTAGATCCGGGCTGAGCACATCGGCGACCGGATCATGGGTGGCGGGCTTCATGCACTGGCCGTTCATCACCGCGAACCAGCTCGTCTCGTTGAACAGTTCGTCATCGTCGCGGAAGGTGCGGCCATATTCCTCGAAGCAGCGCATCTTCTCGCTCAGCCGCTCGGGGATCGCCATCGTCCGGCAATAGTCCCAGAAGGGGGAATCGTCGCGTTCGGTCGCGTGATAATGCAGGATGATGAAATCGCGGATCTGGCAATATTCATTGAGCAGGATGCGGTTGTAGCGCTCGATCGTGCCCGGCGCGAAGCTGCGATCGGGGAACATTCCCATCAGGCGGGCGAGTCCGCTCTGCACCAGCCAGATGCTGGTCGATTCGAGCGGCTCCATGAAGCCCGACGCGAGCCCGAGCGCAACGCAGTTCTTGATCCACATCCGCTTGCGATGCCCGCTCTTGAACGGGACAGTGCGCGGTTCCGCCAGCGCTTCGCCATCGAGATTGGCGAGCAGGATCGCGGTCGCCTCATCCTCGCTCATATAGTCGGTCGAGAAGACATGGCCGTTACCGATCCGGTGCTGGAGCGGGATGCGCCATTGCCAGCCGGCGCTGTGGGCGGTCGAGCGCGTGTAGGGGCTGAAATGGCTGCCATGCGCGCAAGGGACGGCGACCGCGCGGTTGCAGGGCAGCCAGTGCGACCAGTCGTCATAACCGCCACCGAGCGCCTGCTCGATCAGCAGCCCACGGAAACCCGAGCAATCGATGAACAGCTCGCCGTCGATTCGGGTGCCATTCTCGAGCGTGACCGCCTCAATGAAACCATCCGTGCCGCGCAGCGCGACATCGACGATCTTGCCTTCCCGCCGGACGACACCGCGCGCTTCTGAATAGCGCCGAAGATAGGGGCCGTAGAGCGACGTATCGAAATGATAGGCATAGGCGATCTCGGACAAGGGCGAATTCTTGCCATTGTCGATCGAGCGCATGAACTTCGCCTGCTCGCCGGCCAGCGCCTGGAGCGAATATTCCTCGATTGGCCTTGGGTCGCCGGCGAGATGAGCGCGCAGCCAGTGCGCGTGGAACGACACGCCCGCCATGTCGACACCGAACTTGCCGAACGGGTGGAAATATTTGCGGCCCAGCCGGCCCCAGTCGACGAATTCGATGCCGAGCTTGAAGCTGCCCTGGGTCTCGCGAAGGAATTCGTCCTCGTCGATCCCGAGCATCCGGTTGAAGATCGCCATTTGCGGAATCGTCGCCTCGCCGACGCCGATGATACCGATCTGGTCGGACTCTATCAGGGTGATCTCGGTATAGTCGGTGGAGAGCAGTTTGGCGAAGGTGGCGGCTGCCATCCAGCCGGCGGTGCCGCCGCCGACGATGACGATCTTGCGGATTCGGTTGTCGGTCATGCGGTCTTTCTCATGGGCATGTCGGGTGTCTGCGCCGGGCAATTGCGGGCGATCCAGTCTTCGAGCCGCGGCATCGCCTCCGCGGCGCGCCGGTAAACCTCGCGGATGCGATCGAGCCGCTGGCGGACCAGGGCGGGGTCGACCGCGTCGGCCAGCGGATCCCAGCCACTCGGCATGATGTTCTGGCCAAGCAGAACCGCGACCCAGCTCGACTCCGCGAACAGTTCGTCGTCATGGCGGAAGAAGCGGCCGCGGTTGCGAAACAGCGCGATCTTGCGCGCCAGCGCCTCGGGAACCGGCATCTCGCGCACCCGGCGCCACAGCTCACCCTCGCGGCGCTCATTGGCATGATAATGGAGGATGACGAAATCGCGCACCTGCTCCATCTGGAGCTGGCTCTGGCGGTTATATTCGTCGCGTTCCACCGGGGAAAAACCGCGATCGGGGAACAGCGCCAGCAGCTTGGAGACACCGGTCTGGATCATGTGGATGCTGGTCGATTCGAGCGGTTCGACAAAGCCCGAGGCGAGCCCGAGCGCGACCACGTTGCGGTTCCACGCCAGCTTGCGTCGCCCCGCCTCGAAGTGGAGCAGAAGCGGATCGCGCAAGGGTACGCCGTCGACATTGGCGATGAGCGTCGCGGTCGCCTCGTCATCGCTGATATCGTCGCTGCAATAGACATGGCCATTGCCGACCCGGTGCTGGAGCGGGATCCGCCATTGCCAGCCGGCGCGGTGCGCGGTCGCCTGGGTGAAGGGCGTGATGGCGCGGCTGGTGCTCGCCGTCGGCACCGCGACCGCGCGATCGCATTGCAGCCAGTGCCTCCAGGATTCGAAACCGGTGCCGAGCGCCCCTTCGATCAACAGCGCGCGAAAGCCGGTGCAGTCGACGAACAGCTCGCCCTCTATCCGGCGATCGCCCTCGAGCGTGATCGCTTCGACATGGCCGTCCTCGCCCCGCAAATTGACCGCGTCGACCTTGCCCTCGATCCGCACTACTCCGCCCGCCTCGGCATAGGCGCGCAGATAGGCGGCATAGAGCGAGGCATCGAAATGATAGGCGTAATTGAGCCGCGACAGCACCGAGTTCGGATCGGGGACGGGCGGCGTGAAACGGCCGAGCTTTTGCGCGGTGGCGCAGAGATTATAATCCTCGATCCAGCTCGCCTGGCCGGCGGCATAGAGCTTGCGCCAGAACTGGTGGAACTTCACGCCCTCGATATCCAGGCCGAACTCGCCGAACGGATGGGTGTAGCGGTGCCCCTCGCGCGTCCAGCCGATAAAATCGATGCCGAGCTTGATCGAGCCTTGGGTCTTGCTCAGAAAATCATTCTCGTCGAGCCCGAGCAGCCCGTTGAAGTTGCGGATCGGCGGGATCGTCGCCTCGCCGACGCCGATGGTGGCGATCGCGTCGGATTCCACCAGCGTCACCTTCACCCCGGTGCGCACCAGCCGCGCCAGGGCCGCCGCCGCCATCCAACCCGCGGTACCGCCGCCGACGATGATGACGCTGCTAATCGGCTCCGGCGCGCTCATGCCGCGGCTCCGCGGGCCGTCGCGGCATGAGCGCGCCGGAGATAGTCGCCATGCCGCGGCATCGTCTTCACAGCCGCGATAATCGCCTCGCGGAGCCGGGCGAGATGCTGCTCGATCCGTTCGATCGGCACCGCGCCCGAAAGGGCATTGTGGCGCCGCGGATGAAGGCCTTGCGCGTCGAGCAGCGCGATCCAGTCCTCCTCCTCGAACATCTCGTCGTCGAACATCGGCATCCGGCCGGCACTCGCGAACATCTGCAGCTTGTAGAGTACCCTCTCCGGCGGGGTCGAGGTGAGCACGGCATCCCAGAACGGATCGCCTGCCCGGCGATTCGTGGCATAATGCGCGATCAGGAAATCGCGCGTGCGTTCGAGTTCGTTGATCGTCATGCGATTATATTCGGCCGCCTCGACCGGCGCATGCGCCGACGCGGGAAACAGCGTCACGAGACGGGCAAGCGCGCTCTGCACGAGATGAAGCGCAACCGGATGGAGCGGCTCGATCACACAGGCGGCCGCGCCGATCGCGACGACATTGCGATGCCAGGGCAGGGCGCGCCGGCCATTTTCGAACGCGACCATATGTGGATCGGGCCCATCGGCGACGCCCAGCGCGGTGCGCGCGGTATCGGCATCCCCGAACGCGCTGCTCCAGCACACCAGCCGTCCCACTTCGCCGGCGAGCGGCGTCGTGCCGTGCCAGCCGGTTGCCATGGCTTCTACGTGGCTGAAGGGAAGGGGGTCGCCAGGATCGGCGACCCGCAGCGCGGCGCTTTGGTCGCAGGGCAGCCAGTGCCGCCAGCTTTCGAACCCGCCACCGATCGCCACCCCGCTCAGTAGGGCAGGGGCGCCGGTCGCGTCGATGGCGAGCATCACCGGCACGATCTCGCCATCGGCGAGCTCGATGCCCGCCACATCGCCATTCTCGCCGATCAGCGCGCGCCCGAACGGCGCGGCGGCGGCGCGGGCGCCATGCGCTTCCGCGGTGGCGCGCAGGGCTGCGAGATAACCCCAGGCATCGAGATGCAGGCCATAGGAGAACTGCGAAAGCGTCGATCCCTGGTCGGCGCTCGGCCGCGTGAAGCGGCCTGCCTGGGCGGCGATCGCGGCGATCGAATAGTCGGCGGCGCGCACGTCGCGGCCCTGCTGGCGAAGCCTGGTCAGCAACTGGTGAAAAGCCACCGGTCCGATCGGCGCCCCGATCGCGCCGAATGGGAGGAAACAGGCCGAATCCCGCGTCGCCATGCCGGAAAAGGCGACGCCCAGCGCGAAGCTGCCGCGCGTCGCGCGCAGCAACAAAGATTCGTCGATCCCGAGCGATTCGTGAAACGGCTTGATCGAGGGCAGGCTCGTCAATGTCGTGCCGAAATCGCCCAGCCCGTCGCCGTCCTGCGCGGTCTCGATCAGGATGACGCGGTAGCGCTGGCGCGGCAGCCGGCGGGCGAGGGTCGCCGCCGCCATCCATCCCGCGACGCTGCCGCCCAGGATCGCGACTGTCTCGATGCCGGGCATGCTCATGCCGCCACGCCCTGTGCGCGGAGATAATCGGCGTGCATCGGCATCGCCGCGGCCGCCCTGGCGAAGGCGGCGCCCATCGCCGCGACGCGCGCGGCGACATCCTCGACCGGTAGCGCCTCGACCAGGGGACTGACCTGTTCGGGCAGGACGCGCTGGCCATAATAGACCGCGAGCCAGCTCGGTTCGAGGAAGAAGCCTTCGCTATATTTGACGACCGTGCCGCGCTCCTTGAACACCGCCATCTTGTAGAGCAGCGAATCGGGCAGCGTCATCGTCCGGCAATGGTTCCAGAATTCGGTGTCGCTGCGCTCGGTCGCGCAATAATGCAGGATCAGGAAATCGCGGACGCGCTCATATTCGATCTCCATCGACCGATTGAACTCGATTGCGTCGAGCTCATCCCAGCCATCAGCGGGGAGCAGGTCGATCAGCTTGGTGATCGCGAGCTGAATCAGGTGGATGCTCGTCGATTCGAGCGGCTCCAGAAAGCCCGCCGAAAGCCCGATCGCGACGACATTGCCGACCCATTGCTTCTTGCGCTTGCCGGTCACGAAGCGGAGCAGCTTCGGTTCGGCCAGCGCCTCGCCCTCGAGATTGGCCATCAGCACGTCGCGCGCCGAATCGACATCGGTGAAGGCGGTCGAAAAGACATGGCCATTGCCGACCCGGTGCTGGAGCGGAATCCGCCATTGCCAGCCCGCGTCACGCGCGGTCGCACGGGTATAGGGAGAGAGTGGCCCGCCATGCGCGCACGGCACGGCGAGCGCGCGGTCGCAAGGCAGCCAGTGAGTCCACTCCTCGTAGCCCGTCTGAAGCGCGCGCTCGATCAATAGTCCGCTGAAGCCGGAACAGTCGACAAACAGATCCGCCTCGAGCTCGGCGCCGCTTTCCAGCCGCACCGCCTCGACCAGACCAGTCTCGCCATCGCGATCGACCGTTGTGATCTTTCCTTCGACGCGCCGTACCCCGCGCGCCTCGGCATAGTCCCGCAGATAGGCGGCATAGAGCGTCGCATCGAACTGATAGGCATAGGAAAAAGTCGATTCGATCGCCGCCGGGTCCGGCGACGGCGGCGCGAAGCGGTCGGCGCGAGCTGCGAGAATCGGCAGCGAGAAGGCCTCTAGGCTGGCCACACGCCCGGCGCGCGCGAGTCGCAACCAGTGCTGATGGAAAGGGAGGCCCGCAATGTCGCGGCCGAAATCGCCGAACGGGTGAATATAACTATCGCCGATCCGTGCCCAGTCGCGGAACTCGATGCCCAGCTTGAAGGTGGCATTGGTGCGCCGCATGAAATCGGCTTCGTCAATGCCGAGCCGCTGGTTGAAGAATCGGATGTGAGGCACCGTCGCTTCGCCGACCCCGACAGTTCCGATCTCATCCGATTCGACAACCACGATTTCGATCGGCAACGCTGACAAGGCCCAGCCGAGCGACGCCGCTGTCATCCAACCCGCCGTACCGCCGCCGACGACGAGAATTCGACGCAGCCCAGTGATTGATCCGGTCGCGTCAGCGCGATGTTCAACGGTCAATTCGATCCCCTCCGGCACCTTTCGGGCCTGTTATGCCGGGCGTGTGTTTCCGATCACACTGCCGGTGCAAAAACCCTCAATCTTGTCCGACGTGGGACTTTCTTGCGGTGGGTACTTGCAATTTATGTCCGATACGGCATCATGGCCATCCAAGCGGTGATAGCCAAGAATAAAAACGCGCCCGAAAGTGGTAGCGGTAACATGGGAGGGGCAGACCTGATGAGCGACTTTTCGTGCGCGCTGCGCATTGGTGAATCAGCATATAATGAGAGCTTTGGGCTTGCGCTGAGGGGCGGCGTTTCGCTGCTTGCGCTTTGTGCCGTATCGGCCGCTGCACCCGCATGGGCACTCGGCGCGCAGGCCGGAGCCGGAGTCCGGGCCGGCGATTCAGCGTTCGCGACGGCTACGTCGGAGGGGCAGGCTACGCCGACCCCAAGCCAGGCGTCCGATGTCCCAAGTGAGGCGGATGTCGTCGTTACAGGCATTCGCCAGAGCCTCAAGACCGCTCAGGCCCTGAAGCAGAATGCCGAAGTCGTCAGCGACTCGATTTCAGCCGAGGACATCGGCGCCCTTCCCGATCGTTCAGTCACCGAGGCTTTGCAGCGCGTTCCCGGCGTCGCGATCAGCCGTTTCGCGGCTGGCGTCGATCCCGACCATTTCTCGGTCGAGGGTTCCGGCGTCGTTGTGCGCGGCCTGACCTACACTCGCTCGGAACTGAACGGTCGCGACACCTTCACCGCCAATAACGGGCGGGGGCTGAGCTTTGCCGATGTACCCTCGGAACTGCTCGCTGGGGTCGACGTGTTCAAGAGCCCGAGCGCGGACATGGTCGAAGGCGGCATTGCAGGGACGGTCAACCTGCGAACGCGTGTGCCCTTCGATTCCAAGGGTTTGCTGATCGCGGGTACGCTTGAAATGAATTATGGCGATTTTGTCCATGATTCCTCGCCGACGGTTTCGGTTCTGGCGAGCGATCGCTGGCAAACCGGCATCGGCGAATTCGGCCTTATGGGCAGCTTCGTCCGTTCCGAGCTGCGCTCGCGCTCGGACGGTCTGCAGATTTCGAACTGGGGGGAGCGGACTCGCCATGCCAATGGCAGTTTTGGAGAGCCCCCGGCCGGTGCGGGCGACACGATCGTTTATATCCCGCGCGGCGCGGCGATACGCTCTCAGGTGACCGATCGCGTCCGCTACGGCTATTCGGCGGCCGCACAGTGGCGCAGTACCGACGAATCGATGACGGCGACCTTCCAGTTCCTTCGCTCGGATTCGCGCGAGACCTGGACCGAGCATGCGGTGGAGATCGCCACTGACAATGTGACCAGCAACGGCGATTCCCAGCCGTTGCCCGGCACGTCCTTTAATTTCGATAATGAAGGCATCTTTACCGACGGCACCATCACGGCACCGAACGGTTACCGCGCGGATCAATGGGGCGATGCATCCAACATTCGGACTCCGATCAATGGGCTGCAAAGCAACAATATCACGCGCCATGTCGATCAGCGCTTTCTGACCGACGACTATGGTGCAAACTTCAAGTGGAAGGTCACGGACCGACTTGGTGTAAATCTTGATTATCAGCACACCAAGTCGCGGGTTACGAACACGGATTTCGGAATCTGGACCTCCACGTTCCAGAACGTCAACATCAAGATGAACGGGGACAACCCGGCTTATGTGAACTTCCTGCCGCTCACCAACGCTGGCGCAACGCTGTTCATGAACCCGGCGCATCCAAGCTATCTCGACCCCTATAACAGCTATTATCGCTCCGCGATGGATCATATCGAGGATAGCGACGGCTACGAGAATGCTGCTCGAATCGATCTGGATTATTCCTTTCCCGAAGATAGCTGGCTGAGCTCGATCCGCGCTGGCTACCGCTTCTCCGATCGCCACAACACTGCGCGCTTCTCGACGTATAACTGGGGTGTGCTGAGTGAAATCTGGGGCGGCACGGGACCGGTCTGGCTCGATGAGGGAGTCAACGGCAATCCCAACGCGGCCGGCGGTTCGCCAGGGCCCAGCCAGCCATTCTCCTTCGGGAACTTTTTCCGGAGTTCGGTCAATCTGCCGACGGGGCAAGGGCGGCTTTTCTTCCCCGACGACCTGATCACGAACTACACCGGCGCATCCAATGCGGCGCTCGCGATCGGCGACGAGTGGCGCGACCGACTGGCCAATGGCTGCCCCCAAAACTGGGTGCCGCTCGCCCAGCGCTGCGGCGTGGTCGCCGGTACGCCGTTCCTGCCGGGCGAGATCAATCCAGTGCAGGAGCGCAACAACGCCGTTTATGGCGAAATCCGGTTCGGCAATCCGCTTGGCAATGGCTGGAATCTGAGCGGGAATGTCGGCCTGCGCTATTCAACGACAAGTCGCATGGCGAGTGGCTATTATTCCTTTCCTCGAACGACCTTTACCTGCGATCCGCCGCAGAATGGCCAGCCGCCTACGCCGTTCTGCGCACTCGGGCCGACGGTGGTCGCGAACGCAAACGCGTTCGCGAACGGGGCACTGACCCCAATCTCGACCAAGGTGGATTATCATTATTTTCTGCCCAGCCTGAACCTAACGCTCAAGGTCGGTGGTGGTCTTCAATTCCGCGCCGCCTTCAACCAGGGGATTGCGCCACCGGATTTCGGCCTGACCCGCGCATTCTACAACGTCACGCTGAATACACTCGACGCGACGATCAATACCAATGGCGCGCCTTCCACTATCTTCAATGTCGGCAACCCATATTTGAAGCCCATTCGGTCGAACAATTACGATCTGACGGCCGAGTGGTATTTCTCGAGCGTTGGCCAGTTGACATTGTCGCTGTTCAAGAAGGACCTTTACGGAGTCCTGACCAACGGCACGCAACGTCTGTCGTTCACCAACAACGGCGCCACTTTCAGCGGACCGGTCACGACGCCGCTCAACTCGACGGACGTCGGTCGCGTAAAGGGATTTGAGGTCGGTTATTCTCAGACCTTCACCTTCCTGCCCGGTTTCCTGAGCGGGTTCGGCTTCAACGGCAACTTTACATATGTCGACTCCAAGGGAGTGCGGCAAAGCACCCTGTCGGCCACTGATCCCGACGTCGCCGCTGGACGCGTTGCCAATATCGACACCAGCAGGCTTCCCCTCCAGGGGCTGTCGAAATACACGTTCAACATCGAGCCCTTCTATCAGGCCCATGGGTTCGAGATCCGCGCTGCTTATTCGTGGCGATCGCGCTACCTGCTGACGGTGCGCGACGTGATCGTGCCCTATGCCCCGGTTTTCAATGAATCGACCGGCCAGCTCGATGCCTCGATCTTCTACAATGTGACGCCGCACATCAAGATGGGCTTCCAAGGCACCAATCTGTTGAACGAAGTGATCGAGACAACCCAGGTGATCGACAACAATCTCGATCGGCGGCCACGCTCCTGGTTCATGAACGATCGGCGGATCATCTTTTCGATCCGCGCCAAATTCGGCGGCTAGGGGGGCGGTCCGCAGCGGCGTGTCGTCACGCAGCTGCGGCCGCTCAAGCGACGAAAAGGCTCCCGTCCGAACGGACTGGAGCCTTTCCCGTCTGATCGGCGCCCCGGGTATCGATGATCGCGCGTCGGGGAGAGCGGAACAATGGCGAGCGCTTCGGCAATATCCTACGACCTCAGCGTCAATCCGCGACCGAGGGTTGTGCTTGGGCATGTCGGCAACGAACGGGAGCCGGTATTGATCGTCGACGATCTGCTCAATCACCCGGCAGCGTTGATCGACTATGCGACCTGGGAAGTGGCTTTCACGCCAGCTGGCAACCCTGATGGCGGTTACCCCGGAGTTCGCGCGGCAGCGCCCCTGAACTATGTCGAAGCAGTCGTTCGGGCGCTCAGTCCGATCGTCGAGCAGGCGTTCAAGCTGCGGAATGTAGCGCTGTCCAACGCCGAGTGCAGTTTGTCGATCACCACGACCCCGCCGGAACAGCTCACCGTCCAACAGCGCACGCCGCATATCGACACAGTCTATCCGCTTCAGTTCGCCCTGCTTCACTATCTGTGCGCGCCTGATTTCGGTGGGACCTCTTTCTACCGACACCGCGCCACCGGCTACGAGACACTCGATGAAGCGCGCGCAGCGGCTTATGATGCTGCGCGCGCGCGCGAGCTCGTCGAAGACGTGCCGCCGCAACGCTATGTCGGCGGCGATAGCCTTCATTATGTCCGGATCGGCGGCTGTGATGCCCGGTTCAACCGCATGGCGATCTATCGCAGCTGTCTGCTTCATTCGGGGCATATCAGCGAAGACAAGCCGCTCGTTCCCAGCCCATGCGAGGGCCGGCTGACCGCCAATATCTTCGTCAACTATCGGCAATGCTGAGATGACCACGCCGGCGCGTTTGCGCAGCATCGTGATTGTCGGCGGCGGCAGTGCTGGCTGGATCGCGGCTGCGGCACTGGCACGGCTCACGCCGATGGGTATCGGCATCACCGTCATTGACAGCGCCGTCGAAGAGCCGCCCGTTCAAACAGTCTTGCCCGCCCACAAGGTTTTCCACGCCCTGATCGGCATTGACGAGCATGAGATGCTCGCCGCTGCGCACGGTACGATGCGTCTTGGCACAACCTTCGACGATCAACGGGTGCAGGGGCCGAACTATCACCACGCCTTTGGCGATTTCGGCCTCGAGATCGGCGGCGTCGAATTCTATCAGGTCTGGTTGCGCGCGCGCGCCGCTGGCCGGGCGATCGATCTCGACAATTACAACCTTGCTGCGATCGCCGCGACGATGGGGCGTTTTGCCAGACCCACCGCCGACAAGCGCGCGATGATGGACTATGGTTATCACCTCGATACAAGGCGTTACACTGCCTTGCTGAAAATCGGTGCGACAGGAAAGAATGTCGCATGCCTTGTCGGCGATCCGGCCGGCGCCGAGATCGACCGCGGGAATGGCGCGATCGCGGCGATCATCCTGCGGGACGGGCGGCGTGTCGAGGGCGACTTGTTCGTCGATTGCTCGGGCGCGTCGTCGGTCCTCGCCGAACAGGTGCCGGGCACTGGATTCGACGATTGGAATACGCTGTTTCCCCGTGATCGGGCTGTCTCGGTCGATGGCGCTGCGCTCGCTGACCTTCCGCCCCGGACCCGGGCATCGTGGCGCGCGCGGGGATGGTGGCAGCAGATTCCGCTTCAGCACTGCACCCACTATGGGCTGGCGTTCGCCTCCGGCATGACCGAGCCTCAGGTGGCGCTGGCCGAGGTGACGGCATCGGCCGGCACTCCTTGCGGCGATCCCCACTTCATCACTCGCCGCATGGGGCGTCGCCGGCGTTTCTGGGTGCGCAACCTCGTCGCCCTTGGTAGCGCCGCCGCGAGAATCGAATCGATCGAGACCAGCGAACTGGATTGGGCGCGCATCGGAATCACGGCGCTGCTGTCGCTGATCCCGGATCGCGGCGCTGCCACGGCCGAAGCCGATCAGTTCGAGCGCTTGATGTCGGCCGAACTCGAGGAGTGTCGCGATCTCGCATTGCTGCACGAGGTGACCATGGAAGGCGAGCCGGTCCTGCGCATCGGCGGGGAGAAGATCGCGCTGCCCGACAGCCTGGCGCACCGTATCGCGCTGTTCGGGGGCAGGGGGCGCCTCTTGCCCGATGCCGGGCCATGGCGGCGATCCGACTGGCTCGCTGTAATGCTCGGGCGCGGGATTGTCCCAACCTCCTGGGACCCGCTCGCAGACGATATCGAGCCGGTGCGCGCGCAGCAGAATTTCCTGCGCCTCGCAGGGCTGTTCCGCCAGTCGGCGGAGACGATGCCGCGCCACGCTGACTATATCGCCCATCATTGCCCGGCGGTAACGCGGCGCCCGTGAATCTCAGCGCCCGCCATCAGCCCGAAATGCCACAGCGTCGTCGACCGCCAGGTCTCGCCCGGCCTCAGCAGGGTCGAGGGGAAGGTCGGGTGATGAGGGCTGTCCGACAGATGCTGGGTCTCGAGCGCGATTCCATCACGTGGATGGATCGTCCGGCCCCTGGCATCCTTGTCCTGCCCGTCGATATAGTCGCCGGTATAGGCCTGGAGCGAGGGCTCGCTGGTCTCGATCCGGAGCAGGCGGCCCGATGCCGGGTCGCTCAGCGTCGCCGCCCTTGCCGGCACATGGCGGTTCGCGCGCGCCAGCAGCCAGGCATGGTTGTATCCGCCACGCGACGCCATCATCGGCTGTTTCGCATCGATCCGTTCGCCGATCGGCCGCGACATCCGGAAATCGAGCGGCGTGCCCGCCACTGCTGGAAAGCGGCCGGTGGGAATGCCGGCCTGGTCGGTCTCCACCCAGCGTGAAGCGTCGATCTCGAGAGTCTGCTTCTCGACCGAGCCACTCCCCGCGCCGGCCAGGTTGAAATAGCTGTGGTTGGTGAGGTTCAGCACCGTCGGCCGCGTGGTGCGCGCGCTATAGTCGATGCGCAGATTATTGTCGGCTGAAAGCCGGTAGGTGACGGTCACCGTCAGCGCCCCGGGAAAGCCCTGGTCGCCATCGGGGCTGGTGACGGTGAGCCTTGCGCCGACCGCGCCCTTCTCGTGAAACTCCTTCACCTGCCAGATCCTGCTGTCGAGTCCGGGCTTGCCGCCGCCGTGCAGGGCATTGGGCCCGTCATTGGGCGTGAGCCGCGAGACGACGCCGCCGATGCTGAACGTCGCGCCGGCGATCCGTCCGGCATAGCGGCCGACCACTGCGCCGAAGCGGTTCTTCTCGTTCTTCGCGCGATAGTCGGCGGCCGAGCCATAGCCGAGCACGACATTGTCGAAATGACCGGCGCGATCGGGCACCTCGATCGACGTGATGGTCGCGCCATAGTCAAGGAAGCGGACGGTCATGCCGGAGGCGTTGCGGAGGGTATATTCGTGGATCTGCGGATCGTCCTTCACGATCTGCGCGCTCGCGCCGGGTGCGGCGCACCAGCCAAGCGCCATGCCCAGCGGCAGGATGTGCCCGAGCTTTTTCATCCATTCTCCCCTTTTTCGTCTTTATCGCCCTGTCGAACGTTTGACAAAGAAGCATGTTAGCGGTCTCATATCCAACGATAAACGATAAGTTGGCCCTTGTCGCACATGGGAAGACGGGCCCGGCGCCGCGGGAGAGGGTGAAATGATGCGTCTCTGGAAAGCTTTCAGTCTCGCCGCGCTGCGGGTCCTCATGGTCGTCGCGGCAGCCCTTGTCGCGATGACCGCGCTGGAAGCGCAGCCCGCCCGGCCGCGGCCGCTGCTGGCGGCCGCTGACCTGCGCCCGAGCACGAGCCTCGACGGTCAGTGGAATTATTCGATCGATCCTTATCGGGATGGCATGGGCGGCTTTCACGGCGGCTCGGCGGGCACTGGGCACCGCCGCTATGACGATGTCGATGTCTCGGCAGTGACGGCAGCCGACCCGTTGGCGCTCTACGAATATGATCTCGATCATTCGCCGGTGGCGACCTTGCCTTCCTCCTGGCTGACGCACGATCCGACGATGCGCCATTATGAAGGGCTGGTCTGGTATCAGCGCCGCTTTGCGGCAGCGCCGATCGCCGGCATGCGGCAATTTCTCCGCTTCGGCGCGGTCAATTACAGCGCCGATGTCTATCTCAACGGCAGGAAGCTCGGCCATCACGAGGGCGGCTTCACGCCGTTCGCGTTCGAAGTGACCGGGCTTGTCCGCAAGGGCGACAACCGGCTCGTGGTCGGGGTGGATTCCGAGCGCAATCCGGCCAGCGTGCCGCCGCTGGTCACTGATTGGGAGAGCTATGGCGGCATCACCCGCAGCGTGAGCCTGATCGAGACGCCCGCTACCTATGTCGACGATGCCTGGATCCGGCTCGGCCGCGACGGTCGCATCGCGGTCGACGTCACGCTCGATGGGGCAGGGGCGGCTGGGCAGGCAGTCCGTTTCGCGATTCCGGCGCTTGGCCTGAAGCTCGACGGCCATACCGATGGTGCCGGCCGCTGGACCGCCCATATTCCCGCGCCGCGCGCACTTCATCGCTGGTCGCCCGACAGCCCGTCTCTGTACGACGTGACGGTCGAGGCCGGCGCCGATCATTGGCGCGACCGTGTCGGCTTCCGCACGGTGGAGGTGCGCGGCGCACGGATCCTGCTGAACGGCAGGCCGATCTTCCTGCGCGGCATCTGCATGCACGAGGAGGAGCTTGGTTCCGACCCGACCCGGGCCATCACCCCCGCTGCGGCCCGCGCCCTGCTGACCGAGGTGAAGACCGGGCTCCACGGCAATTTCGTCCGCCTCGCGCATTATCCGCACAGCGAGGTGACGACCCGGATGGCCGACGAAATCGGGCTGCTGCTCTGGAGCGAGGTGCCGGTCTATTGGCTGATCGCCTGGGATAATCCGGAGACGCTCGCCCGCGCCCGGGCGATGGTCGCCGAGAATATCCTGCGCGATCGAAACCGCGCGTCGATCATTCTGTGGAGCGTCGGCAACGAAACCCCGATCGGCGATGCCCGCAACGCCTTTCTCGGCACGCTCGCCGACGATGTGCGCACGCTCGATCCCGACCGGCTGGTGACTGCGGCTTTGCTGACCGGGCGCAAGGAACAGGACGGTCACGCGGTGATGGTGATGGCCGATCCACTGGTCGCAAAGCTCGATGTGATGGCGATCAACACCTATAATGGCTGGTACACGGGCGATGCCCTGGCCGATCTGCCGAAGATCGGCTGGCAAACCCCCGCCGACAAGCCGCTGATCTTCTCCGAGCTCGGCGCCGATGCGCTGGCCGGTTTTCACGATCCGGCGACGAAGCGGAAATTCTCCGAGGAATTCCAGGCTGATTATTACCGGCAGACGCTGGCGATGGCGGCGAAGATTCCGAATCTGGTGGGCATGTCGCCCTGGATCCTCAAGGATTTCCGGTCGCCGCGGCGCCAGCATCCGGTCTATCAACAGGGCTGGAACCGCAAGGGGCTGATCTCGGAAACCGGGCGCCGCAAACAGGCATTCGATATACTTGCGGCCTGGTATGCCGAGCGGGCAAAGGCCTTGCCCTGAAACCACCTGTCTCGCGCTTCATTCAGAGGATTTCCGATGCCCTATCCGATGCCCTATGTCGCTGACGGCGCGCGCTATGACGGCCGCATGCCCTATCGCCGCTGCGGAAGGAGCGGCCTCGATCTGCCGGCGATTTCGCTTGGCCTCTGGCAGAATTTCGGCGGCGAGGACGTGTTCGAGACAGGCCGGGCGATGCTGCGCCGCGCCTTTGATCGCGGCGTCACCCATTTCGATCTGGCGAACAATTATGGCCCTCCCTACGGCTCGGCGGAGGAGAATTTCGGCCGCGTCATGGCGGCCGATTTCGCAGGCCACCGCGACGAGCTGATCGTCTCGACCAAGGCGGGTTGGGACATGTGGCCCGGCCCTTACGGCGATGTCGGTGGCAGCCGCAAATATCTGATCGCGAGTTGCGACCAGAGCCTCAAGCGGATGGGGCTCGATTATGTCGATATCTTCTATTCGCACCGGGTCGACCCGAAGACGCCGCTCGAGGAGACGATGGGGGCGCTCGCCCATCTCCACCGGCAGGGCAAGGCGCTCTATGTCGGCATCTCCTCCTATTCGCCCGAACTGACCCGCCAGGCGGCGGCGATCCTCAAGGAAGAGCGGGTGCCGCTGCTGATCCATCAGCCGAGCTACTCGATGCTCAATCGATGGGTCGAAGACGGTCTGCTCGATACGCTGGAGGAGCTCGGCACCGGCTGCATCGCCTTTTCGCCGCTCGCCCAGGGGATGCTGACCAGCAAATATCTTGGTGGAGTGAGCGAGGACAGTCGTGCTGCAAAGTCAGGCTCGCTTTCGCGGCGGATGCTCTCGGATGACAATCTCGCGCGAATCAGAGCCCTGAACGCAATCGCCGGAAGGCGCGGTCAGACATTGGCACAGATGGCGATCGCCTGGGTGCTGCGCGATCCCCGGGTCACCTCGGCGCTGATCGGCGCGCGCACCGTCGAGCAACTCGACGATTCGCTCGATGCGGTGAAGCGGCTGGATTTCGATTCGGCTGAGTTTCGCGAGATCGATCAATATGCAGGCGAGGGCAGTATCGATCTGTGGAAGGTCTCGTCGACCCTGGGGACAGGGGAGGCGGCGTAGGATATTTTCCGCGAAGGCGCGAAGGCGCGAAGACGAGACGCGGCACGAAGCAATGTGTCGGTGCCGCGGCCGGCCAAAACGCTGCGCTCCTGCTATGCGGCACGTTTGCCGACGCACGCTTTTCGCAGCATTGCGTCACCATCACGACGCCGACGCTTCGACCGCATCGTGGCGACAAAAAGAAAAGGGCGCCCCCCGGAAGGGGCGCCCTCTTTCTCGTAATCCGTCCGGGCCGAAACCCGAAGGGAAATTACTGGCCGTTCTTCGCAGCAGCCGTCAGATTGTCCGACGCGGCGCTCATCGAGGCCGAGGCGTTCTCCATGGCGTTCGCGGCGGCCTCGTTGGTCGTCGCAGCGGCCATGTCGTCGATGTTGCTGGCGGTGTTGTCCAGCGTCGCAGCCATATCCGCCTCGTTGTTGGTGGCGGCAGTGTCGGCAGGCTTGTGGCAGGCGGCGAGCGACATCAGGCCGGCGGCGACGAGAACAAAGGCGATCTTCTTCATGCGGATGCTCCCAAGCATAGCAAAATTCGCGGCCAGCCCGATTGCTTACCACGAGGGGCTTTCCATAACGCAAGCGCGTCGCGCGTCAATCGCAATTCATCTGCTGGAAAGGTTAGGCCGCGGTTTTCCGTCATTTTTGGATCGAAACCGGCCCTAAATCCTCTGGTGCATCTGCGAAAACAGCCAGCATTGCCGTCCATGCGGCGACATTCTGGCGCAGCTGTTCGGGGTCGATCCGGTCGAGCGTATCCTCCGGCGTGTGGTGCCAGTCGAAGTAGCGCAGGCCGCTCTGGTTGAGGTTGATCGACGCCACACCGGTGGCGATTGTCGGCTCGACATCAGTGCCGTCGCCAGGTGCCGGGGCACCACGAATCACGCCGATCGGGTCGAGCGCGGCCGCGAGGCGATCGGCGATGCCCTTGGCATTGTCCGGCAAATTGGTCTGGAATCGCCACACCCGGTCGGCGCCGAAATCGGATTCCGCCGCAAGCGCATGGTGTTCGCCGGCATGTGCCTTGGCATAGGCAGCGCCGCCGAAGCCCCCGGTTTCCTCGTCGCCGAACCACACGACGCGGATCGTGCGCTTGTGCTTGCCCGATTCCATCAGCAGCTTGGCGGCCGCGGTGGTGATCGCGACGCCGGCCCCGTCGTCGATCGCGCCGGTGCCGAGATCCCAGCTGTCGAGATGGCCGCCGATCAGGATCACGCCCGCCAAAGGGTCGGTGCCGGGCACCTCGGCCACGACATTGCCCGAATCGCGCAGGCCGACCTGTTGCGGGGTAAGCAGCAGGTGAAGCGTCACCGGCTTGCCGCGCTTGACCATCCGCTCGAGATTCTCGGCATCGGCGACGGAGAGTGCCGCCGCCGGAATCGCCGTCACGCCGGGCTCGAACATCGTGACGCCGGCATGCGGCCCGCGGCCATGATCAGTGCCGATCGAACGGATGACGATCGCGCTCGCGCCCTTCTTTGCGGCGATGTTCGGCCCCGCGCGGCGCGCCTGGCCCTGGCTGCCATAGCTCGATCCGTCCATCGTCGGCTGCATCGAGTTGGAAACAAAGGCGATCTTGCCGGTCAGGCTGCCATCGGGCGCAGCGCGCAGATCGTCGAGGCTCGGGAAGAAGACAACCGGCAAGGTCAGCCCCTCGGGCGGCGTCGCGCCCGAATTGCCGAGCGCGGTCAGCCGCAACGGCTGCGGATAGGGTGACACCACTTCGCCGCTTTCCTGGCCGCGCACCCAGGTGTTCAATTGATAGGGTTCGATATGGACGTTCCTGAAGCCGAGGCTCTTGAGCTTCGCGACGGCCCAGTCACGCGCGCGCGCTTCCTGCGGCGAGCCGTCGGGGCGCGGGCCGATCTCGGTCGTGAGGCCTTCGACGACATCCCAGGCGACGCTGTCGGTCAGCGCTGCGTCGCGGAGCTTCGCCACCGGGTCGGCCGGTGCCGGGCGCTGGGCAAAGGCGGGCATGGCGAGGGCGGAGGCGGCAAGCGCCGCGAGAATTGGTTTTTTGATCATGGGAGGGCTGCGTAATCGGCAGCCGACGGTTTGCCAATCCGCGTTGCCATCGCTACATGCCCGCTCGAAATTCCCCGCATTCAAGCAAGACGGAGCTCGCGCAGCAATGGCCGTGCAGTACAGCTATGTGATGAAAGGTCTCACCAAGACCTTCCCCGGTGCCGCAAAGCCGGTGCTCAACAACATCCACCTCCAGTTCCTCGGCGACGCGAAGATCGCGATCATCGGTCCGAACGGCTCCGGCAAGTCGACCCTGATGAAGATCATGGCCGGCATCGATCCCGATTTCGTCGGCGAGGCCTGGGCCGCGGAGGGGATCAAGGTCGGCTATCTGGCGCAGGAGCCGCAGCTCGACCCCAGCAAGAACGTCATCGACAACGTCAAGGACGGGGTTCGCCCGATCGCCGACCTGGTCGATCGCTTCAATGCGATCTCGGCCGAGATGGGTGACCCCAAGGACGATACCGATTTCGACGCGCTGATGGAGGAGATGGGCGATCTCCAGGCCAAGATCGACGCGGTCGACGGCTGGAGCCTCGACAACCAGCTCGAGATCGCCATGGAGGCGCTGCGCTGCCCGCCCGGCGATTCGCCCGTCACCAACCTGTCGGGCGGCGAGAAGCGCCGTGTGGCGTTGTGCAAGCTGCTGCTCGAAAAGCCCAATATCCTGCTGCTCGACGAGCCGACCAACCATCTCGACGCGGAGAGCGTCCAGTGGCTCGAAAATTACCTCAAGGAATATACCGGCAACGTCATCCTGGTGACGCATGACCGCTACTTCCTCGACAATGTCGTCAACTGGGTGCTCGAGCTCGATCGCGGCCGCTATTACACCTATGAGAGCAACTATTCGGGCTATCTCGAAAAGAAGGTCAAGCGGCTCGAGCAGGAGGAGCGCGAGGAGCAGGGCAAGGCCAAGGCGATCGCCGACGAGCTCGCCTGGATGCGCCAGACCCCCAAGGCCCGCCAGACCAAGTCCAAGGCGCGTATCCGCGCGTTCGATGAGCTGATGGAGAAGCAGGAGAATCGTTCGGTCGGCAAGGCGCAGATCCTCATCCAGCTGCCCGAGCGCCTCGGCGGCAAGGTGATCGAGGCCAAGGGCCTGACCAAGGCCTATGGCGACAAGTTGCTGTTCGAGAATCTCGATTTCGTGCTGCCGCCGGGCGGCATCGTCGGCGTCATCGGTCCGAACGGCGCGGGCAAGTCCACCCTGTTCAAGCTGATCACCGGCCAGGAACAGCCCGACAGCGGCACGATCGAGGTCGGCCAGACGGTCAAGCTCGGTTATGTCGACCAGAGCCGCGACGACCTCAACCCGAACAACAATGTGTGGGAAGAGATTTCAGACAAGCTCGAAGTGTTCCGCTTCGGCAAGCAGGAACTCGGCACGCGTGCCTATGTCGGCGCGTTCAACTTCAAGGGCCAGGACCAGCAGAAGAAGGTCGGCCAGCTGTCGGGCGGTGAGCGCAACCGGGTCCATCTCGCCAAGATGCTGAAGGAGGGCGGCAACGTCCTCCTGCTCGACGAGCCGACCAACGATCTCGATGTCGAGACGCTGCGTGCGCTCGAAGAGGCTCTGGAGAGCTTCGCTGGCTGCGCCGTGGTCATCAGCCATGACCGCTTCTTCCTCGATCGCCTCGCAACCCACATCCTCGCCTTCGAGGGCGACAGCCATGTCGAATGGTTCGAAGGCAATTTCGAGAGCTATGAGGCTGACAAAAGGCGCCGGCTCGGCGATGCGGCCGACCGGCCGACGCGGTTGGCATACAAGAAGCTGACCCGATAATTCGGCTGATCGTCGATTCAACCATGGCCGGGATTGAGGAACGGTAGCGGCGGACTGGCGGTGTGTCGGTCCGCCGCTCTTTCGCATTGTCGGACAATGGTTTTCCCACGGTCGTGGCAGCGGTCCCGCTGTTCCGCCGCTGTTCCCCGCTGTTATGCCGGGCCGGCCCGCTGTTAATCCCCGCTGTTCCGCCGCTGTTTTTTGCTGTTCTTCGATAACAGCGGGAATAGCGGCAAGCCATTGAGAACAGAAGCCGATTTGGGCCGCAAATTCCCACATAACAGCGGCGAAAAATAAAAATCGGCGGGAACAGCAAAGAACAGCGAGAAGGCCGGACTCTGCCGGAAGCACGCGCGGCTCGAGGCAGGCCGGTTCACGCCGTCAAAGCGACGTCGTGCCGATGCTCAATCCCGTGATCGTCGCCGCATCGATCGGTTCGCCGAAGGCGATTTCCCGCCGCTCGGCATAGGCCTCGTCCGCTGGCGCCCACATCTGATGGATCAGCTTCGTGTTCACATCGGCCACCCAATATTCGGGAACCCCGGCGCGAGCGTAGATCACCGCCTTGCGCTTCAGGTCGCTGCTCACTGTCGTGTCGGAAATCTCGACAACCAGTGCGACGGATCCGACCGGGATCAGCCCTTCACCTCTCGGCTCGTTGGTCAGTACGATGTCCGGCTCGGGCGCATCATGGGCCGACAGGGCTATGCTCGCCTCGGTCAATGGCCGTAACACGGAACTCATGGCGCGTAGTGAGTCCCGCAGCGCGTCATAGAGTTCGGCTTTGGCAAGCGCATGCGGCCGATGTTGGGCGTTCACGAAATAGACCTCCCCCTCGATCAGCTCGGTCTTGCGATACGGCTCGAACGCACCCGATTCATCGAGCAGCAGATAATCCTCGACCCGCAGCTTCACCGGGAGCGGGGAGGTGTTGAGGGGCAGAAGCTCCGTCATGGTCGAGAGGATATCACGGCTGCCTTGATTTGCCACCATAGGGTGGCGTGACGCGCCAGAGAATGTCGTCGAGCGCGCCGACGACATAGCCGGCGCCCGGTCGTGATAAATGTTCGGGGTCGATATAATAGGGAATTCGCCCCTCACTGAACCGGCAGCGAGAGGGCGTACAGAGAATGTGCGAGACCGAGGCAAAAATGGCCCCCCGCACATCCTCGACAGCTTGCGGCACGATCAGCGCCCCGGTGTCGTCGATCGGCTCCACAAAGCGCAGGTCCACCTGGCCATCGGCGGGCGCGAAATCCGGGCTGAGCAACGCCTCGGCGGCGCGGCGGGCGGGCAGGAAGCTTGCCATGGCATGGCGCGCCGGGTTGAAGCGCAGATAGGGCACGTCGCCGAGGACGATCACCTTCTTGCCGGCAGCCGAGAGCCGGCGGATGGTGCGGCCGAGCGCGAGCCTCAGTTCGTCCTCGCTCGATCGGCCCGCCGCGCTGCCATCCCCTTCGACATAGGCGTCGCCCGCGGCGATCGCACTGGCGCCGAACGGGACCTGCCAGAATCCTGCGATCACCACGGTGCGAACCTGCGGGTCGCGCGCCACCGCGTCGATCGCGGCCTGGTTGTAGCGCGTGCATTCGCCGACATGGCCGGGGTGGTTCGGCATCGCGCGACTTGCGCCGAGCAAGGGCGGGCAGGAGGATTTGGTGAGCTGCTCGAAACCAAGCCCGTGGCGCTCCGCCGCTGTGCGAAGCGCGCCGCCCAGCGCCGCCGCGTGGCTGTCGCCGAGCAGCGCGAGACGAGGGCGGCGATCAAGCGTGACGCACGCGCCCGACAGGTTGGGCCGGTCCGCCCCATAGGGCGCGAGGCACGGGCCACCGCGGCTTTCCGCAAGGATCGACTCGATCCGGCGGGCATCGGGGTCCATCCGGCCCGACACGCCGTGCGTGGCATGGACAAGGGCAAGGGCGACCATTCCGACGCCGATCGCGGCACCATAGCGCCGGAGCTGGGCCCGATCCGAAAGGTGCCGGGTGCCGTGACGAAAGGGGCGCTCCACAAATCGCCAGGAGAGCCAGGCCGGCACCAGTGACAGCAGCGCAACGCTGGTCATTACCCCGACCGTGGGCGCCTCGGCCGCGCAGATCCGCACAAAGGCAAGCAGCGGCCAGTGCCAGAGATACCAGGAATAGGAGATGAGCCCGATTCCGACAAAGGGCCGTGAAGACAATAGCCGCCGATTGATGGTGCTGCGCTCGCTCAGGATCAGCGCCGCCGCACCCAGTGTCGGCAGCAGGGCGGCGATGCCCGGATAGGCGAGGCGCTGATCGAACAGCGCGATCGACGCGATCACCGCGGCCAGGCCGGCCCAGCCGAGTCCCTCCTGAAGCCGCTGCGCTATCGGCCGCACGCGGCTGGCCGCGAACAGCGCGAGCAGCACGCCGATCCCCAGCTCCCAGGCGCGTGCCGGCAGGAGATAGAAGGCTTCGCTCGGGAAGTGACTCGTGAGAAGGATCGAGAGCAGCAGCGAAACCAGGGTAATCCCAGCGATCGCCGGGCGCGTCGCGCGGGGGCTTATCCGGTCGAGCAGCAGGAGCAGCGGCGGCAGGAACAGGTAGAATTGCTCCTCGATGCCCAGCGACCAGGTCATCAGGAAGGGCTCGCCCCGGGCATCGGGCGAGAAATAGCCCGCGGTTGCCCAGAACCACAGGTTCGAGACGCCGGTCAGCGCGGCCGCCACGCTCGCTGCCAGCCGTCGCATCTCGGCGGGCCCGAGCAGGGCGAGGCCCAGCGCCACGGTCGCCGCCGCGACGGCGATCAGCGCCGGCAGGATGCGGCGGGCGCGCCGCGCGTAGAACGCAGCGAAGCTGAACCGCCCCGCGCTGATCTCCCGATCGACGATGCCGCCGATGAGGAAGCCCGAGATGACGAAGAAGATATCGACCCCGACAAAGCCGCCGCCGACCGTCGCGAGCCCGGTATGGAACAGGACGACCGAGGCGACGGCGATGGCACGCAACCCGTCTATGTCGGCGCGGTAGCGGGCGCCGGGCATGACGTCGCCTACCGCGACCGCAGGATTGAGCTTGCCGATCTCGATGTCCATTATCGCGCCTTAGACCCGCTTTGCTGGACAAATTGTTGACGTCAGCGGGTTTGGGAAACATTCGAGATGAGATCGCCAGCGGCCGAGCAGGATGACGTGCAATGACTGACCAGGATGCCCCGTTCGTCACCCGTTGCTACGAACTCGCGCTCGAGAGCTATACCGAAGGCGGCCTGCCGATCGGCTCGGTCCTCGTGCGCGACGGCCGGATCCTCGGCGAAGGCCATAACCGCCGCGTCCAGCAGGGCGATCCGATCGCGCATGGCGAGATGGATGCGTTGCGCAACGCCGGGCGCCTGCCGCACTATCGCGGCACGACCCTCTATACCTCGCTCAGCCCCTGCATGATGTGCGCCGGGACGATCGTTCAGTTCGGCATCCCGCGCGTCGTGGTCGCCGAGAACCGTAATTTCGGCGGCAATGAGGATTTCCTGCGCGAGCGCGGGGTGCGGGTCGATGTCGTTGACGATGCACGGTGCACCGCGCTGATGGCGCGTTTCATCGCCGAGCAGCCGGCCTTGTGGAACGAGGATATCGCCGAGGCGTGAGGATGCGCCCCGGCGCGTCGGCTGCTGCGTGCTCGCGCGGAAGATCGACGAGACGCCGCGGCCCGCGAAGATGGGCGCCTGCCCGGGTCAGGCCATTGCCCGACCTGACCCTGGCGAACTATGGACCGTGCCCGGCACCGAAGCCGTAAAGCGCTTGGTGAATCCCTTGGGCGGCTTTTCCTCGTCGGGCAGCGCCTCGACATGGTCGACGCGCGAATGCGGCGAGCCCTGGCGACACGCCTCGACCAGTGCGTTGGCCGCCTCGTCGTCGCCGGCGACAAGCACCTCGACCCGGCCGTCGGTCAAATTCCGGACCCAGCCGGTCACGCCCAAATCCCGCGCCTTGCACATCACCCAGTTGCGAAACCCGATATTCTGCACCTTGCCGCTTATGAAGATACGTTGCGTCGTCATTCAACTCACTCATTTCACGCGATCAAAGTCCCCCTCGGACCCTGTATCGCGGTCAGCCTAGCATGGGCTTGGGCGGTGGCACGGGGAGCGCACCGGATTCCGTCGCATTCAATGCAGCCTTTACCGTGAACTGCCCCGCTAACGGGATGAAAATCCGGCTATTTCATGCGGCGGACGAGCGCGCCGCCGTCGCGCCGGTCGACGACGAAGCCCGGCACTGCCTCGAACAGGTCGGACAGGCGCGAAAAGCCGTAGTTGCGCGCATCGAAGCTCGATCGGTTGCTGGCCCGCAGGCCGACTTCGCCGAGCGAGGCATAGCCGTCGGCGTCGCGCTTCGAGGCTTCATAGGCATCGACCAGCATCTTCACGACTTCGGGTTCGATGATGCCGCGGCTGTTGCGCCGCGGGGTCGGCGCTGGCGGCACGGGCGTGGGGGCCCTTTCGATCAGCGTGTCGACGTCGATGAAGCGGTTGCACGCCTCGCGAAAGCCCTCGGGCGTATTCGCGCGGCCGAAACCATAGACCTTGAGCCCGTCCTGTCGGATGCGGGTGGCAAGCGGCATGAAATCGCTGTCCGACGACATGATGCCGAAGCCGGTGATGCGACCGCTGGCGAGCAGGTCCATCGCGTCGATCGTCATCTTCATGTCGGTGGCGTTCTTCCCCTTGGTCAGGTCGAACTGCTGCTGCGGCTCGAGCGCGTAGCGCAAGGCGACCGTTTCCCAGCCTTTCAGCGTGGGCTTGGTCCAGTTGCCATAGACGCGCCGGACATTGACGGTGCCGAGATCGGAGAGTGCGGTCAGCACCGGGTCGATCGCGGTGTGCGAGGCATTGTCGGCGTCGATCAGCAGCGCGACATTGCCGGTGGGAAGGGGGTCTGACATCAGCGCAGCCTATACCGGCTTTACATCCCGCGATAGTCGATCACGATGCCGATGGGCGTCCCCCCCAACCGGGCCATGGGACCTCAGCGCGCGCGCGGTTTCCTGAGCGCGGCGTCGTTGTCGATGCTTTCCTGCTTTTCGACGCGCATATGGCCTTCCGGCTCAGCAACCGCCTGCTCCTCGGCGCGCGACCCGACATCGCGAGCGAGGTTGCCGCCGCTTGAGCCCGAGCCCGAAGGTGCGCGCTCAAGCCCTTCGATCAGCGCTTTGTCGTCGTGCTTGCGTGCCGCGGTAGTACGGGAGTTCTCCATCAGCCCTCTCCTCGCCCCGTAAACAGTCGAAACGTGCATCAGTTCCCCGACGCCGCAGGATAGTCGATGTCGAGCACCTCATATTCCTTTTCGCCGGCAGGGAGTGTGACGCGGCGGACATCGCCGACCGCCGCGCCGCGCAGCGCCCGGGAAAGCGGCGCGCTCCAGCCGATCCGCCCGGCGCCGGCATCAGTCTCGTCGTCGCCGACTAGGGTCAGCACGCGCTCGACATCATTCTCGTCGGCGATGGTGACGGTTGCGCCGAACCAGACCCGGCTGCGATCGGGCTGCGCCGCGGGATCGATCACCACCGCTGCCTTCATCCGCTTCGCCAGCCAGCCGAGCCGCCGGTCGATCTCGCGCAGCCGCTTGCGGCCATAGATATAGTCGCCATTCTCGGAGCGGTCGCCATTGCCCGCCGCCCAGGAGATCACCTCGACCAGCTTCGGCCGCTCGTCACCGAGCAGTGCGCCATATTCGCGGCTGAGCGCTGAATAGCCGGCAGGGGTGATGTAGTTGGGGTGGTCCATCATCCGCTACGTAACGGTGCGAGCCGGGGCCGTCATCCCAACAAAGGCGGGGTCTGGTAACCGGGCAGGCAAGAGGCCGTAAAGCTCAGCCCGGCTTGTTCTTCCCCAGATACCAGCTGAGACGGTTCGCCCCCTGCGAGCGAGAATGCTGCGGGTTCATCAGGTCGTAGACCACCGCATTCTCCAGTACGCGCTGCACATAGTTCTTGGTCTCGTAGATCGGGATCGCCTCGATCCAGTCGACGATGTCGACCCCCGGCGTGCGCGGATCGCCGTTCGCCCTGATCCACTTGTTCACATTGCCCGGCCCGGCATTGTACGCGGCCACCGCCAGCGGCCAGCTGTAATAGATGTTGTAGATATGCTGGAAATAGGTCGAGCCGACCATGATGTTGTAGTCGGTGTCGGTGGTCAGCGCGCCGGGATTGTAGCCGAGCCCCATCTTGGTCGAGACGTCGCGCGCGGTGCCCGGCATCAGCTGCATCAGCCCGCGCGCGCCGGCGTGGCTGACCGCGGCGCGGTTGAACTGGCTTTCCTGGCGCGCGATCGCGTGGATGATCGTCCAGCTGTCGTTGCTCGTGGCGGGCACGCGGACATTGGGGAAACCGACCGTGCTATATTCGCTGAGCCCGTTCTGCAGCGCGCTGCGCCCGACCATCACGCCGAGATCCGGACGGCCGAGGCTGCGCGAGAGCTCGGTCGCGAGCACATGATCGCTGTCGGTCTTGGCGTCGATCGCGATCTGGCGGACGAACGCGGTCTGGTCCTCCCAGTCGCCGGCGGTGCCGAGATATTGCGCGGCGCGCACCGTCTCGCGATTGTAGAAGGCAGTGCGCACGACGGGATCGACCGGCTTCATCAGCGGATCGCCCGGCGGGATCAGCGGCTCGCCGAGCCGCTCCATCGCGAGCTGGCCGTAGAACAGGTCGGGGAAGCCGGCGGCGCGGGCGTAATAGCCGTTCGCCTCATCGCGCCGCCCGGCTGCCTCGGCGGCGCGTCCGGCCCAGTACAGGCCCTTCGACTGGGTCGTCGGCGTCTTCGATCCGCCGGCATAGCGCAGGAACATGCCCGTCGCGTCCGAGGGCCGGCCGAGCTGCTTGAGTGCGGTCTGCCCGGCAAGCCACATCAGGCTCGTATAATTGTCGCGTTCGCCAAAGGGCTGACCCGATACGTCGGTGCCCGCCGGATAGGCGTCATCGACCTGGCGGGCGATATCGAAAGCAGTCGAATATTGCGCATCGGCGGCGGCACCGCGCGCATTGGTCAGCAGTACCTCGAACCAGTCCTCGACATCGCCGGGCCGCGAGGTGAGCGCCTGGCGGCGTGCAAGCAGGCTCCGCGCGCTCGGCGTGGCGCCATTGTTGCGGAACCACGTGGCACGATCGGCGAGATAGCCGGCATCGCCGGCACCCATCGCTTCGGTCGCTGCGGCCAGGTCGGCTGCGTTGGCCGCGTTGGTGCGAAAGGCGAGCCGCGCCTCGAACAACGGCCGTTTGCTCGGGCTGACGAGAGCGAGCTGGCGCTGGGCCGACTGGATCGAGCCCTGCCACAACAGCATGTCCATGCGCGCGTCGTGATCGGCCAGAGTCAGCGCGCTCGAGAAATTGCCGATCATCCGCGTCTCGTCGGATGGGCTGAGCGTGCCTGAAACCCAGGCCTTTTCAGCGGCGAGCCTCGCCTCCGCCTGTGCGCCGCTGGCCCAGAGCGCATCAGCGAAGCGAACCTTGCCGGCGGCGGTCAGGGGCGGAAAGCGCCGGAAATAGGCGACGGCGGTCGAGGTCGACCAGCTGCCACCCGTCAGCGCATTCTCAGCGTTGCGCCGCAGGCTCATTTCGTTCGGCCAACCCGGATGTGCGAGCAGGAAGCGCGCATAGGTGTCGAACGGATAGGCCGAGCCGCCCTGGAGCGACTTCCACTGAGCGATCGTCGACGAAAGCGCGCTGTTGGCGGCCGCCGATCCTTCAAGCGCTTGTTGTGCCCGGCCCCAGCCGAGCTGATCCTGCGCTACGTTCGACGTTACGGCGAGGCCGGAAACGCCGGCAAGCAGGAGCCCCGATTTGATCAAGGACGGTATCATATGGACAGGATATGCCAGCCGCTTCTATCTGTCTCGGTCAAAATAACAAAAAACGACGGGATTTGCGTCCCGCAGGAGCATATTAGCCATGTTTTCGGGATCGATCCCGGCGCTCGTCACGCCGTTCGCTGAGGACGGCGCTTTCGTCGAAAGCGCCTATCGCGATTTCATCGAGTGGCAGATCGCCGAAGGCTCGACCGGCCTGGTGCCGGTCGGCACCACCGGCGAAGCCGCGACGCTCAGCGCCGAGGAGCATTTCCATGCAGTGCGCGTCTGTGTCGACCAGACGAAGGGCCGGGTGCCGGTGATCGCCGGCGCCGGATCGAACGACACGCGGGTCGCGATCCAGAACATCAGGGCCTCGAAGGATGCGGGTGCGGACGCGGCGTTGATGGTGCCGCCTTATTACAACCGTCCCAACCAGGAGGGCATCTTCCGTCATTTCGAGGCGGTGGCGAACAGCTGCGACCTGCCGATCGTCCTCTACAATGTGCCCGGCCGCACCGTGACGGATATCCATGTCGAGACGATGGGGCAGCTGGCCAAGGCCTTTCCGAGCATCGTCGGCGTCAAGGATGCGACCGGCGTGATCCAGCGCGTCTCGGCGCAGCGCGCCGCGTGCGGCAAGGATTTCTGCCAGATCTCGGGCAATGACGACATGGCGCTTGCGTTCAACGCGACCGGGGGCAGGGGGTGCATCTCGGTAACCGCCAATGTCGCGCCGCGGCTGTGCGCCGAATTCCAGGCAGCGTGTCTTGCCGGCGATTATGCCAGGGCGCTCGACTATCAGGACCGCCTGTTCCCGCTGCACATGGCGCTGTTCACGGATGCCTCGCCGGGCCCGATCAAATATGCGCTGAGCCGGGTAAGGAAGGATTTTCCCAGGGCGCTCCGCCTGCCGATGACCTGGCCCGGCGAAGCGAGCCAGCGTGCGGTGGATGCGGCGCTTGAGGTGGCGGGACTTCTTTAGCTCCGCCGAGCTTCCCTTCCGCGCCCCTCGCGCCTACATCGCCCGGTCTTATGGCTCGTCCCAAACCGCCCATCTTCGAGAAAACCAAGATCGTCGCCGAGAACCGGCGCGCGAAGTTCGATTATGCGATCGACACCGTCTATGAGGCGGGCATCGCGCTCACCGGCACCGAGGTGAAGTCGCTCCGCGCCGGCCAGGGCTCGATCGCCGAAAGCTATGCCGAGGTGAAGGACGGCCAGGTCTGGCTGATCAATTCGAACCTGCCGGAATTCAGCCATGGCAACCGCTTCAACCATGAGCCGAAGCGGCCGCGCAAATTGCTGCTGCACGAGCGCGAGATCAACCGGATGCACGGCGCCGTCGCGCGCGACGGGATGACGCTCGTGCCGCTGATGATCTACTTCAACTCCAAGGGCCGCGCCAAGGTCGAGATCGCGCTCGCCAAGGGCAAGAAGGCGCATGACAAGCGCGAATCGATCAAGGAGCGCGACTGGCAGCGCGACAAGGCGAGGTTGATGCGTGACCGCGGCTGACTCAGCGAAACCGACCGGACCATTCGCCCGCGCCTCGGACTGGGCGCGCGGACACGTGCCGACGCGCGAAACGATCGAGGCCAACCGTTTCCTGCGCCCCGTGGCGCACCGGATTCTCGTGCCGGCGCTGTGGCGCTTCCACCGCCGTTCGGTGCCGCGGGGCGTCGCGCTCGGCATCCTTGCCGGCATCTTGTTCCCGTTCGCGCACATGGCGCTGGCGGCGGTGCTTGCGCTGCCGCTGCGTGCGAACGTGCCGACCGCGGTCGGCACCACGCTGATCAACAATCCGGTCACCTTCGTGCCGATCCTCGCTACGGCCTACAGGCTCGGTCATTGGGTGCTGCGGCTCGACCATCAGGTGCCCGGTCATCCGCTCGTGACCAACGTCAAGGCAAATTCGGGCTGGCTCCACTGGGTGGTGGCGCAGGGCGGGCCGGCAACGATCGTCGGGCTGGTGCTGATCGCGGTGACTCTGTCGATCATCGGCTATGGCGTGACCAGCCTGATCTGGCGGCTGAGGATCGCTCGCAAATGGCGCAATCGTCGCAGCTGATACCAGTTTGACTAGGCGTCTTACCGGCGTAGAACACGCGGCACCACGAAGCCGGAGTCGCCCATGAAACGCTCGCTCGCCGCCTTGTTGCTGTCCGCCACGATCCTGACCAGCTATGCCGGTTACGCCGCCTCGCAAGCCGGAGCGCAGGTTTCTTCGCCCGCCAAGCCCACATTTGGCGATTTCGGCGTCGACGAAGCCGGCATGGACAAGAGCATCGCGCCCGGCGACGACTTCTACGGCTATGTGAACGGCACCTGGTCGAAGAACACCCCGATCCCCGCCGACAAGGCCAATTATGGCGCGTTCGACGCGCTCCAGGACCTCTCGCGCGAACGCACCCACGGCATCCTCGAAGCGCAGCGCGCTGATCCCAATTCGAAGATCGGCGCCGCCTATGCCGCTTTTCTCGATACCGCGGCGATCGAGGCAAAGGGGCTCGCGCCGATCAAGCCCTGGCTTGCTCGCATCAAGAGCGTCAACTCAAAGGCCGATTATGCCGCCCTGGTCGCCGAGGCGGATCGCATGGGGGTGGCCGTGCCGTTCGGCGCCGGCATTAGCCAGGACGCCAAGGACCCGGAGCACTATGCGTTGCAGATGCGCCAGGCGGGCCTCGGCCTTCCCGACCGCGATTATTATCTCGGCGTGAACCCCAAGCTGACAGAGGCAAAGGTCGCCTACCAGGCGCATCTCGCGCGGATGCTCACGCTCGCTGGCGAGCCTGACGCGGAAGCACGCGCCCGGGCGATCGTCGATTTCGAGACCGAGATTGCCAAGGCGAGCTGGACCAACATTCAGAACCGCGATGCCGACAAGACCTATAACAAGATGGCGGTCGCCGATCTCGCCCGGACTGCGCCCGGCTTCGATTTCGTTACCTATTTCAAGCTGATCGGTACGCCGGTCGACACAGTGATCGTCGCGCAACCGAGTGCGGTGACGGCTATCGCCGGCCTGATCGGCGGCGCGCCGATCGCCGTGCTGCGCGACCAGCTCCTGGTCCGCTCGCTCGACGGCTTTGCGCAGGTGCTGCCTGCGGCGTTCGACACCGAGCATTTCGCCATGTTCGGCACCGTCATCTCCGGCACGCCGCAGCAGGAGGACCGGTGGAAGCGCTCGGTGGATTACACCAGCCGCATCCTCACCGACGATGTCAGCAAGCTCTATGTCGCCAAATATTTCCCCCCCGAAACCAAGGCGGCTGCCGACGCGCTGGTGAAGAACATCATCGCGGCGATGAACGCGCGGATCGACAAGCTCGACTGGATGAGCCCGGAAACCAAGATCAAGGCGCACGCCAAGCTCGCCGCCTTCACGCCGCGGATCGGTTATTCCACCCAGTGGCGGGATTATTCGGCACTGCAGATCGTGCCCGGCGACGCCTTCGGCAATGCGGTGCGCGCCAACCTATGGGCGCATAATTACAATATCGGCAAGCTCGGCAAACCGATCTACCGGTGGGAATGGGGAATGACCCCGATGACGGTGAACGCCCAGGCCAATCCGACATTGGTCGCGATCACGTTCCCGGCGGCGATCCTGCAGCCGCCCTTTTTCGATCCCAAGGCCGATCCCGCGGTCAATTACGGCGGCATCGGCGCGGTGATCGGGCATGAGATGAGCCATCATTTCGACGACCAGGGCGCCAAGTTCGATCTCCATGGCCAGCTCACCGACTGGTGGACGCCAGCTGATGTCGCGAACTTCAAGAAGCGTACCGACGCGCTGGTGGCCGAATATGACGCCTATGAGCCGCTACCCGGCATGCATTTGAAGGGCGCGCTGACGCTCGGCGAAAATACCGCCGATCTCGCCGGACTGAGTGCCGCCTATGATGCCTATCATGCCTCGCTGGGCGGCAAGCGCGCGCCGGTAATCGACGGTTATACCGGCGACCAGCGTTTCTATCTCGGCTGGGCGCAGGTCTGGCGGCGCAGCTACCGCGAGGCTGACATGCGCAACCGGCTGCTCACCGACCCGCATGCGCCTTCGCAGCAGCGCGCCTGGATCGTGCGCAATCTCGATCCCTGGTACGCCGCGTTCAAGCCCAGGCCGACCGACAAATTGTACCTCGCGCCGGCGCAGCGGGTGCGGATCTGGTAAGGTACTCCCGCCCATGGGCGCCCCATGTCGCGAAGACGCGGGGCGCCGGCCCAGATCGTCACTTTCGATACTAAATTGACTGAGCGCGTGAGCCAGGTACAACGCTCCGATCTCCCCAGAAGGATATTTTATGCGTCGTTCGATTCTCGTTCTGTCGTTGCTTGCCACCGCCGCCTTTGCCGGCGTTTCCCATGCCGGGAAGGCGCCCGCAAAATCCGCGGTGAAACCTGCAGCGCAGGCGCCGGCCGCGAAACCCCAGATCGGCACCTTCGGCCTCGACGAGACCGGCTTCGATCGCACGATCAAGCCTGGCGACGATTTTGCCGCCTTTGCCGGCGGCGATTGGGTGAAGCGCACCGAGATTCCCGCGGATCGCGCGTCCTACGGGATGTTTCATGTTCTCCAGGATCTCTCGCTGGAAAGGACGCGCACGATCCTCGAAGCCGCATCGGCAACGCCAGGCGACAAGATCGGCGATTTCTATGCGAGCTTCATGGATGAGAAGGCCGCTGATGCGAAGGGCATTACCCCGGTGCAGCCATGGCTTGGGGAGATCAAGGCTGCCGGCGACCGAACGGCCATCGCAGTGGAAATGGCCAAGCTGCAGCGTCGCGGTGTCGGCGGGCTGTTTGGCCTGAACGTCGGCCAGGACGACAAGGCGCCGGACCAGTATATCGTCAATGTCTATCAAGGCGGGCTTGGTCTGCCCGATCGCGACTATTACCTGAAGGATGACGCCAAGCTGGCGCAGATCCGCACGCAATATCAGGCCTATCTCGCGCAGATGCTGACGCTGATAGGCGAGGCCAATGCCGAGGCGCGTGCGGCCGCGATCTTCAACATGGAAAAGAACCTCGCGACGGCGCATTGGACCCGCATCGAATCGCGCGATGCCGACAAGACCTACAACAAATGGAGCTTTGCCGATTTCGAGGGCAAGGCCCCGGGCTTTCCCTGGGCTGCCTATGCCGGTGCGGCCGGCGTTTCCGGCCAGGCCAGTTATCTTGTCGGCATGCCCAGCGCGGTCACCGGGGAAGCGAAGGTCTTCGCCGATACGCCGATCGCTGTGCTGCAGGATTATATGATGGTTCGGGTCCTGCGCTCCTATGCGGGATATCTCTCGAAGCCGATCAATGACGCGAACTTCGCCTTTTACGGAACGATCCTGACCGGCGCGCCGCAGCAGCCGTTGCGCTGGAAGCGCGCGGTCGGGACGGTCGGGCAGGGTCTCGGGGAGGCGGTCGGCGAGCAATATGTCGCGCGCTATTTTCCGCCGGAATCCAAGGCTGCGGCGGATAGCCTCGTCAAGAACATCATCGCCGCGATGGGCGCCCGCCTCGACAAGCTCGAGTGGATGGCGCCGGAAACCAAGGTGAAGGCGCATGCGAAGCTCGCCGCCTTCACGCCGAAAATCGGCTATCCCGCGAAATGGCGCGACTACAGCAGCTTGACCATCAGTCGCGACGATCTGGTCGGCAACGTCGCCGCCGCCAATGCGTTCGAATATCAGCGAGGCCTCAACAAGCTCGGCAAGCCGATTGACCGGGGCGAGTGGGGAATGACCCCGATGACGATCAACGCCTATGCCAATCCGGTGATGAACGAGATCGTGTTCCCGGCCGCTATCCTGCAGCCGCCCTTTTTCGATGCAAAGGCGGATCCGGCGATCAACTATGGCGGGATCGGCGTCGTCATCGGTCATGAGCTGAGCCATCACTTCGACGACCAGGGACGGAAATACGACGCGACCGGCAAGCTCACTGAATGGTGGACACCGGAGGACGTGAAGCGCTTCACCGCGCTCACCGACAAGCTGGTAAAGCAATATGACGCCTATGAACCGATTCCCGGCCAGCATATTCAGGGCGGGCTGACCCTGGGCGAGAACATGGCTGATCTCGCTGGTCTCGCGGTTGCCTATGATGCGTATCACCGGTCCCTGCATGGCAAGCCTGCGCCCATCATCGATGGGCTGACCGGCGATCAGCGCTTCTACCTCGGCTATGCTCAGGTCTGGCGGATCAAATTCCGGGAGCCGGCGCTGCGGTCGCAGCTTCTGACGGATCCGCATTCGCCGGGAGCTTTCCGCACCGCTGAGGTGCGCAACATCGATGCCTGGTACGCAGCGTTTGGCGCCAAGCCGGGTGACGCGATGTATCTCGCGCCGGCCGACCGAGTCAGGGTCTGGTAATTGCCGCGTTGAGTCGCGGGGCGATGCGGGGCAGGTGATTCACCTGACAGTGCGCTAACCCCTTGACGCCTCCGGCACATCGCCCAAAGCAAGGCGATGGCCAGCTTGCCCGTTTCCAGCGCCTCGACGCTCTCGCCCGCACGCGGCGCCGCGCTGATCGCCGGCGCGTGCGGGCTCGGTGCCGCACTGGTGATCCTAGCCGCGACGCGCAGCCCAGCCATCGCCGGCGGCTTCCTGGCGAGCGGCCTGCTGATCGTCGGCGGGCTGCTGCTGTTCCGCCGGCTGTTCCCGCCCGGCCGCGCGGAAGCCGCCGAGCCTGACTGGAGCGTGGCTCGGACACTGGCTGCGAGCAGCCCGGAAGCGGTCGCGATCACTGATCGCGCCGGCCGCCTCGTCTGCGCCAATGATCGTTACGAGGCGCTGTTCGCCGGTTTCCCAACCCCACCCGGCCTGCCGATCGACGAGACCGGGGTCGCCAGGCTCAGCGCCGCTGGCCGCACTGCCTGGCGTGACGGCGCTGCCTCGATCGACCGGCTGCTTGCGCGCGGCACGTCGCTCGAGGCCAAGATCGAGCGGGCCGGGGCAGATGACGACCTGCTCGTCTGGCGCTTCCGCGGTGCCGAGGGGCTCGATCTCGGCGCCACCGTCGAAGCCGTGATTGCCGGCCCGACCGGAGACCGCCTCGCCGCCGCTGGCATCATGGCAGCGCTGATTGCCCCGGACGGCCGCATCCGTGCGGCCAATCGGGTGCTTCGCGCTCGGGCAATGGGACATGAGGAGGGGGCGGTGCAGGGCCGCGACTTCGCCCGCTTCCTGATCACCGACAGCCATGGTCTGGTCCGCTTCGAGCGTGAGGGACTGACCGGGGCGCCCCTGCGCGTCCTCCAGATCCCGTTCCTCGACGGCGAGGACGCGCCGATGCTCGTCGTCCTGCTCGACGAGGAAGGTGGCGCGAGCGAGCCGGCGATCGGCGCGAGCGCGGCGGCGCATGTCCGCAGCCTTGTTTCGCTGATGCCCTTCGGCATGGCGCTGGTCGATCGCGACGGCCGTTTCCTGCAGATGAACGACGCGTTCGCGCGCGCCGCCCAGGTCGATGTGGCGTCGCCGCCGCTCTATCCCGGCGACCTGCTGGTGAAGGAGGATAAGGGCGTGGTTGCCGACGCAATCCGCCGCTTCGCCAATGGCGCGACTCATTCGACTGATCTCGCTGTCCGCCTCAAGGATCATCCCGATGAACCGGTCGCCCTTTCGATCGCCGGCGCGCGGGGGCTGGGCGATGCCGCGGTGCTGCTCAGCCTGAAGGACAATAGCGAGGAGACACGCCTCAAGCGTGAGGTCGCGCAGGCGACCAAGATGCAGGCGGTCGGCCAGCTGGCCGGCGGCGTCGCGCATGATTTCAACAACATATTGACCGCGATCATCGGGCATTGCGACCTGATGCTGATGCGCCATTCGCCCGGCGACAGCGATTATGACGACATCCAGCAGATCCGTGCCAATTCGAATCGCGCCGCGAGCCTGACCCGCCAGCTGCTCGCTTTCTCGCGCCAGCAGACCCTGGTGCCGCAGATCCTACAGCTGCCCGACGTCATCTCCGAGGTCTCGACTCTGCTCAAGCGCCTGCTCGGCGAGACGGTGACGCTGACCGTCAAGCATGGCCGCAATCTCGGGCCGGTCCGTGCCGATCCCGGCCAGCTCGAGCAGGTCGTCGTCAACCTCGCGGTCAATGCCCGCGACGCGATGCTGGCGAAGGACCCGCGCGGCGGCGGCACGCTGTCGATCCAGACCATGGCGGTCACCTCGACCGATGTGCGCAAGATGGGATCGGACATCCTGCCGATCGCCGACTATGTCGCGCTGGAAATCGCCGACACCGGCGGCGGCATCCCGCCGGAGATCATCGGCAAGATTTTCGAGCCCTTCTTCACCACCAAGGAAGTCGGCAAGGGCACCGGCCTCGGCCTCTCCACCGTCTATGGCATCGTCAAGCAGTCGGGTGGCTATATCTTTGCCGACAATCACGATCAGGGGGGACGTGATCAGGGCGCCGTCTTCAGCATCTATCTGCCGGTCCACGCAACGCCCCAACCCGCAAAAAAGGGGTCGATGCCGGCGCTGACCCGGGACAAACCTACTGATCTCTGGGGCACCGGCACGATCCTGCTCGTCGAGGATGAAGACATGGTCCGCGCCGTCGCCGAGCGCGCGCTGACCCGCCAGGGCTATACCGTGCTCACCGCCGAGAATGGCGAGGTCGCGCTTGATCTGCTGGCGCGGAACGACCGGCCTGACTTGCTAATCTCCGATGTCGTCATGCCGGTAATGGACGGGCCGACCATGGTCCGCCAGGTGCGGGCGCGCTATCCCGATCTGCCGATCCTGTTCATGTCGGGCTATGCCGAGGAGCATCTGCGCCGCTCGATCGATCTCGACAATGTCTCTTTCCTCGCCAAGCCCTTTTCAGTCCAGCAGCTTGCCGAGGCGGCGCGCGGCGCATTGAATGCGAAATGACTTGGCGCTACGGCGGCGCTGAGACTAAGGGGCCGGAATGACCGCGCCGAACCGAATCCTCATTGTCGAGGACGAACCGCTGATCGCCATGATGCTCGAAGATTTCATCGAGATGCTCGGCAAGCAGATGGCCGGCACTGCCGACACTGCCGACACTGTCGCTGATGCGCTTGCCCTGGTCGAGGCGGGCGGCATCGATGCAGCGATCCTCGACGTGAACCTGCGCGGCGGCGAGAAAAGCTGGCCGATCGCCGAAGCGCTCGCCGCGCGGGGCGTGCCGTTCGTGCTCGCGACCGGCGGCTCGCACGACAGCATCGTCGAAGCCTATCGCGGCCGCCCGACCCTGCCCAAGCCGTTCACGATGGACGCAGTCGCCAAGGTGCTTGAGTCGCTGGCCTGAATTTCCGGCCCGGCACCGTCAGGCGATCCGCTCCGGAACCGCCGCCGCATCCTCGACCAGCGATTGAGCCGGCGCCACCGCTTCCCAAGGGAAGACGAACCAGTCCTTGTTGACTCTCCGGTCGATCGTCCGGGCACGATAGTCGACCTGTTCCGCCGAGCTGACATTGTCGATCAGCGTCGCGAAGCGGATGCTGCCCGGCATCGCCTCGGCCGTGCGCAGCGCCCCGCGGAGATGGGCGATCGTCCTGCCCGAATCATTGATGTCGTCGAGGAACAGCAGTCGCTCGCCGGCCTGAGTCCGCCGCGCCAGCTTGACCAGCGGTTCGTCGGCGAAATCCTTCACCTGGCTCGAATAATCGACTGACAGCATCGGCAGCCCGGTCGCGTGGCTGAGATAGACCGCCGGCGAAAGCCCGCCGCGGCCGATGCCGATGATGAAATCCGGTTTCCACGCATCGTCCGCGAGCTGCAGCGCGAGCGCGCGGACGGTCGCGACGAATTCCTCATGCGTGATGTCGGCGAACACGGTCATGCATTGGCTCCCACATAGGTATCGAGTGTCGCGAGATGCTTTGCCACCACGTCGTCGGGCAGGAACGAGCCAAGGAACGAATTGCGTGCCAGCAAGGCGAGATCGTTGCGGTCGAGCCCGCGCGCCATTGCCACAGCCCGGTAATTGTCGGCGATATAGCCGCCGAAATAGGCCGGATCATCCGAATTGATCGTCGCGCGCAGGCCGGCCTTGAGCATCCGGTCGATCGGATGCTCGGCCATGTCGCGCACCACGCAGAGCTTCAGGTTCGACAGCGGGCACACCGTCAGCGTCATGCCGATGCGGGCGAGCCGTGCGGTCAGCACCGGATCCTCCAGGCTTCGATTGCCGTGGTCGAGCCGGTCGATATCGAGCAGGTCGAGCGCCTGCCGGACATAATCGGGCGGCCCTTCCTCGCCGGCGTGCGCGACGAGGCGCAGGCCCTTGCCGCGCGCCGCCGCGAACACCCGCGCGAATTTCTCCGGCGGATGGCCAAGCTCCGATGAATCGAGCCCGACTGCGTCGATCCGGTCGAGCCAGGGTTCGGCCGCCGCCAGCGTGGCGAAAGCGGCCTCCTCGTCGAGATGGCGCAGGAAGCTCATGATCAGCTTCGACGTCATGCTGTGCCGTGTCTCGGCGTCCGCCATGCCGGCGAGCAGGCCGGCGATTACCGTGCCAAAGGCAATGCCGCGATCGGTATGAGTCTGCGGATCGAACATGATTTCGGCATGGACGACGCCGTCCGCCGCCGCGCGATCGAAATAGGCCACTGCCAGGTCGCGGAAATCCTGCTCGGTCTGCAGCACATTCGCGCCGGCATAATAGATGTCGAGGAAATCCTGCAGGTTGGAGAAATCATAGGCGGCGCGCACCGCCTCGACAGTCGCGAACGGGATCGTGATCCTGTTGCGCTCCGCCAGCGCGAACATCAGCTCGGGTTCGAGGCTGCCCTCGATATGGAGGTGGAGCTCGGCCTTGGGCAGCCCGGTGATGAAATCATGGTCCGTCATGCCGCATTCATCGCGCGGGGCGGGCAGGGGAGCAAGCCGGAATCCCGTCGCCCTGGCTGACCATGTGCGGGTGGTTTGCGGATAGGCGTCGATCGATTACGGTCCCGCAACGATGACCGACCGGACTCGCCTCTCCACGCCGCTTCGCGTCATCGCCTGGATCTATCTGATCCTGGGCGTGCTCGGGCTGGCGATCGGGACTGCGCTCTGCATCGGCCTCGGGCTCGAATCCGATCCGCGCGGCCCCGAAGCACTTGCCTGGATCGGCTTCTTCTTCGCCATCGCCGCGATCTTCTATCTGTTACCGGCGACGATCGGCGGGCTTGGTCTGTTGCTCGGCAAGCCATGGGCGCGAATACCGGTCGCGATCGTATCGGTGTTGCTGCTCTTCGGCTTCCCGATCGGCACAATGCTCGGCGGCTATGCCTTATGGGCCGTCGTCAGCACCTCGGTCCGGGCGGGCGGAGCGCCGGGCATCGCCGGCCCGCCCGTGCCGCGCATGCGGGAGCCCGGTCCGCTGTTTGGCCTGCTGGTGGCGATGGCGGGGATAGGCGCAGGTTTCGTGGTTGTGCTCTGGGCCGGGTTCACGCTTCATCGTGATGCGATGCCGCTGGTAATCGAGCAGTATCACCTGCCCGCGATCCTTATCGTCGCGGCCGCGATCACCTATGGCCTGTACCATGTCGGGCGGGGCGTAGCCCGACATGACCGGCGCTCCGGTGCGCGGCGCGACGCGCGCTCGAAGCATGCGGACTGGCGTGAAGCGCAACGGCTGCGCCTGATCGAAATGCGGGGCGATCCGATCCTCAGCGCCTATGCCGACCGGATTGAACGCGGCGAGAGCTGGTCCGACGCCCAGATCGCCTATGATCTCGCGCCGGATATGTCCGCCACCTGCGCGCATCTCGCCCCGGTCGAGCTGGCGATGCGCCGCGCCGGGATTATCGTGAAGCTTCAGTTCGGCCAAATCGTCCACGCCGCCTGCGTGATCGATGAACCGGCGCTGCGTGCGCGTTTCGCGGTCGCTTTGCCCGCCTGGTACGGGATCATCCCTGACTACGACCGGTCCTATGAGGATCCGCCCGCGGCCGCGCTCGGCTGTACGGAACATGGCGCGCTGATTTATGTGATCGAGCCCGGCCAGGCGCCGCCCGGCAGCCCGGTTTTCCCGGCTTGAGGAACAGCGGAACAAAAAAAGATCGTTCCCCACTTGTTCTTCTGGAACAAACCATATACGAAGCTTCCAACACGCATTGAACAGATGGCGTGATCAGTCTAGCGACGGAGGCTCCCAGTGGCGGCATCTTTGAAGGTCATCGACAACAAAATGGCAGTCTCCAACGACAAGGCAAACGAGAAAGCTTCCGGCGAGCGCGCCAAGGCACTCGAGGCAGCACTCGCGCAGATCGATCGCGCCTTCGGCAAGGGCAGCGCGATGCGGCTCGGATCGAAGGAGACGATGCAGGTCGAATCGATTTCGACCGGTTCGCTCGGCCTCGATATCGCGCTCGGCGTCGGCGGTCTGCCGCGCGGCCGGGTGATCGAAATCTATGGTCCGGAAAGCTCGGGCAAGACGACGCTTGCGCTTCACGTGATCGCCGAAGCGCAGAAGGGCGGCGGCACAGCGGCGTTCGTCGATGCCGAGCATGCGCTCGATCCGGTCTATGCCAAGAAGCTCGGCGTCAATATCGACGAACTGATCGTCTCCCAGCCCGACACCGGCGAGCAGGCGCTCGAGATCGTCGATACGCTGGTTCGCTCCAACGCGATCGACGTGCTGGTGGTCGATTCGGTCGCGGCGCTCGTGCCCCGCGCCGAGATCGAGGGCGAAATGGGTGACAGCCATGTCGGCCTGCAGGCGCGGCTGATGTCGCAATCGCTGCGCAAGCTGACCGGTTCGATCAGCCGCTCGCGCTGCATGGTGATCTTCATCAACCAGCTGCGCATGAAGATCGGCGTGATGTACGGCAACCCCGAGACGACGACGGGCGGCAACGCGCTGAAATTCTATGCCTCGGTCCGTCTCGACATCCGCCGCACCGGCCAGATCAAGGATCGCGAGGAAATCATCGGCAACACCACCCGGGTGAAGGTCGTCAAGAACAAGGTCGCACCGCCGTTCAAGCAGGTCGAGTTCGACATCATGTATGGCCAGGGCGTCTCCAAGATCGGCGAGATCCTCGACCTCGGCGTCAAGGCCGGGCTGGTCGAGAAATCGGGCGCGTGGTTTTCTTACGACAGCGTCCGGATTGGCCAGGGCCGCGAGAATTCCAAGACCTTCCTCAAGGAAAATCCGGAAATGGCCGACCGCCTCGAAAAGGCGATCCGGGCCCGTACCGACAAGGTCGCCGAAGAGATGATGGCCGGCCCCGACGCCGATGGCGAGGACGACGACCTCTGATCTTCTTCTCTCCCAAGCGGGGAGGGGGCGGATGCTCGACAATCAAGTTTAGCGCGGCGTTTCTCCCGTCGCAAAACCCGGAAAGGCCCGCCCACGACGGCGGGCCTTTCATATTTCATGGGGCGATTGGCTCTTCGCCAGGGCGGACGAAAGCAGCTACACCACCGACGCGCCGGATCTTTGCGGGATCGGCCCTCATCGGGAAGGAAGCATGATGGATGCAAGCGAATGGAGCGGCCCGGTCGGCGATGTCTGGGCCACTGAATGGCAGCGTACCGATCGCAGCTTTGCCGGTCTCGCGCCGCGTCTCAACGCAGCGGCGATCGCTGCGGTAGCGGGGATCGATGCCCCGGCGATTGTGGATATTGGCTGTGGCGCCGGGGCGACCAGCCTTGCTCTTGCAGCGGCGCTGCCCGCCGCACGCATCTGTGGCATCGACATTTCCCCGGGCCTCACCGCGATTGCGGCGACACGGGCTGCCGATCTCCCGAATCTGCGCTTCGCGACGGGCCCGGTCGAGGCACTTGTTGGCGATCAGGCGCCGGTCGACCTGTTCGTTTCGCGGCACGGCGTGATGTTCTTCGCTGATCCCATAGCTGCTTTCGCCGCGATCCGCGGCGCTGCGGCGCCGGCCGGCCGCCTCGTCTTTTCCTGTTTTCGGGACGCTGCGCTCAACCCCTGGGCATCCGAGCTTCTGGCCGCGGTTCTGGGTGGACCCCAGCCAGTGCCCGCCGGCTATGCGCCTGGCCCCTTTGCCTTTGCCGATCCTGACTTCGTCACGCCCTTGCTCGAGGCTGCAGGCTGGTGTGACGTCCGCGCCATATCGGTCGATTACAATTATTGCGCCGGTGAGGGTGCCGATCCGATCGCCGACGCGCTCGATCTCTTCAGCCGGATCGGGCCGACCGCACGGGCGATCAAGGCTGCCGATCCGGCCGAGCGCGGTGCGATGCTCGATCGCATGGCCGACGTGCTCCATCGCCACCGATCGGGCGACACAGTGGATTTCCCCGCTGCGGCATGGCTATGGTCGGCGCAAGCAGCGGCAGGAGAGGCACAATGACGATCATCGTCCACCATCTCGAGAATTCGCGCTCGCAGCGCATCCTGTGGATGCTCGAGGAGCTCGGCATGCCCTATGAGGTCAAGCGCTACGAGCGGAACAAGCAGACAATGCTCGCCCCGCCCGAATTGAAACGCGTCCACCCGCTCGGCAAGTCGCCGGTGATCGAGGATGACGGCGTCGTGGTCGCCGAAACCGGCGCGATCATCGAATATCTCGTTGAAAAGGCCGACGGGCGGCTCGGCCCGCTCGCCCATCGCGAGTCAGTGCTGCGCTACCGCATGTTTCTGCATTATGCCGAAGGGTCGCTGATGCCGCCCCTGCTCGTGCTGCTTGTCCTCAACCGGATTCCGATCTTCGGCAAGTCGGCGATCAAGCGGATACAGCCCATGATCGATGTCCATCTTGATTATGTCGAATCCGAGCTGGCCGCCCGCCCTTGGTTCGCGGGCGACGAGATGACCGCCGCCGACATCATGATGAGTTTTCCGCTCGAAGCGGCACGCGGACGCGCCGGGCTCGGCGCCTCGCGCCCGCACACCATTGCCTGGCTCGACAAGATCCACGCACGTCCCGCCTATCAGGCAGCGCTCGCGCGGGGTGGCCCCTATGCCTATGCCTGACCGCTGAGGCCGTGGCTCGGCGCGTGCGGCGGCTCGATCTCTGCCGGCATCGGCGGTTCGAACCCACCCTCCCAGCGCGCAACCACACTCGCGGCGATTGCATTGCCGACGACATTGGTGGCCGACCGCCCCATGTCGAGGAAATGGTCGATCGCGAGGACGAGCAGGATGCCCGCCTCGGGGATGTTGAACTGAGAAAGCGTCACCGTGATCACCACCAGGCTCGCGCGCGGCACGCCGGCAATGCCCTTCGAGGTCACCATGAGCGTCAGCAGCATCGCGATCTGGGTGCCGAGCGACAGATGGATGGCATAAGCCTGGGCAATGAACAGCGACGCGAAGGTCATGTACATCATCGAGCCGTCGAGATTGAACGAATAGCCGAGCGGCAGCACGAAGCTCGAGATCCGCTTCGGCACGCCGAACCGGTCGAGCGCTTCGAGCGTGCGGGGAAAGGCGGCCTCGGACGAGGCGGTCGAGAAGGCCAGCAGGATCGGCTCGCGGATATAGCGCAAGAGCAGCCTGGTTCGCTTGCCGATGGCGAGGAAGGCGGCGCCAATCAGCAGCGCCCAGAGCAAGGCGAGCCCGAGATAGACGCTGCCCATGAAATAGGCGAGCTTGCCGATCACGCTCGGTCCCTGCTCGGCGAGCGCCGCGGTGACCGCCGCGAACACGGCGACCGGCGCGAAGCGCATCACATAGTCAGTCACCTGCAGCATCACCGCGACCAGCCCTTCGGCCGCACGGACGATCGGCGCTGCCTTTTCGCCGATCGCAGTGAGCGCGACGCCGAAGAACACCGAGAAGACAACGATCGGCAGGATCTCGTTGGTCGCCATCACGCCGATGATCGAGGCCGGGAAGATATGCTTCACGAAGTCGTTGGGATCGAACACCGGCTTGGCGAGCCCGGTCGCGGCCGTCACCGGCGGCAGCGGCAAATTGAGCCCGACCCCGGGCTGGAGCAGATGGACGAGGCAGAGGCCGAGGGTCAGCGAGACGAGGCTCGCGCAGATGAACCACAGCAACGCCTTGGCGCCGACCCGGCCAAGCGCGCCGGTATCGCCCATATGCGCAATGCCGGTCACCAGGGTGGCGAATACCAGGGGGGCGATGATCATCTTGATCAGCTGCAGGAAGATCGTCGTCACCACCGAGATCCAGGAGCCGATGAGCTTGAGCTGTGCCGCCGCCGCGGGCGTTCCGTCATCGACCCCGGCATTGATCGACCAGCCGACAGCAAGCCCGAGCACAAGCCCGATCAAGATAAAAAGCGTCAGGCGTTTCGCCATGAAAAACTCCCCGGAATCAAGCGGGCAGGGAAGGGGATTGCCGCGGCGCGGTCAAGCGCCTTATGTCAGCTCATGCCCGAATTGACATTGTCGCTGCGCGACACTTCGCATCCTGACCGTATCGCAGGAAAGGGAAACGCCTCGTGCTGCTGACCCGTCGCCAGACGCTCGCCAGTGCAGCGGCCATGCTGCCATTGCTCACCATACCGTCGATCCTGCGCGCCGCCGAGCCGGACCTCAGCGCGCTGAGCGATATCACCACCGCCACGGCGCCGATCGGCGAGGCCGAGCGCCGCGCTCGGATTGCCCGTGCCCAGCGGCTGATGAAGGCGAATGGAATCGGCGCTGTGCTGATCGAGGCCGGCTCGTCCCTGATCTATTTCACGGGAGTGCGCTGGGGCCGTAGCGAGCGGCTGACTGCTGCGGTGCTGCCGGTCGAGGGCGATCCCTGCATCGTCACGCCCTTTTTCGAGGAGCCCTCGGTCCGCCAGACTCTCGGCGTACCCGCCGATGTGCGCGTATGGCAGGAAGACGAGGACCCGCTCGCTGTCGTCGCCGGCTTCCTGAAGGACCGCAAGCTCGCGGGTGGCGCGATCGGCATCGAGGAGACGGTGCGCTATTTCGCCGTTAACGGCCTCGCCCGGGTGTTGCCCGAGGCAAGGCTCGTCTCGGCGAATCCGGTGGTGCGCGGCTGCCGGATGATCAAGACCGCGCCCGAAATCGCGCTGATGCAGACCGCGACCGATGTGACGATTGCCGCCTATCGCTGGACCTGGCCGCGCATCGAGAAAGGGATGACCCCCTCCGATATCGGCGCGCTGATGAACGCCGCGACCCGCAAGCTCGGTGGCGATCCCGAATTCGCGCTGATCCTGATCGGCGAGGCAGCCGCCTATCCGCATGGCAGCCGCGCGCCGCAAAGGGTCGCTGATGGGCAGATCGTGTTGATGGATTGCGGCTGCACCGTTCAGGGTTACCAGTCAGACGTCTCGCGTACCTTCGTGTTCGGCGCCGCCAGCGCTGAGCAGCGCAAGGTGTGGAAGGACGTTCATGACGGGCAGGCGGCCGGGTTTGCCGCCGCGCGGATCGGGGTGCCCGCGGGGTCGGTCGACGACGCGGTCCGCCGCCATTACGAGGCGCTCGGCTACGGCCCGCGCTACCGGTTGCCGGGGCTGTCGCACCGCACCGGCCATGGCATCGGCCTCGACGGGCATGAGCCGGTCAACCTCGTGCACGGCGAGCAGACACTGCTTGCGCCCGGCATGTGCTTCTCCGACGAACCGGGCCTGTATCTGCCGGGCAAGTTCGGCGTTCGGATCGAGGATTGCTTTCATATGACCGAGACCGGACCGAAATGGTTCTCCCAACCGCCGGCCTCGCTCGACGCGCCGTTCGGATGAGCGATCGCGTCCCGGTTCTGGTCAATCGCAGCGGTGGAACGGCCTCGTCGAAGGGCGACAAGCTCGGCCCCGAACTCGAGGCGGCATTCGCTCAGGCAGGGGTCGCGATCGACCTTCAGCTTGTCGAGGGAGACGAGCTCGAAGCGGCGCTGAGCAAGGTTGCCGATCGACCGCTGGTCGTCGTCGGTGGCGGTGACGGGACGCTCGGGCACATGGCTGGGATCCTAGCCGACAAGGGGTCGACCCTCGGCATCCTGCCGCTCGGCACCCGCAACCATCTCGCGCGCGAGCTCGGCGTTCCGCTCGATATCCCGGGCGCGGCTGCGCTGATCGCGAGCGGCGCGACACGGAAGATCGACCTTGCCCGGGTCAACGGCCATGCCTTTGTCAACAATGCCTCGATCGGTCTCTACCCGCAGCTCGTCCGGGAGCGGGAGCAGCACGATGCGCCGAAATGGCTGGCCGCCTTGCCCTCGGCGATCGCTGCGCTGCGCCGGGTGAAGCATCACCGGCTGCATCTCGCCATGCCGGGTGCGCCGAGCGACATCGTCACGCCGATGCTGTTCGTCGGCAACAACCGGTACACGCTGGCGGCCGGGCAGCTCGGCACGCGGGAGGCGCTCGACGGCGGGGTGCTGTCGGTCTTCGCTGTCGCCTCGCGGCGGCGATGGGCGCTGGTCGGCTTCGCGATCCGCACCCTGTTCGGCCGCGCCGACCGTGACAAGGATTTCGCCGCGATCGGCGCTGCGCCTGCGTTCGACGTCAGCGGGCGTTCCGACGATATCGACATCGCGCTCGACGGCGAGGTGATGAGGCTCGACATGCCGCTGCGCTTCGAGTGCCAGGCGGGTGCGCTCACCGTTGTTGCGCCGCCCGGCTGATCAGATCGCCGCCAGCTCGAACGCTGCCTTGTCTCCCCGCCAGCCCTCGGTCGCGAGCGCGCGGTCCCTTGTCGCGCCGTCGGTTTGGCCGAGCGCCTTCTCGGCATCGGCGCGGACCGACAAGGTGAGCGGATCGTGCAGCCGGCGCGCCAGCACCGTGTCGGTTGCGCTGAGCGCCTCCTGCGGCTTGCCCGCCGCGAGCAGCGCGGCGGCGTAGCTGCGGCGGACCGGGTACCACCAAATCGGCGGGTCGCTGAAGCTGGCGACGGTCTTCGCTTCCTCGATCTTCGCGCCGCTGGCGAAGAATTTCGCTGCCTCGAGCGGATGTCCCTCGATCATCGCGGCGCGGCCTTGCAGGACATAACGGGCGATCAGCATCAGCCGGGTCGCGTGTTCGGTGAAGTCCGCCTTATTCGACGGGCCCACGCTCTCCGGGATCAGGGCCAGCTCAGCGCGCACACCGGCGGCATTGCCCAACCGCGCCTGGGCCTCGCCCCGCGCATAATGGCGATAGGCCTGGGCGAAGGCGAACTTTGCGCCAGGATCCGGCAGGGCAAGAACGTCAGCCGGCACCGCGAAGCGCGCCTCGGCAGCATAGGCAGTGCCCATCGCCATCTGCAGGAAGGGATTGGGCCCCTTGGGTGAATGCACCGCAGCGGCGAGCATCGGGCCGCTGAGATCGAGCGCGTCCTTCGCGTCACCCGACATCAGCGCGCCGCCGACGCCATATTGGACATTATGCCCGTGATAGGGGAGCAGCCACTCGCCACCCGGCTGGGGCAACCCTTGGCGTTTCGCATTCTCGATTCCCATCGCGACCGCGCGAACATTGGTATCGGCCGCGTCCTGGTAGCGCCCGATCTGGTAGAAAGTGTGCGACGGCATATGGACAAGATGGCTGGCATGCGGTGCGAGCGCCGGCAGCCGGTCGGCATAAGGCTCGGCGCGGGCGGGGAAACCGCTCATCTCGGTGGCGTGGATGTAGAAATGAATCGCCGGCGTATAATCCGGATGACGTTTGAGCACGCCTTCGAGCAGTTCCACCGCGCGCGGCAGGTTCCTGGTGCCGCTGCTCTGCGCGGTCGGGATCATCCAGGCGTCGGCGGCGATCGTCGCGATCTCGTCGTCATCGGGATATTTCACCGCGAGTGAGTCCATCGCTTTCGCGAAGGCGCGATCGCCCGAACCCGTGCCGCCGCCATGGTCGTAGCGCAGTTTCAGCGCCGCGATCAGTTCCCGCTCCTTTGTCGGGGAGGCGGGCGTCAACAGCTTCTCCGCCGCTGCGACCTTCCCGGCGGCAGTCTTCTGCTCGGCCGGATCGATGGTGAAGTTGATCGTCGGCCCGTCGGTCCAGGCAGCGCCCCACAGGCACATCGCGCAGGTCTGGTCGAGTTGCACCGCGCGCGCCATCGCCGCGGTCGCCGCCTTGTGGGCAAAGGCGTGGGCGAGCTGCATGCCGTTGTCGAAAAAGGCCTGCGCCTCGGGATTGACGGTGGTGATCGTGAAGCCGCCGCTGCCATAGCCGGGCAGGATCTCCGGAACCGCTGAAACCGGCGCGTCGCCGCCGCCGCAGACAGCGACATCTGCGAGCAAGAAGGACAAGGGCGCCGTCATCGCGCCGTCGCTCACGGTTGCCGGCAACAATGCCAACAGGGGCAGCAGCATCCATGTGCGCATCTCACTTCCCCCTTGGTCGACAGAGCTGGTATAAAGGAACGCTATCCGGCCTGCCACAGCGATCCGCTTGAGAACCGCGCGGCCCTCGCCTAAGTCGCCAGCATGACATCGACCAACGACATCCGCCGCAGCTTTCTCGACTATTTCGAACGCGAAGGGCATGCCCGCGTGCCGTCCGCGCCGCTGGTGCCGCATAACGACCCGACATTGATGTTCGTCAATGCCGGCATGGTGCCGTTCAAGAACGTCTTTACCGGCCTCGAATCGCGGCCTTATTCGACCGCGACCTCCTCGCAGAAATGCGTGCGCGCCGGGGGCAAGCACAACGACCTCGACAATGTCGGTTATACCGCGCGCCACCATACTTTCTTCGAAATGCTCGGCAATTTCTCGTTCGGCGATTATTTCAAGGAGCGGGCGATCACGCTCGCCTGGAATCTGCTGACCAGGGAATGGGGCATTCCCGCCGACAAGCTGACCGTCACCGTCTATCATACCGATGACGAAGCGTTCGACCTGTGGAAGAAGATCGCCGGCCTGCCGGAAGAGCGCATCATCCGTATCGCCACCAGCGACAATTTCTGGTCGATGGGCGACACCGGGCCGTGCGGTCCCTGCTCGGAGATCTTCTACGATCATGGCGACCACATTCCCGGCGGCCCGCCCGGAAGCCCCGAGGAGGATGGCGACCGTTTCGTCGAGATCTGGAATCTCGTCTTCATGCAGTTCGACCAGTCGGCTGACGGCGAGCGAACCAGCCTGCCGCGCCCCTCGATCGACACCGGCATGGGGCTCGAGCGCGTCGCCGCGGTGCTGCAGGGCGTGCACGACAACTACGATACCGATACCTTCAAGGCGCTGATCGCCGAATCGAGCGCGCTGACCCGCACCCCGAGCACCGGCGAAACCCAGGCGAGCCACCGTGTGATCGCCGATCACCTGCGCGCCTCGGGCTTCCTGATCGCCGATGGCGTGTTCCCGGCCAATGAAGGGCGCGGCTATGTGCTGCGCCGGATCATGCGCCGCGCGATGCGCCATGCGCATCTGCTCGGCGCGAAGGATCCGCTGATGCACCGGCTGGTGCCGGCCCTGGTCGCCGAGATGGGCGCTGCCTATCCCGAACTGGTCCGCGCCCAGGCTTCGATCGAGGCGACGCTGCTGCAGGAGGAAACCCAGTTCCGCCGCACGCTGACCAACGGCCTGCGCCTGCTCGACGAGGCGACTTCGGTGATGACGCCGGGTGCGGTGCTGCCGGGTGAGACCGCGTTCAAGCTCTACGACACGTTCGGCTTTCCCTATGACCTGACCGAGGACGCGCTGCGCGCCAAGGGCTTCGGCGTCGATCGCGCCGGCTTCGATTCGGCGATGGCAGAACAGAAGCGCGCCGCGCGTGCCGCATGGAAGGGATCGGGCGACCGTGCCTCGGACGATGTCTGGTTCGACATTGCCGAGGAAGCGGGCGGCACCGAGTTTCTCGGCTATTCGGCCGAGGATGGCGAGGGCCGCGTGGTCGCGATCGTCAGGGACGGCGCGCGGGTAACCAAGGCGAGCGCGGGCGAGACAGTCGAGATCGTCACCAACCAGACGCCTTTCTACGCTGAGAGCGGCGGGCAGGTCGGCGATACCGGGCTGCTGTCGAACGGCGCTGTCTTGGCCAGGGTCGACAATACCCAGAAATATCTTGGCCGGATCTTCGCGCACCGTGCGACGATCGAAGGGGGCGATATCGCGGTCGGCGACACGCTGACCATGGCGGTCGATCATGATCGCCGCGGCGCGATCCGCGCCAATCATAGCGCGACCCACCTCCTCCACGAGGCGCTCCGCCAGCGGCTTGGCAAGCATGTCGCGCAAAAGGGCAGCCTGGTCGCGCCCGATCGGCTGCGCTTCGATTTCTCGCAACCGAGCGCGATCGAGCCGGCCCGGATTGCCGAAGTCGAGGCTGACGTGAACCGCCATATCCGCGAGAATGGCGAGGTCTCGACCCGGCTGATGACGCCCGACGAGGCGATCAAGGAAGGCGCGATGGCGCTGTTCGGCGAGAAATATGGCGACGAGGTCCGCGTCGTGTCGATGGGGCGCGAGGGAGACGGCATCTACTCGCTCGAACTCTGCGGCGGCACGCATGTGAAGCAGCTCGGCGATATCGGGTTGTTCAAGATCATCGGCGAGGGCGCCGTATCGAGCGGCATCCGCCGCGTCGAGGCGCTGACCGGCGAGGCCGCACGCGCCTGGTTCACCGGCCGCGACGAGAAGCTGCGCGAAGCGGCTGCTGTGCTGAAGGCGACGCCCGACGAAGTGCCGGCGCGGGTCGCGGCGCTCGTCGAGGACCGCCGTCGGCTTGAGCGGGAGCTCGCCGAGGCGAAGAAGGCGCTCGCGCTTGGCGGCGGCGGCGGCGCTGCACCCGCGGGTCCGGAGCAGGTCGGCGGGGTCAATTTCGTCGGCCAGGTGATTGATGGCTTCGATGCCAAGGGCCTGCGCGGCGCGGTCGACGAAACCAAGCAGCGGATCGGCTCGGGCGTCGCGGTGATCGTCGCGGTCAATGACGGCCGGGCGTCGATTGCGGTTGGCGTCACCGAGGATCTGGTCGCGACCTATAATGCAGTCGATCTGCTACGTGCGGCGGTCGCCGTTCTGGGCGGACAGGGCGGCGGCGGCCGGCCCGATATGGCGCAGGGCGGCGGGCCCGATGGGGCCAGGGGCACCGAGGCGATCGAGGCGATCAAGGCTGCGCTCGAGGCGCGGCACGAGGTGGCTTGAGAGCCGGGCAACCAACGAAGATGTGGATTCCGAGATATCTGGATCTCGAATCCCCTAAGATCCCTGGGGCACCGGCAGTTCGAACGGCGCAGCGGGCAGGTCGTCAGCGCTGTACAGATTGACAAAAGGCGCGTCGGCCCAGGCATAGCGGACGCGGGTAACCTCGGGACGATTGGCGCCGCCAAGTACCACGCTGTCGCTCTGAATCGTGCCGGGCACGTAGCTGCAGCGATCCGCGATACAGGCCTCGAAGCCGATCGCGACATTGGCGCTATAGGTCCTCAGGCCGCCATTGATGTTCTTGAAGCGCACCACCAGATCATTGCCCGAACGCACCACGCCGACCGCTTCGGGCCCGCCCGGCGTCACCGGCTCGCCATAAGCGACGGCGCGCGCGGCGCGGGCAAGGCGTTCGCCGACGACGGCCTTCTGGCTCGGGTGGATGTCGGTGCGGTCGCCGACATCGATCGTCACCACCAGCCCGGCATGAGGATCGGCGGCGACCGACTGCGCCTGGGCTTCGCGGAGCGCCGCCCAATCCGACTTGCCGGGGCTGGCCGCGACCGCGCCATAGGAGGTGAGCTGGACGACCAGGAAGGGCAGGTAGGGCTGGGCGAAGTTCTTGCGCCAGTCGCGCATCAGCAGCGGCAGGAGCGTGCGATATTCGGCCGCCTTGTCGGCATTCGCCTCGCCCTGATACCAGGCGGCGAGCTTGAAGCCGTAACCTGCGAGTGGTGCGATCATGCCATTGTAGAGCGTCGTCAGGCTGGTCGGCACAGCCCATGGCGATGACGCGATCGAGAGGCCGCGCGCGCGCATCCCCATTTTGTAGCGCCAGGGGCTCGCGATCGGGATGAACTGGCCGTCGGCCGTGCCGATGCCGCGAACCTTTGGCTGACCCGTCAGCCCGCCGCCCTGACCGCCGCTCAATACCCTGAGGACGATCACATTGGGCCCGGCCCGGAAGGCGCCGGCCGGCACCTCATAATCGCGCCAGACCCAGGCGATACTGCCGCTGCCAACGCGGACGCCGTTTACCCAGGCGGTGTCATAGGTGTCGATCGGGCCGAGCGCGAGCCGGTTGGCGGCTTTTGCCTGCGCCTCGGTAAGCGTTACAGTGGTGCGGAACCAGGCCACGCCGTCGAAATCGGCAAGGGCCGGGATGCCGGCTTCCTTCCACGATCCCGCGGGCACCATGCTCGACCAGGCGCTGTCGTCATAGCCCGGCGCGATCCAGGCGCGCTGCGCGGCTGCGTCCGGGTCATGGGCATCCCACCACGCCTCCCGCTTCTGTCCTTCGCGGGCCATTGCTTCGGCCGGGTTGGACGCCATCAGCGATACCGCGGCGACGCCCTGCTCGAACGGCTTGTAGCTGCGCAGCGACGCGGCGCCGATCCAGCTCTGGATCGTCGTCCCGCCCCAGCTCGAATGGATGAAGCCGATCGGCACCTTCTCGGTCTTCTGGAGCGATCGGGCCATATAATAGCAGACCGCCGAGGCGTCGCCGACCGTGTCGGGCGCGACGATCTGCCAGGCGGCGGGGTGCTTCAGATCGTCGAGCGGCGCCGGCTCGCTGTCATGTGCGATGGTGAGGAAGCGCATATCGTCATTGGGCGCAGCGACGATCCCGTTCCAGGAACCGGTCGAGAGCCGGGCAGGGAACTCCATGTTTGACTGGCCGCCGCACAGATAGACATCGCCGAGCTTGATATCGGCGAGCGTGGTTGTTCCGCCGGCGCCGCTGACAGTCAGCGTGTAGGGGCCGCCGGCTGCCATTGCGGGCAGGCGTGTGCGCCAATGGCCGGTTTTGTCCGCACGCAGAGCGACCGTGCTATTGCCGAGGGTGACGCTGAGCTGTTGCGCCGGGTCGGCCGAACCCCAGACGGTGATCGGGCGATCGCGCTGGAGCACGGCATGGTCGCTGAAGACCCGGGCGAAAACTGGCCTCCCGGCCGGGTCGCTCGCGGCGGCGGCCGGCGCGGCGGCGCAGGCCGTCAGCAAGGTGAGCGCTCCCATGACGTTCTTTCCGGTCAAGCCAGGCACCCGCTTCTCCCTCGATTTTTGAGGGAAGCCTAGACCGGTTGGGTGGTTTCTTCCACCGCTGGATGGTTCGGTCGGTCTCCGTCTTATGCTGGCAGGAACTGCGATCGTGTCAGCCGCTCGATCGAATCCCGCGCCACCGGCGCGCGTTTGCCGTTGACCAGCTCGATCTCGCGGTTGCGGCCGGTGCCGACCACCTGCGCAACGGCGCCGCGCGCCACCCACCAGCTGCGATGAGTCTGTTCGCCGGGCTCCTCGTCCATCTCGGCGATGGCGTCGCGCAGCCGCAGCAGCAAGAGCTCGCTATGGTGCATGCCGTGCACGCGGACATAATGGTCCTCGCTTTCGAGCGCGAGGATCGGGCCTTCGAAGCGGGGGGTGAGCCGGGCATAGAGGCGCGGGCGAGGCTGGCCTGGCCCCGGTTCCGGAGTGGGCAGGGGCGGGTTTTCGGCAGGCGCGGGCAGGTTTCCGGACCAATAGGGAGTGGTCTGCTCGACCTTGGGATCTGCGTCGAGCGCGGCATAGTAGAGCAGCAGATGCGCATCGGCGCGCCCCGCCCACCAGGCTACCGCCATGATCGCGAGCGAGCACAGCAAGGTGAAGGGCAGCACGCCGGAATAGCCGCCCAACAGCTTCATCTCGTCGCGCCCGGCCCATTGCCAGAGAAACGCCATCGGAAAAGAGCACAGGATCACGCCCCAGAAAACCATCGATCCGCGCGGCAGGCTGGTTGCTTCGGCGATCCAGCGCCACAGGATCATGATCGGGCGAACCAGCACGTAAGCCCCGAGCAGCAAGATCAGCCAGCGGCCGAATCGGGAGATGAAATCGCCCGCCAGATAGGTTCCGAACGGCCCGAGGAACCCGACGACGCCAGCCATGAACAGCATCGCCCAGAATTCCAGCAGCGCTCGTCGGAGCCATTTCACGTAGATTGGTTTCCCGTTGGCGAAGCGCCAATCGCAGCTTTGGCGGTTTTCTGCGGCTTTTCAAGTCGCGATACTGCGTTACGCATTCCCGCTTGCCGGCGATTCGCGACCGTCCATCTCCGCTGCCAGTCGACACCTCTTCGTTGACGCAAAGGAGATGACCATGACCCGCTACCTCACCACCACCGAATATCTGTTCGCGCTTGCCTGCACCTTCATCGCGCATGCCGCCGTGCTCGCCTTCGTGCTTCACTGATCAGCCTGGCGTCGTGCGCAGCCTCCGGGCCGAAGTTCGAAGCTGATTTCGAAAGGCCGACGGCGCGGACGACTGCGGCAGCTCCCCCGCCCCGCCCAGCCCGTCGCTGCCTGCAGCAGGCGCTGATTCTCCGGCGCGCTCCCTTTGACGATCTCGTTGGAATGGCGTTCGCGACATCGACCAATCCAGGTAGACTAGCGGCGTAGCGCGCACTACATGCGCCGGAACGATGGAACTGCTGCTTTTCCTCTCCGCTCTCCTGAGCGCGCTGACCGGCGCGATCTCGGGCGTGCGCGCGCCGGAAATGCAGGTCCATCAGGCGTGCGGCTCAGTCACAGCCACGCAGACGGTCGCGGTGGCACAAGCTGCCTCGATCCGCCCGGTTCGCAGCTGGCTTGCGCTGGCCGGCGGCTGGCAGTCGCCTGCTTCCCATCTTTTCAGCGCTGTCACGACCGGCCCGGCACTTTTCGCGGTCATCCCGCGTTATCTGGACAAGCCGCGCGAGTGATGCGGTCGGCGCGTTCGCGCGCCTGACGTCCTCCTTTTCAACTCCCTTCGCGCCGCGGACCCGATTCCGCCGCGACCCTATCATCCACAGGAATTCTGCATGCTTGGTGGCCTCGCCAAAACCATTTTCGGGTCGTCGAACGACCGGTACGTCAAGTCGCTTGCGGGCATTGTCGCCAAGATCGCCGGGTTTGAATCGACCGTTTCGGCGATGACCGATGCCGAGCTCGCCAACCAGACGGTGATCTTCCGCGAGCGGCTGGCGAGCGGCACCAAGCTCGATGACCTGCTGCCCGAAGCTTTCGCCACGGTGCGCGAGGCGGCGAAGCGGACGCTTGGCCAGCGGCACTACGACGTGCAGATGGTCGGCGGTATCGTCCTCCACCGTGGCGAGATCGCCGAGATGCGCACCGGCGAGGGCAAGACTTTGGTCGCGACGCTCGCAACCTATCTGAACGCGCTGCCGGGCACCGGCGTCCATGTCGTCACCGTCAACGACTATCTCGCGGCGCGCGATGCCGACTGGATGGGGCAGATCTACCGCTTTCTCGGCCTGACCGTCGGCGTGATCGTGCCGAACCTGACTGACGAGCAGCGCCGCGCCGCTTATCATTCGGACATCACCTACGGCACGAACAACGAGTTCGGCTTCGATTATCTGCGCGACAACATGAAGTATGAGCGCAGCTCGATGGTGCAGCGCCCGTTCAACTTCGCGATCGTCGACGAGGTCGATTCGATCCTGATCGACGAGGCCCGCACCCCGCTGATCATCTCCGGGCCGACCGACGACAAGTCGGACCTGTATCGCAGCGTCGATCTCGTCGTGAAGGAGCTTGCCGAAGAGGATTACGAGAAGGACGAGAAGCAGAAGTCGATCGTGCTGACCGAGGACGGCACCGAGAAGGTCGAGCGGATGCTCGAGGCCGCCGGACTGCTCGAGGGCGCGAACCTCTATGATTTCGTGAACACCCAGGTGGTCCATCATTTGAACCAGGCGCTACGCGCGAACATGATGTTCAAGCGCGACACCGACTATATCGTCAAGGACGGCAAGGTCATCATCATCGACGAGTTCACCGGCCGCATGATGGACGGGCGGCGCTGGTCGGACGGGCTGCACCAGGCGGTGGAGGCCAAGGAGGGCGTCACGATCGAGCCCGAGAACCAGACCATGGCTTCGATCACCTTCCAGAATTATTTCCGCATGTATCCCAAGCTCTCGGGGATGACCGGCACCGCGGCGACCGAGGCGGCCGAATTCTTCGACATCTACAAGATGAACGTCGTGACCATCCCGACCAATGTGCCGGTACAGCGCGTCGACGAGGAGGACGAGTTCTACAAGGACACCGCCGACAAGTTCCAGGCGATCGCCAAGAAGATCCGCCTCCATGCCGAGCAGGGCCAGCCCGTGCTGGTCGGCACCGTCTCGATCGAGAAGTCCGAGCTGCTCTCCGACTTCCTCGTCAAGGAAGGCGTGAAGCACGAGGTGCTCAACGCGCGCCAGCATGAGCGCGAGGCGCATATCGTTGCGCAGGCAGGCCGCAAGAGCGTGGTGACGATCGCGACCAACATGGCGGGGCGCGGCACCGACATCCAGCTCGGCGGCAATCTCGAGTTCCGGGTGAACGACGAGCTCTCCGAAATGCCGGAAGGGCCCGAGCGCGAAGCGGCGATCGCCAGGATCAAGGCCGAGATCGCGGCCGAGAAGGCCGAGGTGCTCGCGGCTGGCGGGCTGTTCGTGCTCGGCACCGAGCGGCACGAGAGCCGACGCATCGACAACCAGCTGCGCGGCCGGTCGGGCCGTCAGGGCGATCCTGGCCTCAGCCGCTTCTACCTGAGCCTCGACGACGATCTGCTGCGCATCTTCGGGCCCGACACGCTGTTCGCGCGGATGATGCGCTCGAACATCGGCGATGGCGAGGCGATCGGATCGAAGTGGCTCTCCAAGGCGATCGAGACAGCGCAGAAGAAGGTCGAGGCGCGCAACTACGACATCCGCAAGCAGGTCGTCGAATATGACGACGTGATGAACGACCAGCGCAAGGTGATCTACGAGCAACGCGCTGACATCATGGATGCCGACACCGTCGGCGATGTAGTGACCGACATGCGCGACGAGCTGGTCAACGCCATCGTCGGCGATGCCTGCCCGCACGGCACCTATCCCGAGCAATGGGATGTCGAGGGGATGCGCGAGAAGCTCGCCGAGACGCTTGGTCTGACCCCGCCGATCGACGCGTGGATGAAGGAAGAGGCGATCGACCCCGAAGTGGTCGAGGAGCGGGTGCGCGAGGCAGCGACGGCGATGGTCGCCGAAAAGGCGGCGCAACTCGATCCCGAGACCTGGATCCAGGTCGAGAAGTCGATCCTGCTTCAGAATCTCGACCATCACTGGAAGGAGCATCTGGCGACGCTGGATGCGCTGCGCCAGGTCGTCCACCTGCGTGCCTATGCCCAGAAGACGCCGCTCAACGAGTATAAGCAGGAAGCCTTCCAGCTGTTCGAGCGGATGCTGGGCGCGATCCGCGAGGACGTGACCAAGACGATCGCGCACGCCGAGTTCCAGGTCCAGGCGCCACCGCCGCTGCCTGACCTGCCCGACTTCATCACCAGCCATTTCGACCCGTTCTCGGGCGATGACGACAGCAATGATGTGGACGGCGCCACGCGCGGGCTGATCACCACCCGGATCGCGCCGCTATCGATCCCCCAGCCCGACGGCAGCAACATGGGCGAGGACCCGGCCGAGTGGGAGGGCAAGGTCAGCCGCAACGCGCCATGCCCGTGCGGATCGGGCCGCAAGTACAAGCACTGCCACGGCGCGGTTTGACTCCATGACTGCTCCCCCGCCCGTGCGGCGGGGGAGCGGCGGCCCTATTTGGGCATGACGATCGACGGGCCGAGATTGCTCATCACCTGACGGGCGTCGAAGGCGCGGACATTGTCCGTCGGCTTGGGCCCGTGACCCATGACGATTTCGGCGCTGGCCTCATATTTGTCGACGGTGTTGATGTCGACGCTGCGATCCCAGAAGGGGTCGCCGAAATAGGGGTCCCAGTACCGCCAGCCAAAGCCGCGGCCGCGGTAGCGCCAGGTCGGGCCCCAATAGCCATAGCCATAGGGACCAGGCTCGAAGGTCGGCGTGGCGTAGGTGCGGGTGCGCTTGTCGGTGTTGCGATCGACCAGGATGAAATAGTCGAAGCCCTGCTGCACCGTCAGCTCAGCCGCGCGATAGAGAAGATAGCGTTCGACCGTGTCGCGCGAGGTGTAGCTGTTGCCGGCGAAGCTCACCGAAAAGCGATTCGGCTCGATCATCCGGTCGCTGTAACCGGAGCGCTCGAACCCCCGGCCCGTCGCCGGGCCATAAGTGGATTCAGTCGCGCAGCCGGCCATGACCAACAGCCCCGTGCTCAACAACGCAGCCGCGGCGACCCGGCGAAGATTTTTGTAACGCATTTCTTCCTCCATCCCAGACGCGCGGCAAAACGGTCCGCAAACGCCATCGGTCGTGGAACGATCGACAAGGCGCTTGTGTCCCGAAACCGAGCCGGGTTGAATTAGGGATTTTACGAAGCGCCTGCGAGGCTGCGAAAGGTGGCTCCCTGAGTTGGATTCGAACCAACGGCCGCTCGATTAACAGTCGAGAGCTCTACCGCTGAGCTATCAGGGAATACCGTGCTGTGGGCGGCTCTATAACTCGCTGAACCGGCGATGCAAGGCCTTCACGCGATGAATTGCTCCATGGTTATGCGGTCGTCGAGCGCATGCTCGGGATCGAACAGCAGGCAGAGCTCGCGGGCGCGGTCGATGACCACGTCGACGCGGGCGACCTCGCGGATCTCGCGCTGGTCGGCGACGGCGCTGACCGGGCGCTTGGCCGGATCGAGCACGCGAAGACCAATCCGCGCCTTGTCGGGCAGGATCGCCCCACGCCAGCGCCGCGGGCGGAACGGGCTGATCGGGGTGAGCGCGAGCATCCCCGAGCCGAGCGGGAGGATCGGGCCCTGAGCGGAGAGGTTGTAGGCAGTCGAGCCAGCGGGGGTGGCGATCAGGATGCCGTCACAGGCGAGCTCGTCGAGGACGACGCGATCGTTGACCGTCACCTCGAGCTTCGCTGTCTGGCGGGTTTCGCGGAGCAGCGAGACCTCGTTGATGGCGGGGAGCTTGTAGACCTCGCCATGCACCGTCTCCGCCGTCATGCCGAGAGGAACCACCTTGAACATCTTGGTGCGCGAGAGGCGGTCCTCGAGGCCGTGGGGGCGCCATTCGTTCATCAGGAAGCCGACGGTGCCGAGGTTCATGCCGAACACGGGGACGACGGGCTTGCGGCGCTCGAGCATGGCGTGGAGGGTCTGGAGCATGAAGCCGTCGCCGCCCAAGGCGACGATCATCTCGGCTTCCTCGACCGGCACCCAGTCATAGGCGTCGGCGAGCTCGGCCGCAGCGGCCTGAGCCGGCGGGGTGGGGGAGGCGACCAGCGCGCGGCGCAGCTCGCTCAACCGCGGATCGTCGCTCATCCGCCGGTGACGCTCATGTGACGGGCGACCGCGGGCGCCGCGGCGGCGATGTCGAACTCGTGGCGGGCCGGCTTGGTGGCCATTGCCGAGTCGAGCGCCGCATCGAGGCCGGCGATGCCGCCTTCGCGCAGCGCGCGCTTCAGGTCGACCTGATCGTCATGGCCGAGACAGGTGTAGAGAATCCCCTCGGTGGTGAGGCGGACCCGGTTGCAGGTGTCGCAAAAATTGGCGGTGAGCGGCGAGATGAGGCCAAGCCGCGTGCCGGTGCCCTCGACCCGCCAGTAGCGCGCCGGGCCGCCGCTGCGGTGTGCGTCGCGGCTGAGAGCGAAGCGCGCCGAGAGATCGTCGAACACCCTGGTGAGGGGCAGGAAGCGATCGGTACGATCCTCGTCGATCGCGCCGAGCGGCATCGTCTCGATCAGGGACAGGTCGAAGCCTTGTTCAACGCACCAGGCAAGCATCGGCGCGATCTCGGCATGGTTGAGGCCGTTCAGCGCGACCATGTTGATCTTGACCGCGAGCCCGGCGCTTCGCGCGGCCATGATGCCGGCGACGACCCGGTCAACATCGCCGTAGCGGGTGATGTAGCGGAAAATCCCGGGATCGCGGCTGTCGAGGCTGACATTGATGCGGCGGATGCCGGCGGCGGCCATATCCCCGGCATGCTCGACGAGGTGGTTGCCATTGGTGGTCATGGTCAGCTCGTCGAGACCGGTGCCGACATGAGCGCCGAGGCGCCTCACGAGATCGCCGACGTCGCGGCGGACGAGGGGTTCGCCGCCGGTGAGGCGGATCTTGGTGATGCCGCGGGTGATGAAGCGCTCGGCGATGATCGCGATTTCGTCAAGGCTGAGCAGCGCCGAGCGGGGCAGGAAGCTCATCTGCTCGGCCATGCAATAGCGGCAGCGCAGGTCGCAGCGATCCGTGACCGAAATCCGTAAATAGCTGATCGTGCGGCCGTGGCGGTCGATCAGGGCGGGTGCGCTTGGCATGAGTGAGGAGCTAAGCCTTAAGGAGGGCGGGAACAAGGGCGATTGGGGATTTGAGTTTCCCGCGCGACCCTTGCCTCTCCTCATGCCGGACCCTTCGACCAGGCTCAGGACAGGCTTGTTCCGGCATCCACGGGCCCTCAGGGATCGCATGCGTGATGTACGCGGCACGGTGGACCCCGGAACAAGTCCGGGGTGACGGAGGGAGGGTGGCGATCGACGGTTCAGAATTGTCGAAGCCTTGTTCTTCTCTTCCAAACCTTGGAAGGAGAGAAGGGGGCTCTCGCGATGGGGGCGGGGTGAAGGGAAGATGGGGAGATTGTGACCGACATCGCCACCCACCCACCGCCCGTGTTCATCCTGTCGTTCCGGCAGCGGGACGAGCTTGCCGAGCTGGCCGCCAGCGCCGGCTGGCAGGTGGTGGCGGCGCGGCGGGCGGCCGGGGCCGAGCGGCGGTTCCTGACCAGCGGGGCGGCGATCGCGGTGATCGATGCGCGCGGCGCGCTTGCCGAAGGGCGCGCGGCTGCAGCGGCGATCGGCGGGGCGATTGCAGCGAATGGCGGGGCACTGCTCGCGCTCGTCTCGCGCGGCGACACGACGGCGATCGCCGATTTCTACGATGCGGGGGCGACCCATTTCCTCGCCAGCCCGTTCACCGAGGCCGAATTCCTCCAGGCGCTGCGCTATGCCGGGCGCCATGCCGAGCGGATGGCGGGAGACTGGCGGGGGAGCGGATCGACCGAACCGCTTGGCTGGCGGCTCGACGTGCACAGCCGGTCGCTGCTGTTGACGCCTGCGTTCGCGCGGTTGCTCGGCGTCGACGAGCAGCCGCGGCCGATCGCCTTGTGGCGGCGGATCGACCCGGCCGATCGGCGCGCGGGGATGGCGGCGCTGCGCCGGCTTTCCGCCGCACACGGCGCGACCGCGTTCGCGCATGACCTGCCGGGGCTCGGCCGGATCGTCCAGCATCTCCAATATGATGCCAAGACAGGACGGATCGATGCGCTGGTCGAGACGATGGGCAGCGCGCCCGAGCCGGCATCGGTGCTGCGCGACGCGCTGATCGGATCGCAGGACGCGGCGGGCGCGCGGCGCTGGATCGACCGGCGGCTTGCCGATGCCGACGGCCGGCCGCTCTCGGCGATGTTGATCGCGCTCAACCGCTTCGACATCATCAACACAGCCTATGGCCGGGCGGTAGGCGACGACCTGCTGCGCGCCGCTTTCAAGCGGATCGAGGAAGCAGCCGGCGGTGCGCTCGCGGTACGGCTGGGCGGTTCCGAGTTCCTGGTCGCGATCGAGGATTCGGGCGTGCGCGTCGCGCTCGTCGCCGAGCGGATCGCGGGCGAGCTGGCGCGGCCGTTCGTGACCGGCGAGACGATCGCCGTGCTCGGCTGCCGGATCGGCATCGCGGGGCGCGAGCCGGGCGATACCGCGGTGAGCCTGTTGCGGCGCGCGAGCGAGGCGCTGGCCGATGCCCGCGCCTCGGACAGCGCGACGGTGCGCACCGCCGATGCGGGGGGCGAGGAAGCCTCGATCGATGCGCTTGCGGTCGAGCTTCACCATGCGATCGAGCGCGGCGAGATCGACATCCTGTTCCAGCCCCAGGTCTCGGTGACCACCGGCGCGATCGTCGGCGTCGAGGCACTGGCGCGGTGGGACCATCCGACGCTCGGCACGATCGGTGCCGACATGCTGTTCGCGGCGGCGGCGCGCGCCGATCTCGAGATCGGGCTTTCCGACCATATCCAGCGGATCGTGCTCGAGCGCGCGGCGGCCTGGCCGGCCGCGCTCAGGAGCCTGCGGCTCGCGCTGAACCTGACGGCGGCCGACATCGCCAGGCCGGGCTTTGCCGACCTCTTCCTCGACCGGGTCGACAGCAGCGGCTTTCCGCGCGGGCGGCTGACGGTCGAGATCGTCGAGGGCGGGCTGATCGAGGATCTCGGCATCGCGGCGGGGCTGCTCGCGACGCTCAGGGGCGCCGGGCTCCGCGTGGCGATCGACGATTTCGGGACCGGCTATTCGAGCCTCGCCTATCTCAAATCGCTGCCACTCGACTATCTCAAGATCGACAAGAAGCTGGCGCAGGACATCACGGGCACGACGCGCGACCGGGTGGTGGTGCGCGGGGTGATCGACATGGCGCGCTCGCTCGGCCTCGTCGTGATTGCCGAGGGAGTCGAGACGCAGGAGCAGCTCGAGCTGCTCGCGAAAGAAGGCTGCCAGATTTATCAAGGATTTCTTCGTTCCGAGCCAGTATCAGTCGAGTCGTTGGTTGCGATGATGGGGGCATCATGAACGACACACTCGATGTAAGTGGCGTCTGGTACGGGCGCTGGAATGCCGATAACCGCATTGTTCGACCAAATCGCTTCATCGCGCATCTTGTCGAGGGCGGCGGTCAATTTGCGGGAACGACCAGCGAGCCCGATCTCAGCCAGCGGGCCGGAATCATCCTCGCCTTTGTCGAGGGCGCGCGGGCGGGCGCCGAGATACGCTTCGTCAAGCAATATGACGGGACGGGGCGCCTGTCGCATTCGGTGCTCTATTCGGGGCGGATCAACGGCGCCGGCACCGAGATCCATGGTACATGGCGTTTCTCCTCTTATTCGGGCAGTTTCAGGATGGAGCGCGAGCGCTTCGCGGCCGGGGAGCTCGAGATCGTCGAGGAAGTGAGCGAGCAGGTGCCGTGAGCTGCTCGCCGGGGCAATAGGAGCAAGGCGATGCGGCGTTGTTTTCACGGACTGATGGCCCTGGGGCTGATGCTGGCTGCGCCCGCTATTGCCGGCGCGCAATCGGGCAAGCCGACCGCGGCGATGGCCACGATGATGCAGAACGGCGTTGCCGCCGCGCTCAAGGACAGTGCGGCCGGCTGGAATGCCGGCAATCTCGACCGGTTCGTCGCGATCTATGCACCCGATGCGACCTTCGTGACGCCGGGCGGGCTCGTGCAGGGCCGCGCGGCGATCGCCGAGCATTACCGGCCGAGCTTCACGGGCGGCACCAACAAGCGCGGCACGCTCAGCTTCGAGACGCTGGGCAGCCGGGTGATCAGCCCGGCGCATCTGCTGCTCTGGGCGCGCTGGACGCTGACGCCGGCCGACCCGGCCGCCAAGGCGGAGACCGGCATGACGACCCTGTTGTTCGAGCATCGGCCCGAGGGATGGCGGATCATTTCGGATCACAGCAGCTAGGGCGTGTCGGGCCGGGCAGCGGCGGAAAAGCTGGCTGTTCCTGGCTGTTCTTCGGGATTTATTTTTTCGCTGGCTGTTATGTTGGATTTCGCTCGCTGAATCCCGGTTGTGATTCAATGCGTTGCGCGGAGGCTGGCTGTTCCTTGATAACAGCCAGCTATCAGCCAGCATATCAGCCAGCTTTTTCGCCCGAACAGCCAGGAACAGCCAGCTAACAGCCAGCGGCCGATTCAACCGCAGCGAAAAATGGGTTTTGAGGGCGGCGGGACGATTCATGATCGAGGCCGTTGGCATGAATGACGAAGAGTTAGAATCGGCGGAAGCCGGAACGTCGCGCGAGCGCGGCGTCGGGAGCGGGCCCAAGCGCGGATCGGGCCGGCCTTTCATCAAGGGGCAATCGGGCAATCCGGCGGGGCGGCCGATCAGGCGCGCGACGGGCGCGCCGGGCGACCGGCTGCCCGGCGCGGACCAGCCGACGCGCGCGGTGATCCTGAACGAGGCCTATTCGCTGGTGACGGTCGGGGAGGGCGACGAGGCGGTCGAGATGCCGGCGAATGTCGCCGTCTTCAGGGCGCTGACCAGGGCGGCGCTGAAGGGGAGCCAGATCGCGCAGCGGCGGTGGACCAGGATGGTGCGCGAGGCCGAGCTCGAGCAGAAGGAGGATCAGGTGGCGATCTTCAACACGCTGGAGCGGGCGTCGGTGCTCGATTACGAGCCGTCTTATGAGGACGATATTCTGGTCGACAAGTTTTCGAGGGGGGTGATCGTTCGGAGGATGGATGGGGAGGGGGAGTGAGGCTGTGGGAATTACGAGACGGGCTGTCGGTTTTACTTAGCAGAAAGCCGTCCGCGACCCCGGTCGCCAATTCAGCAGAATTGTGGCATCAAAAGCAGGATACATTGTCCTGACGCCCGGCTTGCGGCGCGTGCCCCGGAGGTTTTCAAACATGAGACGGCAGGCGTTCATCCTTGTGGCGGTGGCGGCGATGACGTCGCCCTCTCTCGCCTGGGCGGCCGATCCTTCTTTCGGAATCTGGACGAACCCGAAGAGCAGCGTTCATGTCCGGTCTGAGCGCTGCGGCGAGCGCATGTGCGGCGTTGTTGTCTGGGCCAGCGAAAAGGCAAAGGCCGACGCGCGCAAAGGCAGTGCCGGTCCCCTGATCGGATCCCGGCTCTTTCAGGATTTTACGCTGGAGACGCCCGGCGTCTGGCGCGGCAAGGTTTTTGTGCCCGATATCGGCAAGACGTTTTCGGGGACCATCCGCGTGATAGATAACGACACCATCGTTGGAAGTGGCTGCCTGATCGGGCGGATGGGGTGCAAGTCACAGCAGTGGACGCGCCTGAAGAACTGATCGTTGGCCAGCGACAAGCCTTCAAGCACTGCGGGCCCGATGGCGAGCGTGTTCCTCATCCTTCACGGAAAGGCCGCGCAGGACCCGCGGGTAAGAGAGGCGGTTCAGCTCGTTCGCGACGACGGTCATGAGGTCGAGGTTCGCGTCACATGGGAAAGTGGCGACGCCGCGCGCTTTGCGATCGAGGCCGTCATGAGCGCGCGGCAGGGCCGCGTGGATCGTATCGTCGCCGGTGGCGGCGACGGCACTGTGAACGAGGTCTTCGCCGCCGCCTTTCGAGCGGGCTCGTTCGAGCATTGTTCGTTCGGCATCCTGCCGCTTGGCACGGCCAATGATTTCGCACGTTCGACGGGCATCCCCATCGACGACATGACGGCTGCGTTGCGCCTGGCCCTTGCCGCACCGGTGCGCTGGATCGACATGGGCGTTCTGGACGACAGCCCCTTCGTCAATCTGGTGACGGGCGGATTCGGGTCGCGCGTCACGGCTGAAACCGATCCGGCGCTGAAACGGGCGCTCGGCGGCTTCGCCTATGTCCTGACCGGCCTGAGCCGCGCAAGGCAACTTACCGCGTGCAGAGGCCGCTTCACGGCGAGGGACTTTTCGTGGGAGGGATCGTTTCTGGCATTGGCCATCGGCAACGGCAGACAGGCCGGCGGTGGCATCCCGCTATGCACCGAAGCATTGCTGAACGATGGCGAACTCGACCTGATGATCGTGCCGGAATTGAACCGGGACGCGAGACTCGATGCCCTTGGCCGTTTCCTGCAGACGGGAGCGGGGGGCGTGGACGATCTCAAGATTGCCGTGCGGAGTCCGTGGATCGCGTTCGAAGCCGATGAGGATATCTTTATCAACCTCGATGGAGAATCCCGGTCGGTTCGCCGCTTCCACGTGGCGTGCCACAAAGCCGCAATGCCGGTGCACCTTGGCGATACGCCGCTGCTGGGGAAAGAAGCCCCAACCGATGACGGCTGATGCGATGATTCAGGGTTCCGGGAAAAGCACGGAGCTCGCCCCGCACTATCCGCCGAGGGTGTCGCACGTCAAAATAGACGCCGCCGTCAAAATGGACCAAAACGTGCCCGCAGGCGCCCGCACCACTCGCTCCTCAAAAATGGCTCTGACCTCTTTTTGCTTCTGACCGTGCATCCCAACAGTCCGCTTGCAGTAATGGCTTGTTCGTGCACACTGAAGCGAAGTCGTTCGATTTAGGCGCGTTCGGGCTGCCGCGGCGAAATTTCAGAAATTTCAGGGACACCATACTAGAAAACTATCGTCTTCGCCCTCGGCCCGCGCTTGCGCGGTTTCAGTCCGCGCCCGGTGGCCGCCTCCAGCATCTCGACAAAGGCTTCGTCGCCGAGCGGCCTGCCGGTGCGGATGCGCGCCTCGATCGCCGCCTCCTCCTCAGCCGGGACATCGCCAGCCTCGAGCCCGTGGCGCAGCATGGCGCGCCAGTTGCGGTACAGCCCGGCCGTGCCGGCAAGATCGGTCAGGCCGTCCGCCTTGCCCGTCAGGTGCGCCGCCGCGCTCGACCAGCGCCAGTCCTCGGCGTGCCCGACGAGCTTCGCCTTGACCGGATTCAGCTCGACATAGCGGATCGCGGTCAGCAGATGCGCGTCGTCCATCGGGTAGCTGGCGAACCGGCCCTGCCAGAGATAGCCGGTCCAGCCATGCGCTGCGTTGATGCCACGCGAATAGCGGCGATGCGCCTCGGCCAGGGCGGCGCGCAGGCCGTCGGGATCGGACGGCACCAGGATCAGGTGAACATGGTTGGGCATCAGGCACCAGGCGAGGCACCGGACGCCGTTGGCCGCGCAGGCCGTCGTCACGAGGGTGCGATAGGCATCATAGTCGCCGTCACTGAAGAACACGGGCTGCCGCCGGTTGCCACGTTGCGTGACATGGTGGGCGACATCGGGAACGACAATGCGAGCGAGGCGAGCCATCGGCGTTGCTTAGCAGGATGCCGTGCGCGACACAATTAAGTATAGTGTCCCCAAAATTATGTTGAAGTATAGTGTCCCCAAAATTATTGCGCGTCGTCCATCGGGTAGCTGGCGAATCGAGCCAGGGCAGCGCGCAGGCCGTCGGGATCGGACGGCACCAGATGCACCTGTCAACATGGCCCGGACGCGCCTATCTCCTGCGCACCGGCCAGGCCATCAACCAAAAGGGAGACTGCATCTTGTCAGACACCAATGCGACGCTCGCCGAACTCGACAAGCGAATTGCCATTATCGAGGATAATTTGCGGGACCTGGTTGAACAGGCGGCCGCCTATTCAGGCAGCAACCACGAAGAGCGTTCCTCAGACCGTATCGCCGAGCAGCAACAGGAACTCGACAGCTTGAAGAAGCAACGTGACGCGCTGAGCTGAGGAGGCGCCAGCTACAGCCCTCGATCGTGACGCAGACGGGGTGCAATCAGTGGACTGTCGCCGTGATTCCTGACGGGAGTCACCTGTGCACCCAGGACCGCTGCCCGGCACTTGCATGCCGGATCGATCGGCGTAGGATCGGCGCAGGAGGGGATGGCTGACCGCTTGGGAGCTGTCCGATGCGCAACGCGATACACGCCAGTCCAACGCCGTGCCACGAGATCGGGACGCTCGTCGGCAAAGGGGAGTGCTATGCGCTCCGCTGCGCCGATGGCGCCGAGACATGGCTCGAGCTCGACCGGATCCCGATGCACCTGATCGATCAGCGGGTGCGGATTACCGGGCTCAGATATAGTCTCGATTTTATTTCGGTCGAGGGGATCGGGCCGGTTTGAGGGGACACTTATTGGTTTGGCGTTGCCGAGCCTCATTCCCCCTCATCCTTCCGTCGCTTCGCTCCTCCCTCCTTCTCCCGCCAGGGGAGAAGGATTTCTGCCGCGACCCCTCACACGTCGATCGCCAGATAACCCTGGAAGTACCGCCCGCTGTTGGCTGAATAGATGCCGGGGCCGGCACTGCCGAAGCCCTGGTCGTCGAAGATGTTGACTGCCTGGAGGCGGAAGGTGGCCGGGTGGCCGGAGAGCTTGAAGCCGTAGCGGCCGCCGAGATTGAGCTGGGTGCGGGAGGGCAGGATCACGCTGTTGTCAGTGGTCGCGGCGATGGTGCCGCGCTGGAAGACGGCGGCGTCGAGCGACAGGCCGTCGAGGAGCGGCGTGCGCCAGTTGAGGTTCAGGTTGAACAAATGGCTCGGCAGGCCGACCGGCCGGGGGCCGATCACGCCGACCGCGGCTGCGTCGCGCTCGACGCGGGGGTGAAGCATATAGCCGCCGGCGACGAGGTTCAGACGTTTGGTGAGATCGCCCGCGAGCGAGAATTCAGCGCCCTGGCTCCGCGTCGTGCCGGTCTGGGTGAAATTGCCGGCGCTATCGAGGCTGAAATAGGGGCGGCGCAGGTCGAACGCGCCCGCCACCGCCTTGATGGTGCCGGTGACGAGCCAGCGCAGCCCGGCATCCTTCTGCTCGGTGAGGATGGTCGGCAGCGGCTGGTTGCGGTTGGCTGCGTTGGGCGGGGCGAGGCCGCTCTCCTCGAGACCGCGCGAATAGCCGGCATAGAGGCTGAGCGGCTTTGCGACGGTGAGCGCGAGGGTGCCGTTGTAGAGCCAGGGGTGCGAGCGCGCGATGACGGGCGCGAGGCCGGGTAGCACGGTCGTCTTGGTGTAGTCGGCGCGGGAGAGGCCGAAGCTCAGCTCGCCGACATCCTTCCAGCGACCGTCATAGGCAAGGCCATAGGTCGCCTGGCGGACCCGGTCATGGCCTTGCCGGGTGAAGACGAAGGCGGGCTCGGGCGTGGTGACGGGGTCGCCGAGGTGGGTCGGGCCGAGATCGACCGAGTCCGAGCCGCCGAATTCGCGGCGGGCGTCGCGCTCGCGCACGCTCAGATGGATCACGTGGAGGCGCGGGCCGTCCGCGATGCTGTGCGTGATGCGGAGTTCGCCGCTGAGCGACGTGTTTTTCGCGCGGGGATCGGCGATGACGACTCGATCGCCGGTGCCGTCGGGATGGAGATTCAGGAGGAGGTTGGTGAAGCTCGTCTTCTGGTCGAACACCGACCTGAAGGCGCCGACGCGGATGATCCAGTCCTTTGCCGGCGCGTAGGAGGCGAGGACGCCGTGATTGGCGCCGGTGTAGCGGAAATCGGCCCAGCCGGGGCCGTCGAAGCGGCGGGCGTGCGGCTGGGGCGGGATGTAGTGGCCGGCCGGGATGTAATAGGTGCCGGCCTCGTCGTTGTAATCGTTGGAGAGAGTCCAGAAGGGGACGATCTCGACGCCGGGGGCCGGGCGCCAGCGCAGGATCAGGCCTTGCGCATGGTTGAAATTATTGGTGCCGTCGGGAAATTCGACATGGTTGCCGGTGATGCCGTAGCCGAGCGAAAGCGTGTGGCCGAGCGGAAGCGAGCCGTCGATCTCGATGCCGTAGCTGCCATAGCTGTCGCCATTGAGGATGATCGAGGCGGCGGCTCGGGACTCCGGCCGGCGCAGGCTGTAATCGACGATGCCGCTCGGCGCGGCGTAGGGATAGCCCTGCGCCGAGAGGCCGACCTTGATGCTCGACGACTCCGAGACGATGCTGGTGAGGGCATATTGCGGATCGAAATAGAGGCCGTCGATGCGGACATTGCCCGCCGCGGTGGGCGAGAAGCCGCGGGCGCTGCTGGCGGTGTAGATGCCGATCGTCTCGCGGCCGACGCTGTAGCCGAAGGCGTCCTCGGCCTGGGTGACGGCGTTTTCGCCGCTGCGATCCTGGGCGAAGGCGGGGAGGGCGGTGCCGCACAGGGACGCGGCGACCGCTAGCGATATTCCCCGGACCATATACTCTCCCGCACGCGTGTTGTTGTGTTAGGGCGGTAGAGCAGAGGCCCGGGGCTGCCAACAATATTTGCTGTGAATGGCCCGCAGGATGTCGCGAACGGTGCGGGACTATCGCGGCGGTGACGCCACGATACCGGTGGTGTGCATGATCGGCATCGCCGGATCATAGCTGTCGCGGCGCACCACCCGATTGGCGCGGACCGCGACCTTGTCGATCGACCATTTGCGGTGATCGGCTGACGAAAAGACCAGCGTGTAGGTCCCCGGGGGGAGATGATCGAAGCGATACACGCCCGCGTCGTTGGCGGTTGTCGAGCGGCGGACGCCGGCGGCAAGTGCAGTGACTCGGACCGGCGCGATGTCGGGCGACCTGACCGATCCGGCAATCGCACCGGTTTCCGGGCCCGCGGTTGCGCTTGCCGCGGCCAGCATCAGCGCGGGCGTGCCGATCGCGGCCATGAGGAAGCGGCCGCGGCGGCCGGGCAGGGTGGCGACACGACCGTCCGGCAGGATGGTCACGCGCAGGCAGGCGGGTGTCTCGCCACTCAGGAGCAGGCGTTCGGCTTCCTCGGGCGTGTAGGTGGCGAGATCATGGACCTTTTTGTCGCATGCAGCACAATGCCTGCCGCGTTCGTCGGGCCGCATTGCCTCCCAATCCTCGTGACAGGGTTCGGGAAACAGGATTTCGGTGTTTGCCATGCTGCACCTTCGACGTCGAGGATGCGGGGACGGCGAGGCTGCGTCAAGTAAAAAGATATGTTATCACATTTCACCACATTGGGTTGCGGCGGGAATTACCCCGCCGCCTTGGCCAGCCCCTTTGCCAGTTGCAACGCGCCGTTGAGGCGGGCCTTGGGATCGCCCCAGCTTCGAGTGACGACGAGCTTGCCGTCGGGACGGAGCTTGGCGACGCCGTCGAGGCGGGTGACCCAGGCGAGCAGGCCGTCGATGTTCGGCGGCTTGTCGTCGTGAAAGGCAACCAGCGCGCCGCGCGGGCCGACATCGATCTTCGACACACAGGCCCTTTTGGCGTTGAGCTTGATCTCCATGAGCCGGATGAGATTCTCGGTCGGATCGGGGAGCGGGCCGAAACGGTCGATCAACTCGGCGGCGAAGGCCTCGACCGCCTGGCTCTCGTCGAGCTCGTTGAGGCGGCGATAGAGGCCCATGCGCAGATCGAGATCGGGGACATAATCCTCGGGGATGAGGATCGGCGCGTCGACGGTGATCTGCGGCGAGAAGTCCTTGGGGCGGCGGGCCATGCCGCCGGCGCGGGCGTCCATGATCGCCTCTTCGAGCATCGACTGATAGAGCTCGTAGCCGACCTCCTTGATATGCCCCGATTGCTCGTCGCCGAGCAGATTGCCGGCACCGCGGATATCGAGATCATGGCTGGCGAGTTGGAAGCCGGCGCCGAGGCTGTCGAGATCGGAGAGGACCTTGAGGCGCTTCTCCGCCGTCTCGGTGACGATCCGGTCGGGCGGCGTGGTGAGATAGGCATAGGCGCGGGTCTTGGCCCGGCCGACCCGGCCGCGCAGCTGATAGAGCTGGGCGAGGCCGAAGCGATCGGCGCGATGGATGATCATCGTGTTGGCGCTCGGGATATCGAGCCCGGATTCGACGATGGTGGTCGATATCAGCACCTCGAACTTCTTGTCGTAAAAGGCGGACATGCGCTCTTCGACCTCAGTCGGGGACATTTGCCCGTGAGCGGTGACGGCGCGGACCTCGGGGACATGCTCGCGCATGAACTGCTCGATATCGGGCACGTCGGCGACGCGTGGGGTGACGAAGAAGCTCTGGCCGCCGCGATAATGCTCGCGCAGCAGCGCCTCGCGCAGCACGACCGGATCCCAGGGCATGATGTAGGTGCGCACCGCGAGGCGATCGACCGGCGGGGTCTGGATCACCGACAATTCTCGCAGGCCGGACATCGCCATCTGCAGGGTGCGGGGGATCGGGGTGGCGGTGAGGGTGAGGACATGGACGTCGGTCTTGAGCGCCTTCAACCGTTCCTTGTGGGTGACGCCGAAGCGCTGCTCCTCGTCGACGATGACGAGGCCGAGGCGCTTGAAGCCGACCGACTTGGCGAGGATGGCGTGGGTGCCGATGATGACGTCGATCGTGCCGTTTTCGAGGCCCTCTCGGGTCGCCTTCGCCTCGGCGGCGGGGACGAGGCGGGAGAGGCGGCCGACATTGAGCGGGAAGCCTTCGAAGCGGGCGGTGAAATTCTGGAAATGCTGGCGGGCGAGCAAGGTGGTCGGGCAGACGACGGCGACCTGGAGGCCCGACATGGCGGCGGCGAAGGCGGCGCGGAGCGCGACCTCGGTCTTGCCGAAGCCGACATCGCCGACGATGAGGCGGTCCATCGGGGTGCCCGAGGCGAGATCGGCAAGGACGTCGTTGATCGCGCGGTCCTGGTCGTCAGTCTCCTCATAGGGGAAGCGATCGACGAAGCTGGCATAGCCGCCCTGGTCGGGCTCGATGACGTCGGCCGGGCGGAGCGCGCGTTCGGCGGCGGTCGCGATGAGCTCGCCGGCGATCTCGCGGATTCGCTCCTTCATCCGGCTCTTGCGGCGCTGCCAGGCCTCGCCGCCGAGCTTGTCGAGGCTCGCGCCCTCGCTGTCCGAGCCGTAGCGCGACAGGACTTCGAGATTCTCGACGGGGACGAACAGCTTGTCGCCGCCGGCATAAGTCAGCGCGACGCAGTCGTGCGGGCTCTGGCCGACGGGAATCGAGGTCAGGCCTTCGTAGCGCCCGATGCCGTGATCGACATGGACGACGAGATCGCCCGGGGTGAGCATCGCAAGCTCGGCGAGGAAGGCGTCGGCCGATTTCTTGCGCTTGGCGCGGCGGACGAGGCGGTCGCCGAGCATGTCCTGCTCGGTGAGGAGCGCGACGTCGGGGGTGGTGAAGCCGTGGTCGAGGGGCAGGACGATGAGGGCGACGCTCTTGTCGGCGATGCCGAGCGCTTCCTGCCAGGTATCGGCGTGGCGCGCGGCTTTCAGGCCGTGATCGGCGAGCAGGCCGGTCAGCCGCTCGCGCGCGCCGATCGAATAGCTGGCGAGGATCGGCTTGCGGCCGTCGCGGCGGAGCGTGGCGACGTGATGCGCGACCGCCTCATAGATATTGGCGCCGCTCGCGCGCTCGGGCGCGAAATCGCGCGGGCCGTCGACGCTGAAATCGAGGACGGTGGCGCTTTCGGGCTCGTGGAACTGGGTGGTGAGATGGGCGGGCGCGGATTCGAGCCGCTCAGCGAAATCGGGGGCGGTGAGATAAAGGGCGTCGGGCGGGAGCGGGCGGTAGCTGCCGGGGTCGCTCGACTGCGCCTTCACCCGGTTGGCGTGGTAATCGGTGATTGCCTCGAAGCGCTGCTCGGCGGCGCCGAGGACGCCGGCGTCGCGGACGACCACGGCACCGTCGCCGAGATGATCGAACAGGGTCGCCATTTTCTCCTCGAACAGCGGGAGCCAATGCTCCATGCCGGCGAGGCGGCGGCCTTCGCTGATCGCCTGGTAGAGCGGATCGCCGGTCGCGGTGGCGCCGAAACGCTCGCGGTAGCGGCCGCGGAAGCGCTTGATGCTGTCCTCGTCGAGCAGGGTCTCGGAGGCGGGGAGCAGGGTGAAGCCGTCGATGCGGCCGGTGGTGCGCTGGTCTGCGGGATCGAAGGTGCGGACCGATTCGATCTCGTCGCCGAAGAAATCGAGGCGGAGCGCATGGTCCTCTCCCGAGGGGAAGAGGTCGACCAGGCTGCCGCGCACCGCGAATTCACCTGAATCGGCGACTGTCTCGACGCGCATGTATCCTGCTGCCTGGAGCTGGGCGGCGAGCTTGTCGCGGCCGATGCGCTCCTTGGGCGCCAGGGTGGCGACGAGCTGGCGGATGCGAAACGGGGTGAGGGTGCGCTGGGCGGCTGCGTTGGCGGTGGTGACGAGGAGCTGCGGGCCTTTGACCGGCTGCTGGAGGCGGTGGAGGGTGGCCATGCGCTCGGCCATGACGCGCAAGGTGGGCGAGGCGCGGTCATAGGGGAGGCAGTCCCAGGCGGGGAAGGTCAGGATCTCGAGCTCGGGCGCGAACACGGTGGCGGTCGCGGCGATGGCGCGCATCGCGGCTTCGTCGGGGGCGATGAAGACGGCGCGGGTCTTCGCGGCGCGGGCGAGATCGGCGAGCAACCATGGCTCGAATCCGGTCGGGACACCGGCGAGGGTCAGGGGGCGCTTGGCCGAGAGGATCTTGTTCAGGTCGGGCATTTTAGCTTTCGGAAGGTTCGTCATGCCGGACTTGTTCCGGCATCCATGTTTCCGCTTGCGCCACGGTCGTTGCGTTTGCGGGCCGATGGACCCCGGAACAAGTCCGGGGTGACGAGGAAATTAGGTTAGCGAGAAATCGGCACGTAATTCAGCACGCGCATGGCTTCGAGGATCGGCCCTTCGAAACGGGCCGGGCAAATGTCCGTTCCGATCGCCCAGGCCATGATGTCGACATCCTGTTCCTCGAGCAGCGCCTCGAACACATCCATCTCCGCGTCGCTCCAGCCCTGGCCGGCCGCGTCGAAGAAGCCGCCGATCAGCAGATCGGCTTCCTTGGTGCCGCGGTGCCAGGCGCGGAAGCGCAGGCGTTTCAGGCGGGTTTCGCGGTCCATGTTTTTCCAACGACGATTGGCCGGCGGCGCTTGGAGCAACCGTCGGCTGGGGGTAGGAGCATGCAGATAGTCATGCGGCCCGATATCCTCAATCCATTGTTCGCCGAGGTCACGGCATTGAAAGGCGTCGGGCCGGGGCTCGCCAAGCCGCTCGACAAGCTCGGGTTGCACCGGGTGATCGATGTCGCCTTCCATCTGCCGACCGGATTCGTCGACCGGGTGGCGCGTGAGGAACTCGACATGGCCGATGCGGGGCGGATCATCGCGATCACGCTGACGGCGCGGGATTACCGCTCGGGCAATGGCCGCGGGCCGACGCGGGTTCATGCGACCGATGCGCACGGCAATTACATAAGCCTGATCTATTTCGGCGGGCATCCCGGCTGGGCGAAGAAATTGCTGCCGATCGGCGAGCCGAGGCGCGTGTCGGGACGGCTCGAAATATATGGGCAGGAATTGCAGATGGTCCATCCGGACTATGTGCTGCCGCTCGAGGAGGCGCCCGATGTCGGGGAGCGCGAGGCGATCTATCCGCTCTCGGAGGGGATCACCTCCAGGCGGATGGGGCAATTGGCGGCGCAGGCGCTGGAACGGGCGCCCGAGCTGCCCGAATGGATCGAGCCGGGGCTGCTGGCGAAGCAGGGCTGGCCGGGGTGGCGCGAGGCGCTGGTGCGGGTGCATGCCGATCCGTCCGACATGAAGGCCCGCGCGCGGCTCGCTTATGACGAGATCTTCGCCAACCAGCTCGCGCTGATGCTGGTGCGGCAATCGTCGCGGGCGCGGCGGGGCAGGGCGCTCGCCGGTGACGGGCGGCTGCGCGATGCGCTGCAACTGCCCTATCAGCTGACCGGGGCGCAGGCGCGGACGGTGCGCGAGATCGAGGGCGATCTGGCACAGGCGCAGCCGATGCTGCGGCTGCTGCAGGGCGATGTCGGATCGGGCAAGACTTTGGTCGCCGCGCTCGCCTTGCTGACCGCGGTCGAGGCGGGGGCGCAAGGGGCGCTGCTGGCGCCGACCGAGATCCTCGCGCGCCAGCATTATGATACGCTGAGGCGCCAGCTCGGCGGGCTGCCGGTCGAGATCGCGGTGCTGACCGGGCGCGACAAGGGGAGGGTCCGCGAGGCGACCTTGATGGGGCTCGCCTCGGGGGCGATCCATATCCTGATCGGCACGCATGCGATCTTCCAGGAGGCGGTGAACTACAAGGATCTGGCGCTCGTGGTAGTGGACGAGCAGCACCGGTTCGGCGTTGCGCAGCGGATGATGCTGCAGGCCAAGGCCGAGCGGCCGCCGCATCTGCTGGCGATGACCGCGACGCCGATCCCGCGCACCCTGACGCTCGCCAATTATGGCGAGATGGACGTGAGCCAGCTCGACGAGATGCCGCCGGGGCGCCAGCCGATCGAAACCCGGGTGATTTCCGAGGACCGGCTGAGCGAAGTGGTCGATGCGCTGGGGCGGCACCTGTCGGATGGCGGCCAGGCCTATTGGGTATGTCCGCTGGTCGAGGAGAGCGAGAAAAGCGACCTTGCCGCAGCCGAGGCGCGGGCGGAGACATTGAGGGCGCGGTTCGGCGACAGGGTCGGGCTGATCCATGGACGGATGAAGGGGCCCGAAAAGGACGCAGTGATGAACGCGTTCGCGAACGGGCAGATCGGCGTGCTGGTCGCGACGACGGTGATCGAGGTCGGGGTCGATGTGCCCAATGCGACCTTGATCGTGATCGAGCATGCAGACCGGTTCGGGCTCGCCCAGCTTCATCAGCTGCGTGGCCGGGTCGGGCGCGGGAGCGGGCGGTCGATCTGCCTGCTGATTCGCGGCAACCAGCTCGGCGAGACCTCCCGCGCGCGGCTTGCGCTGATGCGCGAGACCAATGACGGTTTCAGGATCGCCGAGGAGGATCTGCGGCTGCGCGGCGCCGGCGAATTGCTCGGCACGCGGCAATCGGGCGAAGCCGGGTTCAGGCTGGCGACAGCCGAGATGCTGGTCGATCTGCTGCCGGTCGCGACTGACGACGCGCGGCTGCTGATCGATCGCGACGGTGGATTGCACGGCCCGCGCGGCCAGGCCGCGCGGACGGCGCTCTATCTGTTCGAACGCGACGCCGGGGTCGCGTTGTTGCGGTCCGGCTAACTCATCCGCCCGGGAGCGACAGCGCCGACAGCGCCGCATGATACTCGTCGAGCTCGATATGCTCCTCCAGCTCGCAACCGATCCTGCCCCCCAGCGACCAGCGAACAATGGCGAAGCACATCCCGATCCCCGGAATATTGACCTGGATCCGCGCCTCGCGATCGAGATCCTGATCGCACCGCGCCATCAGCCCCTTTTGTGAAAGGTCGACGATGACCAGGGACAGGGACTGGCCATCCGGGCCGAGCGTGCGGGTGCGATGGAATACCGAAACGCGATCGAGCGCCCGCTGCTCAGCGAGCTGATATTGTTCTTGTTGCATGGGCCCCCCCGTTGCAGTCTGTCCGGCACGAAGGCCGGACGCGAAGCTTCGCACGAACATCCTTAAAAACAGATTTCGGATAATCGGTGCCGAGGCGGCTCGGGCTGGTCGGATTCCAGCGGCGCGGGGCGGGCGGTTTCCCGCCGGCGCGATCAGTTGGCGCGTATCAGCGCGGCGAGCAGGGCAAAATAATCAGCCTGGTCGATCGGCCGGTCGAGCTCGCAGCCTATGCGTCCGCCGAGCGACCAGCGGATTTCGGCGACGATCGTGCCGATCACCGGCAGCGTGACGTTCAGGCGATCTCCGACGCCATAGCCGGTGTCGGCGCGCGCCATCATCCCCAGGGCCGACATGTTGACGATCAGGAGGGAAAGCGGCCTCCCGTCAGGGCCGGTCGCGCGGGCGCGGTAGTGCACCTCGTCGCGCGATATCGCGCGGTCGTCTTGTTGAACTGGGAGTGCGTATCCCATCACCAACGCCTTACCGGAGCCAATGCCCTGAGCCGATGCCTGTTCGGTCCACCCGAGGCTAGGCGCTCGATGTGAAGTACGCGACAACAAGCTTGCTTAACGCATCCCTTACCCGGCGCGAATTAGCCAGCGATCAGAAGACCATGATGTTTCTTGCCGGCTGCGATCCGGACTGGCTCGGCGCCGACCGATATGGCGAGGGTCTCGTCAGTCACCTTGTCGGCCCCGACCCGGGCGCCGCCGCCCTTGATCAGTCGGCGCGCCTCACCCTTGGAAGCGCACAGGCCGAGCCCGACCAGCGCATCGACGATGAGGATCGTGCCGCCGGAGACGGGAAGCGTCGGAAGCGAATCCCCGGCGCGGCCCTCCTCGAAGGTGCGGCGTGCAGTCTCTGCCGCTTCGGCTGCGGCCTCTTCGCCACGGCACAGGCTGGTCGCTGCGTCAGCGAGGATCTTCTTGGCTTCGTTGATCTCGGCGCCCTGGAGCGCCTCGAGGCGCGCGATATCGTCGAGCGGGAGATCAGTGAACAGCTTGAGGAAACGGCCGACGTCGCGGTCGTCCGTGTTCCGCCAGAATTGCCAATAATCATAGGCCGAGAGCTGGTCCTCGTTGAGCCATACGGCGCCGCTTGCCGTCTTGCCCATCTTCGCGCCGTCGGCGGTGGTGATGAGCGGGGTGGTCAGGCCAAACACCTCGACCCCGTCGATGCGGCGGGTGAGCTCGATGCCGTTGACGATATTGCCCCATTGATCGGAGCCGCCGAGCTGGAGCCGGCAGCCGACACGCCTCGAAAGCTCGAGAAAGTCATAGGCCTGGAGGATCATGTAGTTGAATTCGAGGAAGGTCAGCGGCTGCTCGCGATCGAGCCTGAGCTTTACCGAATCGAAGGCGAGCATCCGGTTGATCGTGAAATGGCGGCCGACGTCCCGGAGGAACGGGATATAGTCGAGCGCGTCGAGCCATTCGGCATTGTCGACCATGATCGCATCGGTCGGGCCATTTCCGAACACGAGGAAGCGTTCGAATGCCCGGCGGATCGAGGCGATGTTGGCGGCAATGCCGGCGTCGTCGAGCAATTTGCGCGATTCGTCCTTGCCCGACGGATCGCCGACCTTGGTGGTGCCGCCGCCCATCACGACGATCGGCTTGTGGCCGGCCTGCTGGAGGCGGCGGAGCATCATGATCTGGACGAGACTGCCGATATGCAGCGACGGCGCGGTCGCGTCGAAGCCGATATAGCCGGGCACGACCTGCTTGCTGGCAAGCGCATCGAGGCCGGCGGCGTCGGTGAGCTGGTGGATATAGCCGCGGCTTGCGAGCAGGCGGAGGAGATCGGATTTATGCTCGGTCATGATGCGGGGCACTTAGCATCGACGTGGGAAAGCGTCACCCCTGAGCGCACAAGGTGGTTGTTGCATTGGAAGTGGGGCTCATGACAAGGAACGATGTTTTCTCGCCCTGGGCGGAAATGAAGATGCCAGGACAGGGGCCATGGGCGCGGACGAAGCCGTCGAGCTGAAATACCCCAGAACCTATCACCTGCCGACCTCTCCGGGTCTGCAGAATGACGACCGTCGACTGCCGAGCCTCGCGCCGTTCCTCGGCAAGCGTATCATCGTCAGTGAGAAGATCGACGGCGAAGGCACGACGATGACTCGGGCAAAAACATATCCGCGGTCGCCAGATGGACGCTATCATCCCTCGCGCGACTGGATGAAGGCCCATCACGCCCGCAAGGCGCGCGACATCCCGCCCGGCTGGCGCATCTCGGGTGAATATGCCTTTGCCCGGCATTCGATCGCCTATGCTCGCAGTCTCGGCAACGCCCTGCCGAGCTATTTTCTCGGCTTCGGCGCATGGGACGAGCGCAATATTCTGCTGGGATGGGACCAGACGCTCGAGGTTTTCGAGATGCTCGACATCGTTCCCGTGCCGGTGCTCCATGATGGCCTGTTCGACGAGGCAGTGTTGGCGCGCATCGCCGCTGCGCTCGACCCGGTTCGCCAGGAGGGCTTCGTGGTGCGCGTTGCTGAGCCGATCCCCTATCCGCCGGCTGTCGAGGGCGCCGGCCGCTTTTTCCCGACCATCGCCAAATGGGTCCGCAAGGGCCATGTCCAGACCGATCAGCATTGGCTACTCGGGCCCGTCATCCCGAACGAATTGCGCGATGGCGTCGATCCGACTCCCTGAACGCAACCGGTAATCGACCCCATTTAACGGAGCCCGACATGCGTGCCGTCATCTTCGACATCGACGGGACTCTCGCCGATGTCGAACATCGCCTCCATCATCTCGACGGCGACAAGGACTGGATCGCCTTTTTTCGCGATATGCAGGACGACAAGCCGATCGAGCCGATCGCCGAGCTCGCCCGGCTGCTCCACAAGGCAGTCGAGGCGAAGCATGGCCTCGAGGCAGTCCTGATCGTGACCGCGCGCCCCGACCGCGAGGACTGGCGGCGTACCACGCTCGACTGGCTCGACGTGCACGCTATCCCGTACGATCGTATCTATTTCCGCCCCGAAGGCGATACCCGTCAGGATCATCTCGTAAAGGCCGAGATCCTGCAGCGGATCCTCGAGGATGGTTACGAGCCGGTGCTCGTGATCGACGATCGCCCTCAGGTCGTGAAGATGTGGCGCGACCACGGCATCACGACTCTGCAGTGCGCAGCCGATGAGCCGGGTGCCAGCCCTTATGCCGGCCAGACATTGCTCCACATGCTGGTGGGGCCATGCGGTGCCGGCAAATCGACCTACGCCGCCAAGACTTATAAGCCGCATGAGATCATCGCGACCGACGATCTGCGCCTGCAACTCTACGGCAATCTCGGACACGCCCCCGAAGCGCTGGCGCGGGTATGGAAGCTGGCCCATGGGCTGATTCGAGCGCGCCTCGATGCAGGGGTATTCACGGTGCTCGACGCAACCAACCTCGATGGCGACGATCGCGCGCGAGTCCTTGACCTGCTGCCGCGTGGTGTCTTCGCCCGATACGTCGTCATCGACCGGGACCTGGATCGCAAGATCAAGGAGGGCGGCTGGCGACCGGAAGAGCTCGTTCTCAAGCAGCACCGGATGTTTCGAGCCGAGGAGAGGTCGATCATGGCGGGAGACGAACATCCCTTCGTAACGGTCCAGGACAAGCGGACCCGGTGAGACGCGCGTCGCCGGTGCCTTGGGCACCCTGGCGTTTCCCGTCGGCGGAAAAGCCTCACCGCTTCGGCAATTGCCCCAGCGGATCGACCGGCGTGCGGCCCTTGCGAATCTCGAAATGGAGCTCGGGCCGGTCGGCAAGGCCTGAATCGCCCGACATGGCGATTGTCTGCCCCTTCCTGACTGACTGGCCGCGCTGGACGAGCAGCTGGCTGGCATGGCCATAGACGCTGGTCCAGCCGTCGCCATGCTTCAGGATCACCAGCCCGCCGAGATTGGCGACCTCAGTGCCGGCATAGGCGACGACACCGTCGGCGGAAGCGAGGATCGGCGTGTCGAGCGGCACCGCGATCTTGATTCCATTGAACTTCTCGCCGCTCGCGCCGGGTCCGAAATGGGCGATGACATTGCCGCGCACAGGCCAGGCAAAGGCACCCTTGAGGCGCGCCGGCTCGGCCAGCGCCGCCATGGGGGAGAGGGGGCGGTTGGGCGCACCGGTGGCGCGGGTCGGGCGCTGGTTGACGGTCAGCGCCGGCTCGCCGCCGGTCAGGATGTCGTCGATATCGAGGTGGAAGGTCGCGGCGCGCTCGGCAGCGGTGACCGGGCCGCCGGGGATCAGGATGCGCATGCCGACGCGCAGGGTATAGGGCGCGTCGAGATCATTGGCGGCGATGATCCGCGACCAGTCGACCCCGTAAGCCCTTGCGATCGCGATGCCGGTCTGGCCGGCGCGGACGAGGTGGTAGCGGCCGGCGGGAATCGAGAGGCGCTGCCCGGGGCGGACGATGAAGGGTCGCTCAAGGCCGTTGGCGCGCGCGATTGCCTCTGACCCCGAGCCGGTGCGGTCGGCGATCGCGCGCAGCGTGTCGCCGGGCTGGACGATGTAGCTGCTCGCACGGATGGACTGGGCGTCGGGGCTGACCGGTCGGGCGATCCAGGCGGGCGGCGGTGCGGGCCGGTTGCGGACGCCGTCGTCCAGGCGCTGCCGCTGATAATCGGGCTGGCCCGCCTCTTGCCGCGTGTCCTGCCGTGGAGCCTCGTAGCGCGGCGGCTCATACTGTTGCGGCGATTCATAGCCGGTGGGCGGCTCCATGCGCGGGATGCAGCCGCCGAGCAGCGCGAGTGCGATCAACGGCATGCCGCGCCGCGCGCGGAGCCCCTCCCCAACGTCCCCCAATGCCGTCCCCTCATTTATACGCTGCGTTAAGCATATCGAGGGATTCGCGATGTGTCAGGTCCAGATGCAGGGGAGTGACGGTGATATAGCCCTGCTCGATCGCTTCGAGGTCCGTTTCGGCGGTCGGCGTGTGGGGCATGCGGCCGAGCGCGAGCCAGTAATAATCGTAGCCGCGGGGATCGGTGCGGCGATCGAGCTTGAGCCGGCCATAATCGCGCAGGCCCTGCGACACGACCTTTACCCCTTTGACCGCATCGGCGGCGATCGGCGGGAAATTGATATTGACCAGGCTGCGTGGCGCCAGCGGTGCGTCGAGCAACGGCCGGAGGACGCGTTCGCCCCAGCCCTCGGCGGCGGCGAAATCGACCCGGTCGCCCATTCCCTGATCGGGATAACGCTGGCTGAGCGCGATCGAGCGGATGCCGGCATGCGCGCCTTCCATCGCCGCGGCGACGGTACCCGAATAGCTGACATCCTCGCCGAGATTGGCGCCGCGATTGACGCCGGACAGGATCAGGTCGGGCGGCGCGTCCTTCATGATCTCGGCGAGCGCGATCATCACCGCGTCAGTCGGCGTGCCGGTGACGGCATAGCGCTGCTCGCCGAAGCGGCGCAGGCGCAGCGGTTCGGTGAGCGTGAGCGAGCGGCTCTTGCCGGATTGCTCCTCCATCGGGGCGACCACGGTAATGTCGTCGGAGAGGGTGCGGGCGATCGTCTCGAGGACTTCGAGGCCCCGGGCGCGGTAGCCGTCGTCATTGGTGAGGAGAATGCGCATCGATTTTTCTACTTTATCCTTCGCCGGGGAAGGGGGAGGTGAAGCGGGCTGGGGGATAGGTGAATTCGCATGGTGATAGAAGAATAGAGAAGAATTGATTCACGCGAAGGCGCGAAGATGTCACGCGGAGGTGAGTTCTTGTTCCTATCTCATCGCATCGCACGGCAAGGCCTGCTGCTGCAGGGCGCGTATCTGCTCGACTGCTCTTCGCGTCTTCGCGTCTTCGCGTGAATCCACTCTTCATGCAGACAGGCGCATGTCTGATTGTCGAAGGATCGAGGTTGCGGATGGGACCGCTTTCGCTGTTATTGAACCGGAACAGGGAAAGAACAGCGAAGAAATTTTTTTCGGACTGTTTTTCGGCGGTTTGTAGGAAATATTATCATTATATATAAGTGCTTTATGCTGGCTTTTCGCTGTTATTCGATAACAGGGAAACCGGAGTATGGAACAGCGAAGTCGCGGCGCGATAACAGCGAAAGACCCGGCGCATAACAGCGAAGCCCGATTCAACGGTGCAGCGAAAACGGCTTTGATGATGCGGTTCTTCATCATCGGAGCTCTGACATGACGGCACATGAAGTTGAATCGAGATCGACCCTGAAACGCATTCAGGGCGGCAGGCTGGCTCACGCCGTCGGTTCGAGCCGGTTGAGCCCGCGCAGATAGGGTTGAAGCGCTTCCGGAATCGCGACCGAGCCGTCCTCCTGCTGGTAATTCTCCAGGACCGCGACGAGGGTGCGGCCGACCGCCAGCCCCGAGCCGTTGAGGGTGTGGACGAAGCGGGTCGCTTTCTCGCCCTCGGGCCGGTAGCGGGCATTCATGCGGCGGGCCTGGAAATCAGTGCAGGTCGAGCAGCTCGAAATCTCACGGTAGCGGCCCTGGCCGGGGAGCCATACTTCGAGATCATAGGTGCGCGCGGCGGTGAAGCCCATGTCGCCGGTGCAGAGCTTCATGCGGCGGAAGGGCAGGCCGAGCGCGTCGAGGATGCCCTCGGCACAACCAGTCATCCGCTCATGCTCGGCTTCGGACTGGTCGGGCGTGACGATCGAGACCATCTCGACCTTCTCGAACTGGTGCTGGCGGATGAGGCCGCGCGTGTCGCGGCCGGCGGCACCCGCTTCCGAGCGGAAACAGGCGGTGAGCGCGGCGAAGCGCAGCGGCAATTCGCCCTCGGCCAGAATCGTCTCGCGGACGATATTGGTGAGACTGACCTCGGCGGTGGGGATCAGCCAGCGGCCGTCAGTAGTGCGGAACTGATCCTCGGCGAATTTCGGCAGCTGGCCGGTGCCGAACAAGGCCTCGTCGCGAACGAGCAGCGGCGGGACGACTTCCTCATAGCCATGCTGGCCGGTCAGCCGGTCGAGCATGAACTGGCCGAGCGCGCGGTGGAGCCGCGCCGCGGCGCCGCGGAGCAGGGTGAAGCGTGCGCCGGAGAGCGCCACGCCGGTATCGAAATCGAGCCCGAGCGCCGGGCCGAACACGTCATGCTCCCTCGGCGCGAAGGCGAAGGCCGGTTGTGTGCCACGCGCATGCACCAGGGCATTGTCATCTTCGTCTGCGCCCTCGGGCACATCGGCGAGCGGGAGGTTGGGGATGCTTGCCAGCTGGCCATTGAGGTCCTCGCCGAGCGCCTTTTCCTCGGCCTCGATCGCGGGGAGCCGATCCTTGAGGGCAGCCACCTCCGCCATCAGCGCGGCGGCGGTCGCTTCGTCCTTCGACGCCTTGGCCGCGCCGATCGCTTTCGAGGCTTCGTTGCGACGTGCCTGCGCTGCCTGCGCCTCGGTAATCAGGGCGCGGCGGCGCTCGTCAAGGGCGACAAGGGCATCGGCAATGGGCGCGACGCCACGCTTCGCGAGCGCAGTGTCGAAAGCGGCGGGATTGTCGCGGATCAAACGGATATCGTGCATATTGGGGCTATGCCGGTGGGGCTCGAGTCACGCAACCCGTCGCACTGCTGGAGCGTTACGCTTTCGTTACTACCGCCTTTTCGGAGATCGGACCCCCGTCATGCAGATTCCCCATAACGCCGCCGTCCTCGTCGCCGATGGGCGCAAGATGCTGTTCCTGCGCAACAAGGGCGATGCCACGCACCCGAACCTCGTCGTCGACATGGCTGAGGAACAGAAGAATCCAGCCGACCATGAGCAGCGCACCGATTCGCCCGGCCATTCAGCGCATGACGGCAGTCGGCGCAGCACGATGAATGAGGGAGATCTCCATCAAAGGGCGGAGGATCGCTTCGCTGTCGACGCAGCCGGTCTGCTCAAGGCCAGGGCATTGGCGAAGGATTTCGAGGCGCTGATCGTGGTCGCCCCGCCGCATACGCTGGGCGAGCTGCGCAAGCATTATCATGACTCAGTGAGCGCGCGGATCGTCGGCGAACTGGACAAGGACCTGACCGATTTTCCGATCGCCGACATCGAATCGGCGATCAAGGCTGCCTGACAATCAGGCTGCCGGTGCGGTCCGCTTGCTGAAGCGCTTGCGCGCGACCAGGGCGGCTGCTGCGGCGCCGAACAGCAGGATCATCGGCGGCGCCGGGACCGGCGCGGGCGGGCCGCCGCTCGATCCGGTGCTGCCATGGCCACCGCTCGTGCTCCAGCCGCTGCTGGTGCTCCACCCGCTGCTCGTGCTCCAGCCATGGCTGCTCGAGCCATAGCTGGACGAGCTGGCCGAAGAGTTGCTGCTGCTCGATCCGTTGGAGGAGCTGGAGGTGCTCGTGCTCGATCCGTTCGAGGAACTGGACGTGCTCGACGAGGAGGACACGCCGCTGGAGTTGCTCGACGATGTCGATGACGACACGCCGCTCGAGGTGCTCGAAGAAACGCCGCTCGACGTGCTCGACGAGGAACCGCCCGTCGAGGAGGTGCTGGTGCTGGAAACACCGCCGGTGCTGGTGCTCGAGGACGAGCCACCAGTGGAGGAGCCACCCGTCGAAGAGGTGCTCGATACGCTGCCGCTCGAGGTTGACGAGCCGCCGGTCGAGGTCGACCCGCCGCTCGAGCTGGTCGAACCGCCGCTGGTGCTCGACGTCGAGGAGATGACGATTCCGCCGCTGCCGCCCGACGAGCCGCCACCGAAGAAGCCGCCGGCAAAGAAGCCGCCGCCGCCGCCGAATCCGCCGCCACCGCCGCCGACCACTGCGGCTGCGCCGCCACCGCCGCCAGACATCTCGCCGCCCGAGCCATAAGCGGGCGGGAGCGGGATGGGGGCGCCCTGGCTGGTCAGGGTGACGACCGCGGGCGGGCAGGTTGCGCGGGTTTGCGTGACGACTCGGCGCACCTTGCCGGTGCGAGCCACCGCGGTACGGTGGACGACGCGGGTCGCGTGCCGCGCAACGACGTGGCGGGCATGCGATACTTCAGCGACGTGCACCGCGCCGCCGCCCACCAGGGCGCCGCCGCACGCACAGGCGCATAGTTTAGCCAAGGCCATCCGCACCGACATGTTGTCACTCTCTCGTTACCGGCACCAGGTTCTGCGCCGGATCCGTGGTTCATCGCAGTTCTTGACCGCTATTTCCGCAAAGTGCCGAACAAAGAATTAAGTTCAAGCGCATTAACCAAACTTTGCGGGTACTTAAGCGGATTTCGGCCCTTCGGCTCGCCATCTTCATGGTTAACGTGCCGGGATGATACGGCTTCATGGTTAACGCAGCTGGGTTGCCGGGAGAATCGGCGACGTAGCGCGGGAGAGGGCACGGGTCAGGCCGGGTTTGCGCGGGATTGCGCGGGTTTTGCGGCCAAAGCAGGTTCAGCAATGCGCAATGCGCGAAGGTCCAAGCGCTTTTTCACCGAGTTGGCAGCACTTTGGATGAGGCCTTGCTTGTGGTGATCGAGCGGCATGGCTATACGCCCGCTCGGGATGGGACGGCCCTGGGACGCATAACGCGCTCGTGCGGCTGCGGGAGAGTGGGATGGCGACGGTCTTGAATCGATTGGACGAATCCGAAAAGTTTCAAATGCCTGCGAGCGACGCGGGGGACGGCTATCGGCCAAGCGCCGAGGAACCGTTCATGAACCCGCGCCAACTGGCATATTTCCGGGACAAGTTGCAGGGCTGGAAGGAAGCGATCCTGCGGGAAGCCGCGGGCACCCTCTCCCAGCTTCAGGTCGACTCGCTGCGCGAGGCTGATCTGACCGATCGGGCCTCGAGCGAGACCGACTGGTCGATCGAGTTGCGCACCCGCGACCGGCAGCGCAAGCTCATCTCGAAGATCGACGCGGCGCTGCGCCGAATCGAGGAAGGCGAATATGGCTATTGCGAAGTGAGCGGAGAGCCGATCTCGCTTGCTCGCCTCGAGGCAAGGCCGATCGCGACGATGACGGTCGAAGCGCAGGAGCGCCACGAACGACACGAAAAAATTTCGCGCGAAGACTGATCAGGTAAGCAAGTCTTAAGTGATTGGATACGGTTGGCGAGGTATCGCTGGCCGAACGGAGGTCGTTTCGAGCATTCACGATGGACCAATTATCCAATGACCCTTTCAGCGCCATCCCGGGTGACGACGGTGCGCAAAGTCGGAACGAGGCACGCGACAGCCTGTTTCTGATGGCGGATTTCCGTGTCGCGGGCTCATCCGAGATCGCGCAGGTGCGGGTGCGCAATCTTTCGGCGGGCGGGCTGATGGCCGAGTTCCCGGCTGGGCTCGATCTCGGGCTGCGAGTCGAATTCGATGTACGCGGTGTCGGCTGGGTTCCGGGCAAGGTGGCCTGGTCAACGGCTGGCCGGATCGGCGTCGCGTTCGACCGCCCGATCGATCCGATGCTGGCACGCAAGCCGGTCGGCCACGGCACCAGGACTCCGGTCTTCGTGAAACCGGTCTTCCCACGCCGCTGACGCGGCCGGTCAAAAAAATCGGGTAAAAACGAGGAGATAGGAGTGACCCCGCGCGGCCGCGCCGCGCGAGGCCGGCGGGCGCTACAGCGCCGACATCTCCTCCTTCACGCGCAGTTTCAGCTTCTTGAGCTTCGCCAGGGCAGCGGTGTCTGGCAATGGTCTCTGCGACTCGGCGCTGATCTTGCGATCGAGCACGGCATGCTTGGCTTCGAGAGCCGTGAAATGCGCAGTCTGCATGGAAGCATTCCTCCTACATTGCTGGACGGGGAATGGAGTAGAACATGCGAATGGTGAATTGTCTTCCCCAGTTTTGGGTACAATCGACATGCCGATAGGATTTTTGCGACAATCCGCATTTGCAGGTCGCCGCGCCCGCTCAATTTGCTAAGGGCCTTAGGTGAACGGGGAAGTGATGGACGACACCCAACTCGCCAAACGCCTGGAGGTCCTGCGCATCGAGCATCGCGACCTCGACTCGGCGATCGCAGCGCTGTTCGAGACCGGATCGAAAGACCAGTTGCAGCTCGCCCGGCTGAAGAAGCGCAAGCTGAGGTTGCGCGACGAGATTTCGATGCTCGAGGACCAGCTGATCCCCGACATCATTGCCTGATCCTAATTGGGACGTCGATGCGGTATAGAGAGCGCGGATAGCCTATAGGGTTGGCGACCTCTTTATGTCACCTGATGCGGTCATGAGGGGAAAGATGAGCGACTCGCGGATTCATCGTCGGCTGATCGACACGCTGTACCTCGACGCGATGGTGCTCGCCGATGAGGCGCGCGGCTATTTCGACCAGCATGGCCGGATCGATCGCGACTCGCTCGATCCGATGGCGAGGGTCTGCTTTTCCTGCGAATCGCTCAAGGTGACGACCCGGCTGATGCATGTGATCGCCTGGCTGCTGACCCAGCGCGCAATCGACGCCGGCGAGATGGCGCCGCGCGAGGCGCTCGATCCGTCGCGGCGGCTCGGGCCTGCGCCGGTGAGCGAGCCGGACGCGGTGGAAGCGATGCCGATGGCGGCGCAGTCGCTGATCGAGGCGAGCACTGAATTGTATCGCCGGGTCGCGCGGATCGACCAGGCGCAGGCGGATGAGGTGGTGGCGGCGAGCCCGGTGCGATCCATGTTCGACCGGCTGGCGATGGCTTTCTAGGGCCAGTCGACATTCAGCCCATGCCGGCCTGCAAACGGCGATTTCCTGCGCTTCGGTGCTCACGTACCTGAAGTACGCTGCGCTCCGATGCTCAGAAATCACCGTTTTCGGCTCGACCTGACCTGAATGTCGATCGGCCCTAGCCCGTTCTCCCAAGGGGGGAGAAGGAGTTAGAGCGCCAGCCGCGCGCGTGCCGCTTTGTATTCCCGCTCGAGCCGATCGACCCGCACCGCCACCGGCTCGACGCAATCGACCACGCCGATGCCCTGGCCTGAGCCCCAGATATCTTTCCACGCCTTTGCCTTGGCGCCGTTGCCGGTGCCGAAATCCATCGTCTTGAGATCGCCCTCGGGAAGGGCGTCCGGGTCCATGCCGGCGGCGACGATCGAGGCGCGCAGATAATTGCCGTGCACGCCGGTGAAGAGGTTGGAATAGACGATATCGGCCGCCTTGCCCTCGACAATGCCCTGTTTGTAGCCCGGCGCGGCGTTCGCCTCGTCAGTCGCGATGAAGGGGGAGCCGATATAAGCGAGATCCGCGCCCATTGCCTGTGCGGCGAGCACTGCGCCGCCCGTCGCGATCGAGCCCGACAGCGCCAGGGGGCCGTCGAACCACTGCCTGATTTCCTGGACGATCGCGAAGGGCGAGAGCCGGCCGGCATGGCCGCCCGCGCCGGCCGCGACCGCGATCAGGCCGTCGGCGCCCTTTTCGATCGCCTTGCGGGCAAAGCGGTCGTCGATGATGTCGTGGAGGGTGATGCCGCCCCAGCCATGCACTGCCTGGTTGAGATCCTCGCGCGCGCCGAGCGAGGTGATGATGATCGGCACCTGCCATTTCGCGCAGGTCGCCAGATCGGCCTCGAGGCGTTCGTTCGAGCGGTGGACGATCTGGTTGACCGCGAAGGGCGCTGCGGGCCGGTCGGGATGCGCGCGGTTATGCGCGGCGAGCTCCTCGGTGATGCGGTGGAGCCATTCGTCGAGCAGCGCCTGGGGCCTGGCGTTGAGCGCCGGGAAGGCGCCGACAATGCCCGCCTTGCACTGGGCAATGACCAGCTCGGGCCCGGAAATGATGAACAGCGGCGAGCCGATGACGGGCAAGCGCAGGCGATCGAACAATGGAGGAAGGCTCATCCAGGTTTCATAGCGCAACCGAAATGCCTGTCCAGCCGGCCGGCATTGCCTCGCGGCGGGAACGCCTTAATAGGATAACACACCAGGATATAATATATCTGCCTTTCGGAGTTCCTCCCCTCATGAAGCTTGTTCTCTCTTCGCTGCTGCTGCTCGGCGTTTCCTCCCCGGCACTGGCGGTCGGGCAATTGCCCGCCACGGTCGCGCCGCTCGCCTATGACATTTCGATCAAGCCCGACGCCAGGGCGATGACGTTCAGCGGCAGCGAGACGGTGACGATCAACGTCAAGCAGGCGACCCGGACGATCACGCTCAACGCGGCGGAGCTGACGCTGAAGACGGTGACGTTCGACGGCAAGGCTGCCCCCTATACGCTCGACGAGACGAAGCAGCAGCTGACGGTGACGCTGCCGGCGACCGCGAAGCCGGGCGCGCATGTCATGACCTTCGCCTGGGACGGCAAGATCAACACTACGTCAGCCGGCTTTTTCGCGATCGACTATACCAATCCGGACGGATCGGCGGCGCGGATGCTCGCGACCCAGTTCGAGGCGCCCGATGCCCGCCGTTTCGCGCCGATGTGGGACGAGCCGAACTTCAAGGCGAAGTTCACGCTGAGCGCGGTGGCGCCGGGCAACCAGACGGCGTTTTCGAACATGCCGGCGACCAGGGTGACGACACAGTCGGACGGCACCAGGCTCTACACCTTCCAGCAGACCCCGACCATGTCGAGCTATCTGCTGTTCCTCGGTATCGGCGATGTCGAGCGCAAGACGGTGATGGCGGGCAAGACCGAGATCGGCATCATCACCCGGCGCGGCGTGGTCGACCAGGGCGATTATGCGCTGAGCCAGGCCAAGCGCCTGCTGACCTATTATAACGACTATTTCGGCCAGCCTTATCCGCTCCCCAAGCTCGACATGATCGCCGGCCCCGGCTCGAGCCAGTTCTTCGGCGCGATGGAGAATTGGGGCGCGATCTTCTATTTCGAGCCCGAAGTGCTGTTCGACCCCAAGCACGCGACCCAGAGCGGGCGCGAGCGGATCTACACCGTGGTCGCGCACGAGATGGCGCATCAATGGTTCGGCGATCTCGTCACCATGAAATGGTGGGACGATCTGTGGCTCAACGAAGGCTTCGCCTCGTGGATGGAGAGCAAGACGAGCAGCGACCTGAACCCGACCTGGGATTCGGCAGCGAGCGCGGTGGCGGAAGACCGCGAGCAGGCGCTCGGCTTCGACGCGACGGCCGCGACTCATCCGATCATCCGCCATGTCGAGACGGTCGACCAGCTCGGCGAGGCGTTCGACGGCATCACCTATCAGAAGGGCGAGGCCGTCATCGGCATGATGGAATCGACGCTCGGGCCGGACATATTCCGCAAGGGCATTCGCAGCTACATGGCCAAGTACAAATATGGGAATACCGAAACCGATCAGCTCTGGACCGAGCTCGCGGTTGCGGCGGGCAGGCCGGTCAAGGATGTCGCGCATGATTTCACGCTGCAGGCAGGCGTGCCGCTGGTGACGATGACGGGGACGCGCTGTGCGGCCGGCGCAACCAGCGTTGGGCTGACCCAGAGCCGGTTCGGCTATGACGCGCCCTCGAAGAAACCGCAGACCTGGCGCGTGCCGTTGACACTCGGTGTGGTCGGCGGCCCGGTGACGCGGACGATCGTTCGGGGCCCGGCCACGAGCACCGTGTCAGTCAAGGGCTGCGGCACGATCGTGCTCAATCGCGACAAGGGCAGCTATGTCCGCGTGATGTACAGCGAGGCCGGGCATGAAGCGATCGTGCGCGATTTCGGCAAGCTCGAGCTGACTGACCAGCTCGGCACGATCGGCGACGATTTCGCGCTCGCGATGAGCGGCGACCAGCCGCTTGATCGCTATCTCGCGGTGCAGGCGGCGGTGCCGGTCGGCACCAGCCCGCTCGACTGGGAGATGGTCGCGGGCAATCTCGGCACCATGAAGAACCTGTACCAGGGCACGCCGCTCGAAGCGCAGATCAGCGCGCGGACGATCGCGATCCTGTCGCCGGTGATGAAGCGGATCGGCTTCGAGGCGCAGGAGAATGAATCGCCGCTCGTCACCAATTTGCGCGAAACCCTGGTCGGGCGGCTCGGGTACAGCGGCGACCCCGAGGTGGCGGCGAAGGCCCGCGCCTATGTGGCTGCGCTCGCGACCGACCCCAATGCGATTCCCCCGGCGATCCGCACCCCGATCCTCGGTGTCTACGCGGCGAATGCGACGTCGGCCGAGTGGGAAGCGTTGCTCGCGATCACCAGGGCCGAGAAGAATCCGGTGACGAAGAACACCTATGTCCGGCTGCTTGGCAACAGCCGCGACGATGCGCTGGCGCAGCGTGCGCTCGAGTTGCTGAAGGGCAGTGATTTCAGCGCGCCGCAAAAGGCGAGCCTGATCCGCGCGGTTGCGACCCGACATCCCGACATGGCGTTCGATTTCGCTACGGCCAATATGGATCTGGTCAACGGCTTGCTCGAGACGAGCTCGCGGGCCGGCTTCGTCGTCGGGCTCGGGCAGGGATCGAATGATCCCGCGATGCCGGGGAAGATCACCGCCTTTGCCGAGAAGAACCTGCCCGAGGCCTCACGCGGCGGCGCGAAGCGCGCGCTGGCGGTCATTGCCGTACGCAAGCAGGGGGCGGATCGGTTGCGGGACGGTGTGACGAAATGGGTGGCGGGCAGCTAGTTCCTCCCGGGCTTGCTCGGGGAGGAGCTGTCAGCCGACGACCGTCAGCCCTTCGGCAAAGACCTTGCTCTTCGCCACATAGCCCTGCGCCGACACCTTGAGCGCAGCCAGCGCCTGCTCGTCGAGCTCCCTGACCGCGCGGGCGGGGCTGCCGATGATCAGGCTGCCGGGCGGGAAGGTCTTGCCCTCGGTCACCAGCGCGCCCGCGCCGACGATGCACCCCTCGCCGATCACGGCGTGGTTGAGCAGGATCGCGCCCATGCCGATCAGCACATTGTCGCCGATCGTGCAGCCATGGAGGATGGCGTGATGGCCGATGGTGCAGCCGGCGCCGATCGTGAGCGGTGCGCCGGGATCGGAGTGGAGCATCGCATTTTCCTGGATATTGCTCCGCGCGCCGATGAGGATCGGGGTGTTGTCAGCGCGGATCACGGCACCGAACCAGACGCTCGCCTGGTCGCCGAGATGGGCGTCACCGATCACGTCGGCGCTTGGCGCGACCCAGGCATCGGTGCCGAGCACCGGCTGTTTTCCTTCAATGGCGTAAAGCGGCATGGTAATCTTCTCCTGATCCGAACGGCTTTGCCCGCCGGAGGCGCCCCGTTTCAAGCATGTCATTGGTTGGCGGCTATTGGCCAGGCACCGCATATGGCGTTCTGCGCCGCCGTTGTATATCCTATACGATCTGAGGCGCACGACGCCCGATCCGGAGGGGATTGCCATGAACGCCACGTTGCTGCGCTCCAGCTGCGCGCTCGCCCTGCTCGCCGCGGCGGCGCTTGCTGTTGCCGCCCCGGTGCTTTCGCAATCGTCGAGCGCGGTCACCGCGGAGCAGGATCATCAGCAGATGATGGATCAGCTCGGGATCAGGAAGTTGCGACCGGGGCCGAGCGGCAATGAGAAGGCGCCCGACCATGCCAATTATGATCCGGCCAGGGCTAATCCCTTTCCCAACTGGCCGGAAATCCTGACGACGAACAATGGCCGCAGGGTCACCAGCGCCGATATGTGGTGGAAGCTGCGTCGGCCGGAGATCGTCGAAGCGTTCGAGCGCGAGGTGGTGGGCCGGGTGCCCGCCGCCGCGCCGAAGGTGAGCTGGTCGGTTACGAGCACCGACAATGAATTGATCGCCGGCAAGCGCATGGTGGCGCGGCAGCTCGTCGGCCATGTCGACAACGCTGCGTGGCCGGCGATCGAGGTCGACATCCGGATGACGTTGCTCACCCCTGCCGGGACGACAAGGCCGGTGCCGTTGCTGATCATGTTCGGCCCGGCGCGCTATCCGGCGCCGAGCCAGCCCAGCGCCGACGAAGCAGTGCGGATCGATGCCGCGATGAAGGCCGAGCTTGCGGCGCGCGATCCATCGCTGGCGGCCGCGTTCAAGGCGCATCCCGGCTTCGAGTTCGTCCACCCGCCGAGCTTCTTCCCGGCGCCGCCGAGCGACGAGCGGGTAAGCGCCCTGGTCGCTGACGGCTGGGGCGTGGCGCTGCTCGACCCGTCGAGCATCCAGGCGGACAATGGTGCCGGTCTCAGGAGTGGGGTGATCGGCCTCGTCAACAAGGGCGGGCCGCGCAAACCCGATGATTGGGGCGCTCTCCGCGCCTGGGGCTGGGGGGCGAGCCGGGCGCTCGATTATCTCGAGACCGATCCGGCGGTCGATGCCAGGCATGTCGGGATCGAGGGGGTGTCGCGCTACGGCAAGGCGGCGCTCATCACCATGGCGTTCGACCAGCGGTTCGCGATGGTGCTGGTCGGTTCGTCGGGCGAGGGCGGGGCCAAGCCGCATCGCCGCAATTTCGGCGAGGCGGTCGAAAGCCTGACCGGCACCGGCGAATATCACTGGATGGCGGGCAATTTCATGAAATATGGCGCGTCGGAAGCCGGTTTCGGCAGCCGCAATGCGGGCGATCTGCCGGTGGATTCACATGAACTGATCGCGCTGTGCGCGCCGCGGCTGACCTTCATCAGCTATGGCCTTCCCGAAAAGGGCGACGCCAACTGGCTCGACCAGCAGGGCAGCTTCATGGCGACGATCGCGGCCGGCTCCGTGTGGAAGCTGCTTGGGGCGAAGGATCTCGGGCTCGGCAACGACTATCGGACCGCGGTGATGGTGCCGCAGGGTACTGCATTGCTCGACGGCCAGCTTGCGTGGCGGCAGCATGATGGCGGGCACACCGATACGCCCAATATGGCGTATTTCGTGGCGTGGGCTGATCGGCAGATGGGGCGGGTGGCTCAATAGCGAGCGGAGCGATCAAGAACGGATTCACGCGAGGCCGCGAAGACGCGAAGGAATTTATGAGAGGTGGCGCAAAAACTCTTCGCGGCTTCGCGGCTTCGCGTGAAAAATTCCGACCTCGAACGAGGTAAGCTCGCTTACCTTCGCATCGCCTTGGCAATCGCCGCCTCGGCGATCGGCGCCATTGCGGCATAGCCATCGGCGTTGGGGTGGACGCCGTCCTTCGAATATTCCGGCTTCATCGCGCCCTCGGGCGTCGCGATCGCCGGCCAGTAATCGGCATAGACGACATGCTGTTTTGCCGCATATTCCTTCAGCCAGGCATTGAGCGCGCTGATCTTGGGCCCCGGCGCGAGGCCGGGATGCCAGGGGAAATCGGCGGCCGGCGGAATCGAGGCGATCACCACCCTGATGCCATTCGCCTTGGCGATCTCGACCATGCCCGCGACATAGCCCTCTATTTCCTCAGGCGTTTCGGGTCCGGTATTCAGCGCCACATCGTTGGTGCCGCCCATGATGTGAACGACCGCCGGCTTGAGCGCGACGACATCGCTGCGAAAACGCAGGAGCATCTGCGGCGTGGTCTGGCCGGAAATGCCGCGCCCGACGAAATGCGCATTGTCCTTGATGAAGGGCTGCGCGGCCCAGCCCTGGGTGATCGAATCACCCATGAAGACGACCCGTTTGGCATCGGCGCTGGCAAGCAGCGGCTGGTTGGCGTCACGATAGCGGGCAAGCCATGCCCAGTCGCCATTCTCGCCCTGGCCGACTCCTCTGGCGGGCGCCGGTGCCGGGGTCGGGGCCGCTGCGACCTGGGCGAAGGACGCGGTCGATTGCGACAGCGCCAGCATGGCGATGAATCCCAGGGTCGCGAACGCTCGCATGCTCTTCTCCTCTCGATGCCGGCGGCGCATTCGCCACTCGATCTGCGCGATCCTACCCTCTCCGCCAGCCCGGCGCGAGCGCTACCATGGTTGCTCAGCGCGCGAACGCGAAAGGCTCGGCGTCGACCTGCTCCCCGATCGCGAGCGCATCGGCGGCGAGCGTGAGCGGCGAGACATCGACGTCGCTTTCGCCGGCCGCGACCAGATCAGCGAAGCGGGTATAGAGCCGGGGATATTCCCGGTTCTCCGCCGCCGCAACGGGCACACCCGCGATCGAAAGCGCAGCGCCGCCGCGGGTGAGGCGGAGCATGCCGTCGGGCGTGTCGACCTCGATATCCCAGCGTTGCTCGCCTTCATGGAGAAAATCGAGCTCGACCGAGATCGGCGCGTCGCCGCTCAGCAGCGCGAGGCTGGCCACGATCGGCGCGGCGCGGCCACGCGGCACTTCCAGCCGTGCCGAGCGCAGGACCGGCATGACAGGCAGAATCTCGGTCAGGATCGACAGCGCGTTGATGCCGGGATCGAACACGCCGAAGCCGCCTGGTTCGAGGATCCATTCCTGGCCGGGATGCCAGACGCGGATATCTTCCATCCAGGCGACGCGTACCGCGTCGATCGGGCGGTCGGTGAGCCACTCCCGCGCGCTGTCTACCGCGGCTGCCTCGCGCGAATGCCAGGCTGCGAACAGGGTGACGCCGGCAGCTTCAGCCAGCGCCTCGAGTTCAGCCACTGCTTCGACCGTCAGGCCCGGCGGCTTTTCGAGCAGGACATGAAGACCGGCGGCGATCGCTGCCCTGGCGACTGTGTGGCGAATCGCCGGCGGGGTGCAGATCGCGACCGCCTCTACTCCCGTGTCACCGGCGAGGAGGGCCTCGTGGTCGTGAAAGCCCGGCAAGCCCGGAAGGGTTGCGTTCGGATCTACCGTCGCGACGAGCTGGAACCGAGGGTCGGCTTCGATCGCTGGGACATGCTGGTCGCGGGCGATCTTGCCATAGCCGATGATGGCAATCGGAAGTGCCGGCATCTCGCTCACTGCAGCGCCACGACAGTGACCGATTTCGCCGGCAAGGTCAGCGTCACGCTGCCATTGGCGACCGGTATCGCGGCAATGGGGCGAGGCTGGAGCGCCGTCGGATTGTCGAAGCTGTTGTGCGCGTCCATCGCCTCGGCGGTCAGCACCTCGCCGCTGAGGGTGGTGGCGTTGCCGCCATCGACCTTGAGCGTGACGGTCAGCGGCTGGAGCGGATCGAGATTGACCAGCGACACGTGCAGGGCGCCGTCGGCACCGCGCACCGCCGAGCTGTTGAGCGCCGGCATCGCGAACTGGTCCTTGTCGTACCAGGGGCTGGCGAGATCGACCGGCAACTCGGTCGAATCCTGCCACGGCATGTACATGTGATAGACATGGTAGGTCGGGGTGAGCACCATCTGGCCGTCGCGGGTCAGGATCATCGCCTGCAGGACGTTGATCATCTGGGCGATGTTGGCCATTTTCACCCGCTCGGCATGATGGGTGAAGATGTTGAGGTTGATCGCCGCGACCAGCCCGTCGCGCAGCGAATTCTGCTGCTGGAGGAAGCCCGGATTGGTGCCCGGCTCCGGATCGTACCAGGTGCCCCATTCATCGACCGCGAGCCAGACGCGGCGATCCGGATCATACTTGTCCATGATCGCGCTGTGCTTCGCGATATACTCGTCCATCTTCAGCGTCTTGGACAGGATCCGCGCCCAGGAGAGTTCGTCGAAGCCGGTTGCCGGGCCCTTGTGCGTCCAGCTCTCGCCGACCGTGTAATAATGGACGCCGATGCCGTCGATCTGCTTGCCGGCCTCGCGCATCATGACTTCGGTCCAGTTGTAATTCTCGTCGCTGGCGCCGCTGGCGATCTTCATGATGCGGGTGCCGGCCGGCGCCTTGACGAAGGTCGCGTAGCGGCGGGTGACGTCGGCGGCATATTCGGGCCGCATATTGCCGCCGCAGCCCCATAATTCATTGCCGAGGCCGAGATAGGGGAGCTTCCACGGCTCCTTGCGGCCATTGGCCCGGCGCTCGTTGGCGAGGGTCGAGGCGGTCGGCGAGGTCATATATTCGACCCAGTCGGCCATTTCCTGCGGCGGCGCGCTGCCGACATTGCCCGAGACATAGGCGTCGGCGCCGACCAGTTCCGAGAAATTCATGAACTCGTTGGTGCCGACGGCATTGGGCTCGGTGACGCCGCCCCAATGGGTATTGACCTTGACCGGGCGTTTCGCCGGCGCGCCGACGCCTTCGCGCCAGTGATACTCGTCGGCGAAGCAACCGCCGGGCCAGCGGATCACCGGCACCTTGATCGCGCGGAGCGCCGCGATCACGTCGTTGCGGAAGCCGTTGGTGTTCGGGATTCGCGATTTCGGGCCGACCCACAGCCCGCCATAGATGCCGGTGCCGAGATGCTCGGCAAACTGGCCGAAGATCTGGCGCTGGACCTTGGGTCCGGGCTTGTCGGCATGGATGGTGACGGTCGCTTCGCGGGGCTCGGCGCCCGCTGCAGTCGCCGCCAGCGCCAGCGCGCCGAACAGCAAGACCCGCGCCTTTCGTGCAAGACCCGTCATCACCCTCATCCCCTTATCTGCGCGCATCGACAATGAGCGGCTGGCGCCACCATATTGTCTGAGTATAAGATGGTTCAAGTGAAAAGGCGGGAGTAGATGATGCGGGTGTCGCTGGTCCAGTTCAGGGACGTCTCCGGTGAGCGTGGCGTGGCTGTGTTGCGCGGGGCCGAGGCGCCGCACCGGCTGGCCGGCGTGGCGAACGTGGCGGCGCTCGCCCGGGCTGCGCTGGCGGCGGGGACGAGCCTGTTGGCCGAAGTCGACGCGGCCGGAGACGGCGGCGTTGTCGATCTCGATGCCGTCACGCTGTTGCCGCCGATCGATCATGCCGACCCGGCGCATCTGCTGCTGACCGGCACGGGGCTTACCCATCTCGGTTCGGCCGAGGGGCGCGACAAGATGCACCGCTCGATGACCGAGGCCGCGCAGCAGACCGATTCGATGCGGATGTTCCTGATGGGGGTCGAGGGCGGCAAGCCCGGCGCGGGCGAGGCCGGTGCGCAGCCCGAATGGTTCTACAAGGGCAATGGCTGCTCGCTGGTGGCGCCGGGCGCGCCGCTCAGGTCGCCCGGCTTCGCCCTCGATGCCGGCGAAGAGCCGGAGATCGCCGGCATCTACATGATCGGCGATGACGGCGTGCCGGCTCGGCTCGGCTTTGCGATCGGCAACGAATTCTCGGACCATGTCACCGAGCGCGGCAATTATCTGTGGCTCGCGCATTCCAAGCTGCGGGTGGCGGCGCTGGGCCCCGAATTGCTGCTGGGCGAATTGCCCGAGGATATTCGCGGCACAAGCCGGATCCTGCGCGGCGGACGGGTGCTGTGGGAGAAGCCGTTCGTGACGGGCGAGGCGAACATGTCGCACAGCATCGCCAATCTCGAGCATCATCATTTCAAGTACGACCTGTTCTGCCAGCCTGGCGACGTGCATGTCCATTTCTTCGGGACCGCGACCCTGTCCTTTTCCGAAGGGGTGACGACGCAGGAGGGGGATGTCTTCGAAATCTCGGCGCCGCCCTTCCGCCTCCCGGCGCGCAATCCGATTGCGGTCGAGAAGCCGCGTGATGTCGAGGTGCGAATCCTCTAGGACCGGATGGATGAACGCGTGGACGCATGATGAAGCCTGATACGGCCGCGCCAAGGGCACTGCGCATCCATGCGTCGATCGCGCATGATCTCGGCGTCGCGATCGTCACCGGCGTTCACCAGCCGGGCGATACGCTGCCGGGCGAGATCGAGTGCGCCGAGCGACTCAACGTCTCGCGCAGTGCCTATCGCGAGGCAGTGCGGATGCTGGCCGCCAAGGGGCTGGTCGAGAGCCGACCCAAGGCAGGCACCCAGGTGAGCGCGCGGAGCCGGTGGAATCTGCTCGACCCCGATGTGCTCCAATGGATGTTCGAGAGCGAGCCGAGCGAGGCGTTCGTGCGCAGCCTGTTCGAGCTCAGGATGATCGTCGAGCCGGCGGCGGCCGCGCTGGCGGCTGAGCGGCGCACCGGGCGCGAGCTCTCGCAACTCGGCCATGCGCTGGGCGAGATGGCGCGGCATGGCCTGACAACGGCCGAGGGGCGGGCGGCTGACCAGGCGTTTCACCATCTGATCCTCGAGGCGACGCGCAACGAGCCGCTGACCACCCTGTCGAGCTCGATCGCGGCGGCGGTCGGCTGGACGACGATCTTCAAGCAGCGCAAGCGGCGCCTGCCGCGCGATCCGCTGCCTGACCATCAGGTGCTGTACGATGCGATTGCCGCCGGCGATGCCGATGCCGCGCGGGCGGCGATGGCGGAACTGGTGCGGCGGGCACTGGTCGACACGGAGATGTCGCTGGAGCGCTAGGGTTGGCTAATGATTGTCCCGAGGCAGGCCCATGGTCTGGGCGATCCGCTGATAGCGTTCCGATCCTTCGAGGATTGCACCGTCATTGAGCTGGCCGACGATGGCGCGCTGGATTTCCTGCCAGGGGGTTTGCGAGGCGGGGTAGGGGTAGCCGCCTGTTCCGGCGAGCGCGCGGCGGCGTTCGGCGAGTTCGTCATCGCCGATCAGGACGTCGGCGGTGCCCTTGAGCAGGTCGATGCGGACCTGGTCGCCGGTCCTGATCAGGGCGAGGCCGCCCATCGCGGCTGCTTCGGGCGAGGCGTTGAGGATTGAGGGCGAGCCCGAGGTTCCCGATTGCCGGCCGTCGCCGATGCAGGCCAGGGCATGGACGCCTTCGCGGATGAGATAGGCAGGCGGGCGCATGTTCACCACCTCGGCGGCGCCCGGATAGCCGATCGGCCCGGCGCCGCGCATGAACAATATGGTCTTCGTCGTGATGCCGAGCGCCGGATCGTCGATGCGGGCGTGATAATCCTCAGGCCCGTCGAACACCACCGCCGGGCCTTCGAACGCCTCGGGATCGTCGGGGTTGGAGAGGTAGCGCGCGCGGAATTCGGGCGAGATCACGCTTGTCTTCATGATGGCGGCGTCGAACAGATTGCCGCGCAAGACGATGAAGCCGGCATCCTCCATCAGGGGCGCCTCGAAGCGGCGGATGACCTTCTCGTCCTCGATCGTCGCGTCGCGGCAATTGTCGCCGATGGTCAGGCCATTGGCGGTGATCGCATCCTCATGGATCAGCCCCTGGCGCATCAGTTCGGCGACCACCGCGGGGACGCCGCCGGCATGGTAGAAATCCTCGCCGAGATACTCGCCCGCCGGCTGGAGATTGACCAGCAGCGGGACGTGATGGCCGTGGGTCTGCCAGTCGTCGAGCGGAAGGTCGACACCGACATGGCGGGCGATCGCGGAGAGATGGATCGGCGCGTTGGTCGAGCCGCCGATCGCCGAGTTGACCACGATCGCATTGTGGAAGGCGTCGCGGGTCAGGATGTCGGAAGGCTTCAGATCCTCGGCCACCATCCCGACGATCCGCTTGCCGGTCAGGTACGCGATCTCCTGCCGGTCTCGGTAGGGCGCGGGGATCGCGGCTGAGCCGGGCAGCTGCATGCCCAGCGCTTCGGCAAGGCTGTTCATCGTCGTCGCCGTGCCCATCGTGTTGCAATAGCCGGTCGAGGGTGCCGACGAGGCGACCAGCTTGACGAAGCCGGCATGATCGATCTTGCCGGCCGCGAGCAGCTCGCGCGCTTTCCAGACGATCGTGCCCGAGCCGGTGCGCTCGCCCTTGTGCCAGCCGTTGAGCATCGGCCCGACCGAGAGGGCGATCGCCGGGATGTTCACCGTCGCCGCCGCCATCAGGCAGGCCGGCGTCGTCTTGTCGCAGCCGATCGTCAGCACCACGCCGTCGAGCGGATAGCCGTAGAGCACCTCGACCAGCGCAAGATAGGCGAGGTTGCGGTCGAGCCCCGCGGTCGGGCGCTTGCCCGTCTCCTGGATCGGGTGGACGGGAAACTCGATCGCGATCCCGCCTGCCTCGCGAATGCCTTCGCGCAGGCGCTCGGCGAGCACCAGGTGGTGGCGGTTGCACGGGCTCAGGTCCGACCCGGTCTGGGCGATGCCGATGATCGGCTTGCCCGATTGCAGCTCGGCCTGGCTCAGGCCGAAGTTCATGTAGCGCTCGATATAGAGCGCCGTCATGTCGATATTGGCGGGATTGTCGAACCAGGCGCGCGAACGGAGGCCGGGCGGGGGAGTGTCGGTCATCGGAAAAATAGCTTTCGTGCAATCATTTCGGTGCCACCGACAGCCGATAGACCATCAGATGGTGATAGGGTTTGCCCGGATCGACCCGCGCCGAGACGAAACCCGGCTGGTTGGGTGAATCGGGGAATTTCTGCGGCTCGAGCGCGATGCCGTCGCCCATGCGGTAGACATGGCCGTGCTTGCCAACGAGCGTGCCGTCGAGGAAATTGCCGGTATAGACCTGCACGCCAGGTTCCGTGGTCAGCACCTCGAGCACGCGGCCCGATGCCGGATCCTCGAGCCGCGCGGCCAATTTGGGCTCGGCGGTAAGCCCGGCGTCGAGCGCGAAATTATGGTCGTAGCCGCGCCCGGCCACGATCTGCGCGTCATGGCCGTCGCGTACCCCATCGCCGAGGCGCCGGCCGTTGCGGAAATCGAACACCGTGCCGGCGACCGGCCGCAGCTCGCCGGTCGGAATCAACGTGGCGTCAACGGGCGTATAGGCGTGGGCCGGAATGGTCAGGCGGTGGGCGAGCACGCCAAGCGGTGCCCCTTCGCCGGCGAGGTTGAAGATGGCGTGGTTGGTCATGTTGACCACCGTCGGCTTGTCGGTGGACGCCTTGTACTCGATCGACAGGGCGCCCTTTTCGTCGAGGCTGTAGGTGACGGTGACCTCGAGCGTGCCGGGATAGCCCTGATCGCCATCGGGGCTGGTATAGGCCAGGACGAGCTTTGCGACCGGGCCATCCTGGACCGAGACGACGCGCCACACGACCTTGTCGAAACCGACCTTCCCGCCGTGCAGCGAATTGGGGGCGTTGTTGATCGGGAGCTGATAGGCCTTGCCGTCGAGCGAGAAGCGGCCGCGGGCGATGCGGTTGGCATAGCGGCCGACCGTCACGCCGAAATAATTGGGCTTGTCGACATAGGAAGCGAGATCGTCATAGCCGAGCACGACGTCGGCGAGCTTGCCGTGACGATCGGGCCCGATCAGCGATTGAAGCGTCGCGCCATAAGTCAGGATGCGGGCGGACACGCCGTGGGTGTTGGCGAGGGTGATCGCCTCGACCTTGCTCCCGGCAACCTCGCCAAGCGGCTTGCGCGACACCGTCGCGGCTTCGGCATCGACCGTCGCTCCACCCATCGCCATCATCGCCATTGTCACCGCCAACCGAATTCCACGCATCATCCGCTCCCATGCTGCCGTTCACGCTGCGACATTGACCGCAAATTTGCTTGCATATACTCAGACAAAAAACAAGCGACGCCCGGCGGCGGCTTTCAAGGGAGACTGATATGGCGGGACCGATCACGAGTGGAGGGACGCGGCTCGACACGCCGACGGCGGCGCCTGGGTATGGGGGGACGCTCACCCTGCTTGCGACCCTGTTTTTCATGTGGGGGTTCATCACCGTCATCAACAACACGCTGCTGCCGCACCTGCGTAGCGTGTTCGACCTCACCTACACGCAGACGGAGCTGATCGAATGGGTGTGGTTCATCGCCTATTTCTTTGCCTCGATTCCCTCGGCCAAGCTGATCGAACGGATCGGCTATAAGCGATCGATCGTCACCGGGCTGATCATTATGGCGGTAGGCGCGGTAATGATGGTGCCGGCGGCGCGAATCCCCTCCTACGGCGTGGTGCTGACTGCCCTGTTCGTCATCGCCTCGGGAATCACATTGCTCCAGGTTGCAGCCAACCCTTATGTCGCGGTGATCGGACCGGCGGAGAGTTCGTCCTCGCGGCTAAACCTCGTCCAGGCGTTCAACTCGCTTGGGACGATGCTTGCACCGTTATTCGGCGGCTACCTGATCCTCGGCCGCAGCACATCGGGCACGGCGGCGGCGGGGGCGGTGCTGACCCCGGCCGAAAGACTTGCCGATGCGCAATCCGTACAGCTTCCCTATCTGATCGTCGCAGCCGTACTAGTTGGGCTCGCAATCATCATCGCCAGGTTCCGCCTGCCCGACATGAACGCCTCGACCCGCGGGCGGGCGCGCGAGGAACGTCGGGGCCATTCGCTCTGGCGGCACCGCAACCTCGTGTTCGGCGTACCGGCGATCTTCATTTATCTGATCGCGGAGATCGGGGTCAGCAGCCTGTTCATCAATTTCGCTTCCCTGCCCGAGATCGGCCGGGTGACGCATGAGCAAGCCTCGCACTATCTCGTCCTACAATGGGGCGGGATGATGGTTGGCCGCTTCCTTGGTTTCTTCATCATGCGGCGCGTGCCCGCCGAGCGCGTGCTCGCCGCGTTCAGCATGGCGGCGCTGGCGGTAGTCTTGATGGCGACCTTCTCAACCGGTCATATCGCACTGTGGGCGCTGATCTCGGTCGGGCTGTTTCACTCGATCATGTTCCCAACGATTTTCACGCTGGGTATTCGTGGCTTGGGACCGCTGACCGAGGAGGGATCGGGCCTGCTGATCATGGCGATCGCCGGCGGCGCGCTCGTTATCGCTCAAGGCAAGCTGGCGGATCTGTACGGGCTGCAGACCTCGTTTCTTCTGACCGCGGCGTGCGAGTTGTACGTGCTGTTCTACGCACTATGGGGGTGCCGGGTGAAGGAAGAGGGGGCTGTGGCGCCCTGAGCCGCGCCCGGGCTCTCCAACAGCGAACGCGGATTGCTGGCTGTTCCTGGCTGATAAAACAGCCAGCTATTTTTTTCTCGCCGTGAGATTGGATATTCGCGCCGTATTTTCTGTTTTATTGTCATTTTTTGAGGTCAAAACCACCGGCTTCAGCCGGTAAGAGGCTTTAGCCGTCCGACGGCGGATAGCCTGTATCCTCGGAAAAAGTGAGCGCCCCGCAGGGGAGAACGCTCATTTTTTCCGAGGATACAGGCTATGGCGTACACGCGTGGGA
>NZ_BAAAEH010000029.1:0-93738 GCF_039522915.1 Sphingomonas oligophenolica
ATAACAGCCAGGTATCAGCCAGCATAACAGCCAGCTTTTTCGCCGGAACAGCCAGGTAACAGCCAGGTAACAGCCAGCACCTCCCCCGGGCCGGCGTGGCGAGTGTCGTCTTGTTGTGATTCAATCTGAGAAAGAGCGGGGGCGAGCTACCTAGGGGCAGCCTGCCCTGCTCCGTGCTGCAACAGCCCGCGATCCTGTTGAATCGACCAACCCGGTCGATCGAACGAGCCTCATGTGACTCAGCGGACGAATCCGCCGTCGGCGGATCAGGATTGCGTGACGGGCGCTCCGGCCGGGGCCGCGGCAAGGGCGCGTTCCTCATTGAGGTCGCGCACGATCTTGCGCGCGTGGCTGCGGACATCCTCGAGATGCTGTTCTACCCAGCGCGGCTCCATGCCGGCTACGATCGACCCGACATGGTGATGGCGCGACGGCAGCATCGCAAAGGCATGTTCGATATAGCGATCGAAGCCATGGATCAGCGCGTTGAGCTGGCCGACCTCGTCGAGCCAGATCTCCTTCAGACCCGACGAGGTGAAGCTCACCATGCGCTTGCCCGCCAATACCCCCTTCGCGGCGCCCTGACGAACGGCGGAAGGGACGACGGCACTGCCGAGCACCCGCTCGACATAGCCCTTGAGCATGGCCGGCGGCGATCCGAACCAGATCGGATAGACCAGCACGAAGACGTCGGTGGCGCTGAGCACTTCGAGTTCGTCCTCGACATCCCGAAACACATGGAACGTGTCTCCCGGCCGTTCCGCAGATTTGAGCACGGGATGGAAGCCCATCGCATAGAGGTCGCGGACCACGACTTCATGGCCAAGCTCCCGCACCGTCGTCGCATAGGCTGTGGCGACCGACGCGTTAAAGCTGCCCTGCTCGGGATGGCAGAGGATGACGACATGGCGTGGCGTCGGCGGTTTGAGCTGATCGGTCATGGTGATTCTCCTGCGCCTGAGGGTAAGGCGCCCCTCCCAAGCCGACACTTGGTAGAATTACGGACACGGGTCGCCGATCATCGCGACCTCATCAGCGGTAAGCGATGATCCTCGCCATACGCTGCCCGCAATGGCAGCATGACCAACCCGGCCAAGACCTGGAATCGTCGCTGCCGCATCGGCATTGTGGGTGCAACTCAGCCCCTCGCGCAGACGAAGCTTTCCGCCCGCTCGCCGCCAACCGTGCCGGGCTTCGGCCGTGCGATGAGCGGATAGCGACACAGCGGGCGCGTCCGTCCATGCCATGGCGACATCGGCCCCGACGAGGCTTCGATCCGGTCAGGCGCCTTGCCCTGCTCGACCCATTGCACCAGCGCGCCAAATGAGTCGAAACGATCGGTCGCTGGGCCGCCCGCACAATGCCCCATTCCCGACACCGGAAACACCCGAACGAATTGCGACGCCGTGCCATCGACCTTGCTGTTGACCTCGTTCCACCAGGCAATCGTATCGTTGATCGAGAATACCGGATCCGAGACGCCCTGGGGCACCACCATTCTGCCACCACGTTTGCGGAAGGCAGCGAGGTCAGGCGAGCGCGCGCCGACATCCTGCCAACCCGAACGCGGATAGATTTTGCTCGTCGCGTAGATCGCGCCGCCATCGCGATCGAAATCGAAGCCGAGATGGTAAGCGAGCATCGATTCCAAACCCACACCAGGGACCTTGGGGGGCACGGTGAAGATCGTCGCGAGCGCCGGTGCGCCCATCATCACGTTGATCGCCGGAACATGGCCATCAGCCAGGCCGATCTTCCAGATTCGCCAGCCCATGTCCGACCAGCCTGCGTCCCATGGGAAACCGGCGTAGAGCGGCTTGCCCGCCGTCGTGGCGACCCCGTCATGAACCCGCACGAGCGCGCCGACCTGCGCCCTGGAGAGACAGGAATCCTGCTTCTCCCCCGTGCACGTGCTCCGCGCCAGTGCTGGTAGCACCTTGGCGGATGTACATTGGCGGAAATTGCCCACGATCCCGTCCTTCAGGCCGTCGTCGGCATCGCAGGCCTCGAGCACTGCCTTGCGAACCAGCCCGAGATCCGAATCGCTGAAGGTGGCGGCCAGGGACGCCGGCGTAACCCGTTCGCCTTTCGCCCTGGCAACCTGCGCGAAGCTCTGGGTATCCCACGCCTCGGCGAGCGCAGCGCGCGGCAGCGAGAAGCCAGGCGCGGCCGCGACGATGCCGTCGTAAAGTTCGGGATAGCGCTGCGCGAGCGCCATGCCCTCCTGCCCGCCCTTCGAGCAGCCGACAAAGTAGCTGTAGCGCGGCGCAGCGCCGTAGAATTTGCCGACAACCGCCTTGGCGGCGCGCGTCACCGGGGCAAGCGAGGCGCCGCCAAAATCCGCGCGCGCCTGCGGATCGAAGCCGAACGCCGTCGCTCCGCCGCGGTCGGGCAACGCGTTGGTGGCATTGTCATGCCCCGAATCCTGCGAGAGCACCGCAAAGCCTTGAGTCAAAGCGGGGGCGGCATCCCCGGTCAACCGGCCGATCGCATCGCCGAGATCACCGTTGGTTCCGCCACCGCCCTGAAAGAAGAAGCGGTGATTCCAGTTTTCGGGCAGGCGGAGATGGAACCGGATCGCGTAATGCTGCCCGTCGATCCCGGTCCGCTCGTGCATCGTGCCGGTGACCTCGCAATGTACCGGCAGCGTGGCCGGCGGCATCGCCATTCCCGGTGGCCCCGGAGGAGTCGGCGCTGGACCCGCTACGCGATAGACGCTGGCGACGATCCTGGTAGCGGGGACAGGCCAGGCCCCCTTCATTTCGGATCCGATCGCAGCGCAGCGCGCTTCGAAGGTGCGCGCCGGCCCGTCAGCCGCAGCATTGCCGGGGGGCGGGCGATCCCCGCTGGCCGTGGACAACAGGGCACCGACCATCGCCGAGCCGGCCAGCAGGGTTGCGCGCATGACCATCAGAACCTCGTCGCCACGCGGACGCCGAACTCGCGCGGCGCGCCGTAGAACTCGTTGTTCCCGGATTGCCCGCTGACATAGACCTTGTCCGCCAGATTGGTTGCGTAGCCCTCGATCGTCCAGTCATGGACCTTCAGCGTCAGCTGCGCCGAGAGCAGGCCCCGCGCGCGCAGATAATCGGTCGCCCGCACATAGAGCAGGTTGGTCCAGCGTGGTCCGACAAAGGCGTAGTTGAGCCGCGGCGTGAGCGATACTCCATCGCCAAGCCCGGCCTCATATTGGACGCCGGCATTGTACGACCATTTGGGCGAGAACAGGTTGGGGCCGCCCCCTGCCGTCACCAGGAAGGGCGTGTAGTTGAAGCAAACCGGCGGATTGGAGGGTGTGCCCGCCGGGCATTGCGGACCATATTGTGGTATCGACGGCAGCGCGCGCGAATTGACGATGGTGACTGCGGCGAGCTTCGAGTCGACATAGGCAATGCCCCCATCGAAGCTGAGACCGCCGAACTTCGCCTGTGCCTGGAATTCGGCACCCTTGATCGTCGCATTCGAGATGTTGACGACCCCGCTCTGGCCAGTGCTCGGCTCGACCGTGTCGAACTGGAAGTCGTGATAATCCATGTAGAAAATGCCGAGCTGGGTGCGGAGGTGGTTTCGGAAGAAGCTGGATTTCCAGCCCGCTTCATAATCCCACACTGTCTCGGGCCCGAATTCAGAGCTCACCGAATTGGCGCCGCCCGGCTTGTAGCCGCGCGCCGCGAACACATAGATCAAGCCCTCTCCGCCGAGATTCCAGTTGAGGCCGAGCTTGCCGGTCAGGCGCCCGTCATTGTGGCTGGCGGCAAGATCCGCGACCTGGAGGCCGGTTGGGCCGAAGATCGGACCACCCGCCCCGATCACCACGTTCCCACTGCTCGTCACCTTGTAGTTCGAATAGCGGACGCCGAGCTGCACCTCGAGCGCCGGCGTGATCTTGTAGCCGGCCTGCGCAAACGCGCCCAGGGTGAGCTTGTCCTGGAAGTTGCGAATGTCGGTTGGGTCGGTCACGGCGCCAGCGAGGGACTTGATGATCACATCGATCTTGTTCTTCTGGGCATAGCCGCCGAGGATCCAGTTGAACGCGCCCGTCGTGGGCGAGATGATGTTGATTTCCTCGGTATATTCGCGTTCGCGGACAAACTGATCCTGGGTCTGGTTCGGGCTCTCGCCATGAGCGCCCAGCAGGCTGCCCCCATCGGTGTCGTACAGGTTGTTGATGCGCTTGTTGGTGTAGCCGCTTACCGAACGAAGCACGATGCCGCCGTCCAGTTCATAGCGCAATTCGAGGCTCGAATTGAACGCACGCTCGTGGTTGAGCGTCGGCGCGTTATAATCCAGCTCGCGGAAATCGGGTAGCCGGTCAGCGGCGAAAGCGGTGGTGAGGATCGGACGATAGGCATAGCCGCCGGTATTCTTGTCGACCCATTCGACCTTGGCGACCGCACGGAAATTGGCGGGATTCCACATGATGCCGATGCGCCCCGCCTGTTCGTCGAGGCTGTCAGGCTTGTTATGGAACGACCCGACATCGTGATAATAGCTGTCACGCCAGCGCGTGACCCCGGCGAAACGGACGGCGAGCGTGCTTGATATGGGCAGGTTTACGGCACCCTCGGCACTGACCGCGTTGTAGCTGCCATAGCTCGCCTGGGCATAGCCCTTCATCTTGTCAGTCGAAGGGTTCTGCGTGTTGATGAAGATCGCGCCGCCGGTCGAATTCGATCCGACCAAAGTGCCCTGCGGCCCGCGCAGGACTTCAACCGAGCCGATGTCGTAGAAGCTTGACGATGTCACGATCGGCGGCTGGAATACACCGTCGATATAGGTGGCGACGCCGTTCGCGACCTGCGGCGAACCGCTGGAGATGCCGATTCCGCGGATATTGACTGATTGAGTGAGGCCCTGATCAGTGATCGAGAGCGACGGCGCTGCATATTGGAGGTCGCCGAGCCGAGTCACTGCCTTCTGGTTCAGCTCGTCTGAGGTGAGCGCGGTCGCCGCGATGGGAACGCTTTGCAGCTTCTCCTCGCGCCGCTGCGCCGTCACGATGATGTCCGCGACACCGGTCTGATCGGCCTGGGGAGCTGGCGCCTCCTGAGCCTGGGCGGTCGCGGGCGGGGCCCACAAGAGCGCCGTGACAATCGTGACGGTGGATGTGAATCCCAGCATTTCTGGTTTCATTTTTACCTCCCCTGGATGCCAGTCGTCTTACGCGATCCGGCTTAGGGGATATGGTATACCCCATAGCAATCGAGATAGCAATCGATTGCATAACGCTCCTTTCCACCCACGGAAACGCTCGTAACCAGACGGTTACTCTCAACCGCTTGCGACCTCGGAGGGCAGCTTTTGCCCGCGCGTCACCCGGTGCAGGTGGCTGGTGATGGACTTGCCTGCCGGTTCGTGGAAGCCGGGCGGAAACAGGGGCGCGAATCTTCCGCCTCGGTGTCGGCGCCGCTTCCCGATTCCGGTTCGATCAGAGCGAATCGCGCCTGACAATGCGAACCGGCAAGGTCGCCGAAGGTGTTTCCTCGCCCTCAAGCCGGCGAAACAGAAACTCGACAAGCGCGGCGGCACCGTGTTTCAGATCCTGACGAACCGTGGTCAGCCGCGGATGCGAATGTTCGGCGAGATCGAGATCGTCGAATCCGATCACCGACACGTCGGTCGGCACCTGGACGCCGCTGGTTTGCAGGGCACGCAACGCCCCCAGCGCGATCACGTCGGAGGCGGCGAACACAGCATCGAAGGCGATGCCGCGGGCGATGAGCCCCTGCACCGCCGCCAGGGCAGTATCCCCGGTGAAATGCGCAGGCTGGATAAGATCCTCGTCAACCGGGATTCCAGCCCGCTCGAGCGCGTTCATATAGCCGCGCAGGCGCATCTGGATCTCGGGCAAGGCGGTCGCGCCGAGAAACACGATGCGCCGCCTCCCCGCCTGGAGAAGGGCGTCGACGGCCGCACGTGCGCCACCGACATTGTCGGACCCTACCGAGCAATAGGCCTGTTCGGGCAGATGGGCGCCCCACACCACCAGCGGCAGGAAGGCCCGCGCGGCGGCGTTGATCTCTTCGTGCTGATTGCTCTGGCCGACGATGATATAGCCATCGGCCTTTTGCGACTGGACGTGGCGCACGAGCCATCCCGGCGCCGGCGAGGGAATCCGCGAGAGGAGGACGTCATAATGACGCGCCGATATCTCGTCGGCGAGATGCCCGAACAGCTGCAGGAAAAAGGGATCGGAAATGAGCTGGTCGGCTTCGTGCCCGAGCGGAATCGCAACGCAGATCGTGCGGGTGCGATTCGACCTCAGCCGTTGCCCACGCTGATCGATGACATAGCCGTGGTCGATCGCGATCTGCTGGATCTGGCGACGCGTGGTTGCCGGGATCAGCGGGCTTTCGGCAAGCGCGCGCGAGACGGTCGACGTCGAGACGCCGGCGAGCCGGGCGATGTCGGTCATTTTCAGGGGACCGGCAGTCTTGCCCTTCTCGTCGTCCTTGGCCCTTGGCGGTCGCATGCGGCTACATACCGCATCGTGGGCTCGGTGCAACGCACGACGTCGTCGCCACGCATCGCTGCCGGGAGATGGTCGGGCAATGTCGAGGCGGTGATTGCGGTTGGAGCCGTCTGGCTGTAGAGGAGGGGTGCGCAATCGATTGCAGGTTTTCACTGCGACGGCATGACCAGGGAGAGGCTCGATGATATTGACCCGGCGCGAACTGCACAAATTCGCGGCGGCGGCCGGGGCCTCGCTTCTCTTGGCCCCTGCCGCGCGGGCCCTGGCGGCCGTCGGCACGGGCGATCCGCTCACGCTCGTCGACCCCGAGCTGCGCGCCGCGGCGAAGGCGATGCTGGCGCAGCATTTCCCGCCAATGACCCGGCAGGCGCTGCCGGAGATGCGCGCGTCGTGGGTCGCGCCGCCCTCGCTTCCATCGCCCGCGCCAGCGGTTGTCACCCGCCAGATTCCCGGGCGCCGCGGCGACCCCGACGTCTCGGTGCAGCTGATCGGCGCCAATTCCGGCCAGACAGGCCGGCCCGCGATCCTTCACATCCATGGCGGAGGCATGATCTCGGGTCGGGCGCAGAACATGACCGCGTTTTGCCAGACGGTTTCGGCTGAGCTCAACTGCGTGGTGCTCAATGTCGATTATCGCCTGTCGCCGGAAACCCCCTATCCGGGACCGGTCGAAGATAATTACGCAGCGCTCACATGGCTTTACCGGAACGCAGCGCAGCTCGGCGTCGATCGGGCGCGGATCGCGGTGATGGGCGAAAGCGCCGGCGGCGGCCTTGCCGCGCTGCTGGCGATCGTCGCGCGCGACCGCGGCGAGGTGCCGATCTGCTACCAGCTGCTGATCTACCCGATGCTCGACGACCGGACCGGGAGCACGCGCCCGGTGCCGGCGCAGATCGGCCGGATCGGATGGTCCGCCGAAGCGAACGCCTTCGGATGGAGCGCCTTTCTGGGGGTGCCCGCCGGTTCGGACGGGGTACCGCGCGGCGCGGTGCCCGCCCGGATCGCCAATGTGGACGGGCTGCCCCCCGCCTTTATCGGCGTGGGCGCCATCGATCTGTTCGCCGACGAGGACATGGCCTATGCGCGGCGCCTGATTGCGGCGGGCGTGCCGACCCAGCTTCACGTCACGCCGGGCGCCTATCACGCCTTCGACTTCGTCGTGCCCGACGCACGCGTCTCGCGGGAATTCACCGCGGCCTGGAAGAGTGCGCTCAAGGCCGCCTTCGCCGCAGGCGCCTGATGCGCAGGATCGAATAAAGCGAGGGGTTGGTCGAATGCATGACGAAACAAAGGTAACCGGAATCCATCGTCGTGCCGTGCTGGCCGCAGCCGGCGCGGGTATCATGCTGTCGCAAGCCGCCACGGCCGAGATCCGGCCCGCCCCATCCGGGCCGCTCGGTCCGCTTTCGGCGAGTTGGCGGCACGCCGAAGTCCTGCCCTTATGGCAGGGAGCAGCTCCCGAGCAGGGGTTCCGCGCGATGCCGGTCCCGCCCGGGTCTCCCCCCGGTTTCCTGCGCAACGTCGCCGTGCCGACGCTCCACCTGTTCCGTCCGCGCCTCGGCAACGGCCGCGCGGTCTTGCTGATACCGGGCGGAGCCTACACGTTCGTCGTCGGCACGCATGAGGGGGCCGATACCGCGGATGCGCTCACCAGGCTTGGTTACACGGTATTCGTGCTCACCTATCGCCTGCCCGGCGAAGGCTGGACCAATCGCTGGAACGTCCCGCTGCAGGACGCGCAACGAGCGATACGGCTCATTCGCGCGAACGCGAAGCGCTACGCCGTCGACGAAGCCAGGGTTGCGGTGCTCGGTTATTCAGCGGGGGGGCATCTCGCCGCGTCCCTGGCGACGGAATTCGCGGAGCCGGTCTACTCCCCGCGCGACGCGATCGACACGCACGATCCACGACCGTCGGCGGCCGGGTTGATCTATCCGGTGATCACCCTCTCACCCCGATATTCCCATGCGCAAAGCGCGGCGGCGTTGCTCGGCCCCACACCGGACGATGCACTGATTGCGCGTCGCTCGGCTGACCTTCATGTCACGACCGCGACCCCGCCGACTTTCCTGGCGCACGCGCTCGACGATTCCGCCGTTCCACCCGAGAACAGCTTCATGATGCTCTCGGCATTGCGATCGGCGGGTGTCGCAGCCGAAGCGCATTTCTTCGAACGCGGCGGGCACGGCTTCGGCCTCGGCTCTCCCGATGCGCCGACCGGACACTGGCCGGCGATGTTCGATCTGTGGCTTGGCCAGCATCTTGGCGCGAAATGACGTCCTGTCGGCCCGCGGGCCGCTGCCTGGAGACAACTTCGTGACCAACGCGCGTAAGCCGCATCTATCGCTGCTGCGGATCATCGAGATGAATCTCGGCTTTCTCGGGTTGCAGTTCAGCTTCGGGCTGCAGCAATCGAACATGGCGCCGATCTATTCCTATCTCGGCGCAAACGAGGCGAGCCTGCCGCTGCTGCAGCTGGCGGGGCCGTTGACGGGGTTGCTCGTCCAGCCGCTGATCGGCGCGATGAGCGACCGGACGGCATCGCGCTGGGGCCGGCGGACACCCTATTTCCTGTTCGGCGCGATCCTCTGCTCGATCGGCCTGTTCGTGATGCCGCTCAGCCCGACCATCCTGGCGGCGGTCTGCACGCTGTGGATCCTCGATGCGGGCAACAACATCACGATGGAGCCCTACCGAGCCTATGTCAGCGATCGCCTGTCCGACGACCAGCGCGCCTTCGGCTTCCTGTCGCAAAGCGCATTCACCGGCCTTGGGCAGATGCTCGCCTATCTGGCGCCGACATTCATGGTCAACGCCCTCGGCTTCAACGTCAACGCCGTGGACTCGCATCACATCCCGGTCATCACGCGCGCTGCCTTCACGATCGGCGCGATACTCTCGTTCACGACGATCGCCTGGTCGATCCTGCGCGTTCCCGAACTGCCGCTGAGCGACCAGCAGCGTGCGGCCATCGCCGCCAAGCCGCGCACGATCGGCGCGACGCTGGGCGAAATCTGGGATGCGATCGTCACCATGCCGCCGACGATGCGCAAGCTGGCGCTGATGAGCCTGTTCCAATGGTATGCGATGTTCGCCTATTGGAACTATGTGATCTATTCGATCAGCCGCTCGGTCTATGGCGAGAGCAATCCGCTGTCCGAGGGCTTTCGTCGCGCGGTGCTCGACAACGGAGTGCTCGGCGGATTCTACAATGGCGTGGCGTTCGTCGCGGCACTGGCGATGGTGCCGCTGACCCGGCGCTGGGGGGCAGCGAGGATGCACTCGCTATGCCTCGTCGCGGCCGGCTGCGGCATGATCGCGATCCCGTATATCGCCGACACGACCTGGCTGTTCCTCCCCGCGATCGGCATCGGGCTGGGCTGGGGCAGCATCATGGGCAACCCGTATATCATCCTGTCGAATGCGATTCCGCCCGAGCGCACCGGCGTCTATATGGGCATCTTCAACATGATGATCGTCGCGCCCATGCTGCTCAACGCTGCGACGATGCCGCTCTATTTCGACAGCTGGCTCGGCGGGGATGCGCGCAACGTGTTGACGCTGTGCGGCGTCCTGATGGGGCTGGCCGCGCTGTGCGTGCTCTGGGCGCGCGAGCCGCGGCCGACGCGCGGCAGGATCGCTGCCGTCACGTGAGCCCTGCTTGCCCGCGGCGCGATCGCTCGGCATGGCCGAGGAGGAAGACCAGCGCATCATCGAGGCGCGCGCGCCACGCCCCCTCGTCATGGCCGACGCCCGGATAGCAGCGCGCCACGACATCGATGCCCTCGGCATATCCGAGGCGTGACAGAGCGGTCGCGACAGCCGCATGAGTCGGGCCATAGAAGCGGTCGATCCCCTGCCCGCTGCGGTCGATCCAGACCGCATGGCGGCCTGCCCGCGGCAGGCAGGCGTTTGCGAAATCAGCCACCGCCATCGTCACATCGGCAGCGAAATCCGGCGGCAGCGTCTCGCTTTCAGTCACCGGGAGCAGGCTGAGATGCGCCGACAGGCACGCCGCGCCGGCGACACGATCGGGATAGCGCGCAAGCGTCTCGAGCGCGATCGCGGCGCCCAGCGAGGAGCCGGCAAGGAACGAGCTGTCGGCGCTCCGGCAGGTAACGAAATGCGCGTCGATCAGGGGTTTAACATCCTCGATGACAAGCCTGGCGTAGGCGGCGGAGCGCGCCGCGCCGCCCCAGGCGGATTCAACCGCGCCGCGCGCCGAAGGTGATAGTCGGTCCAGGATCAACGCGGGCGCATAGTCCAGGAACCGGTCGGTGGTGCTGGCGATTCCCACCACGATGGCCGGCATGATGGTCCCCGCATCGGCGAGACGCGCCATGCTGCGGTCGACCTCCCACGCCGTCCCGAACGGCACCAGCCGCGCATCGAACAGATTCTGCCCGTCCTGCATGTAGAGCACCGGGAATCCGTCCGGCGGGGCAGCGGTGTCGGGAACCCAGACGAACAGGTCGCGCGGAAGCAGCTCGGGCGACGCGAAGGCGCGACGGACGAACAGCTGGCCGCGACCCGAGGGAGGCGCCAGCGGCGCAAAGCCGCCGCGTGCCGCGCCCGCCTGGGTCACGGCCGCCGCGCCCGGCGCATCGCCATGGCAAGACTAGCGGCCAAGGTGGCGATCGAAGAAGCGCAGCATCACGTCATAGGACTCGCGCGATTCCGGTACATCGGCATTGTAGAAGAAGCCGTGAAACAACCCCTCCCACACATGGAGATCGGCATCGACCCCGAGCCGGACCATCTGGCTATGGGCATGGACCGCCGCGCTGAATTCGAAGCCACGCGACGCGGTGATGATCAGCGTCGGCGGAAATCGGCGTATCACCGAGTCGGACGATCCGGGCGATACCAGCGGATCCTTCGGGTCAGTGCCGGCGAAATAGGGCAATCTGGACGCCGTGCCCGGGTCGGCGGGCGGCCAGGCCGGAGCGGCGCGCGCCTCGCCGAGCGGCGCCGTCACGAAATCGGCATCGCCGCCGAAGCCGAAGCCTGACATCGTCGTACCGGCGCAGAAGATGCCGATCGCGCCGGGCCGCGGCAGGCCGTGCACCTGGAACCACGCCGTCGCCATGCCGGTCAGCATGCCGCCCGCCGAGCAACCATAAATGCCGATATTCCGGGCCGGATATCGCTTCAGCAGCGCGCGGTACACCGCTGCGACGTCCTCGCTCGCCGCCGGGAAGCGATGCTCGGGCCCTTCGCGATAATCGACCGACACCACCCTGATGCGACCGAGCGTGGTGAGGGGGATCGATTCGAGTTCGGCGCAGCCGGGGAAGCAGCCCGAAAAACCGCCGCCGTGCAGGTTGATCAGCACCCGATTCCGATTGTCCGGCGCAATGCCTGCCGCCGGTGCATAATCATAGACATGCACGCCGCCGATCTGCGCCTCGACCCGCTTGTGCGCGAACAGCGCGTTCTGGCGCGCCAGATACGGTTCCATGAAGACGGGCACGCCGTTCTTCTGCTGCAACAGGGCCGGCTGCTGCATCTGATGCAGATGATCAGCGACATAGACCCTGGCCTCGGGGCTGAGCATGCTCGACACCGGCACCGTCATTGCGGGGACCTGCACCGTGCCCTGCTCGTCGACCTTGATCTGTGCCGGCCTGTCGGCCTGCGCCGCGAGCGGCTGCGACATGGTCAGGACCGCAAGTACCGCCAGCAGCGCGCCGCCAATGCGCTCGAATAACCCTGCCCTCATGTCGCTTCCTCTCCTGCCCGATGTCGGCGCGCATGACCGACACTCCTGATCCGAACGCGAGGTCTGCCTCGTCGCGGCTGCAGATAAGCAACACTCCGCAATCGTTTGCAAGGCTATCCGCATTATTCTTGCAATCGATTGCTTAATCGGCAACCTTCTCCGCGGAGAGAGCGCCTCAGCGCCGACCATCGGGAGGAGACAGCAATGACCGTGACGCGCCGGGGATTTCAGCTTGGATTGCTTGCCTCGGGAGCATTGCTGCCCGCGCTTGCCGACGCCTTTGACGGCGATCCTGTCCATGCCGACCCGGCTACGGATGAGATTCTGCGGCGAGTCGATCCCGAGCTTCGCGCCGGCGCGCTGATGATCCTGTCGCGACCGCTTCCATCGCCGCTGACGCCGGCCGCCGTCCGAACCATGCGGCAAAAGGCGCCCGCCGCCGCGCCGCCGCTCCCGCCCCCCGCGGCGGCGGTCGAGCGCCGCATCGTACCGGGCGCGAACGGCGCGCCGCCCGTGCCGGTCACGGTGATCGGTGCGAGGCCAGGCGGCCCGCCATGCCCCGCAGTCCTGCACATCCACGGCGGCGGCATGATCCTCGGCCGCGTTGCCGATACCATCGTCGCGTCGCAGCGCCTGGCCGCAGCGCTCGATTGCGTAGTGGTCGAGGTCGATTACCGGCTCTCTCCGGAAACCCCCTTTCCCGGGCCAGTGGAGGATTGTTACAGCGCGCTCGCCTGGCTTTACGACAACGCGGCTGCGCTGGGCGTGGATCGAACGCGCATCGCGATCATGGGCGAAAGCGCGGGCGGAGGCCTGGCCGCGATGCTGGCGATCGCCGCGCGCGACCGGCGGAAAATTCCCGTCTGTTACCAGGTGCTGATCTATCCGATGCTCGACGACCGCACCGGCAGCACGCGGCGCGTGCCGCCCTTTATCGGCAGGGTCGGCTGGAACGAGGCAGGCAATCGATTCGGCTGGAGCAGCTTTCTGGGGCGTCCGGCCGGTGCAGCCCGCGTTCCCTATGGCGCGGTTCCGGCGCGCGTCGAAGACCTTGCCGGGCTTCCACCGGCCTTCATCGGAGTCGGTGCAATCGATCTCTTTGTCGACGAGGATATCGCCTATGCGGCGCGCCTCGTCCGTGCCGGCGTTCCGACCCAGCTTCATGTGACGCCGGCAGCCTATCACGGGTTCGATTTCATCGCGCCCCAGTCCCGCGTCGCCACTGAGTTCGCCGCAGCATGGAAGAGCGCCTTGCGGGCGGCCTTTACGACACGCTTTTGAGCCCATTCGGAAAACGGCCTCCAGCTTCCTGCGATTGTTCCGCAAGTGGCATCTTGCCGAGATCGTTACGCCGTGATAGCAGTATGCAACCGATTGCAGAGAACAGTCGAAATCAGGAGAGGAAAATCATGACAAAGCACTCGCGCGCCGCCGGCTGCTACGCGGCAGATCACCAAGGTCCGGACGGCCGGAGCAAGGGCGGGGTCGCCGCTATCCGCGCCGGCGTGTCGCTTGCCGCCTGCCTCGCGGCGATGGCAGCGATGCCGGCATTCGCCCAGCAGGCCGCGCCGGCCAAACCCGATTCGGCCCCGCAATCGACCAGCACCGCTCCCGCGGCGGATAACGAAGACATCGTCGTCACCGCTTCGAAAACGGGTGCCGAACGGCTCAGTCGCGTACCGCAGGCAGTTCAGGCGTTTTCCGGCGCGACGCTCAAGGAGCGGAACATCCGCGACGGTGCCGACCTCATTCAGCTCATCCCCGGCGCCTCGCAGGCACAGGAGATCGGCGCCGGCTATCGCATCTACTCCTTCCGCGGCTCGGGTGCCGGCGGTCCGATCGGCGACGGCCTCGTCGGTTATTATCTCGATGACACGCCCTTCGGCGTGCCCAACAACCAGAGCGCCCCGCCGATCAATTATTTCGACATCGACCGGGTCGAAGTGCTGCGCGGACCGCAGGGAACGCTCTATGGCCAGGGATCCGCCGCCGGCACGATCATCTACCACACCAAGAATCCCGACCTGCAGAAGGTCACCGAAGCCGGCGAGGCGGAAATCTCGACGACGAACGATGCCAGCAAGATCAACTACCGCGCCGCCGCGGCGCTATCGATCCCGCTGGTGACGGACAGGCTCGGGCTGCGCATCAGCGGCGGATATGATTATCGCGCCGGCACCGCCGATATCTATGCCGGCGCGCCGACGGGCACGCCGAGGGCGAAGGACGCCAACGACGTCGTCGCCAAGGATATTCAGGCCGTCCTGCTGTGGAAGCCCGATGACCTGACCACCGTCCGCCTCCGCGCCTGGTATTTCAGCACTGACCAGGATTATCTGAACGTCATCAACTCGGTGAACCCGCCTTATGCCGCCTATCAAGGCGATGTCGTCGGCTATGATCGGCGCAGGGCCGAATATTTCTCGGGCACGATCATCCGCGATGTCGGAAAGTTCACGGTGACCAATGCGACGTCCTATCAGAAATCGCTGCCCGGCGGCTTTCAGGTCGGCCTCAATCTCGGCGCGCCGCTCGGTATCGGCGTACTGAACAATGGCGGAAACGCGCACAATTTCGTCAACGAATTCCGGGTCGCGACCTCAGGTACGGGGCCACTCCACGGCGTCGCCGGCGTCTTTTATCAAAATGCGACCGGACTCTACACCTTCGACATCAACTTCCCGACGCTCGCGCTCAAGGGCAGCACGATTACCAAGACCGAGAACGTCGCTGTCTTCTCGGAAGTGAGCTATGAGCTGTTCGGCGGCAAGCTCGTGCCACTGGTCGGCCTGCGCTATTTCAACGATACGAGAAAGTCGGATTCGCTGTCGAACGGCACGCATGTACTCAGCAATGCCAACCCCGACGCGCTGACCTGGCGCGCCAACCTGGCCTATTATCCGAGCAAGGACTGGCTGTTCTTCTTCAATGCCGGCACCGGCTTCCGCAGCGGCATCCTCCAGTCCAAGGCGCAAGCGGATGCCGTGATCGCCGACGGCGTCCCGAGCTCGATCTCGCTCACGCCGGACAAGCTGCGCAATCTCGAAATCGGGACCAAGGGCACCGTGTTCGATGGCGCGCTTCGCCTTGCGGTGAGCCTCTACGACATCAAGTACACCAACATTCAAAGCGCGTTCAACACGTCCATCGGGCTGGCCGCGTTCGCCAATCTCGGGGACGGGACGTCCCGCGGCATCGACGTCGAGGCGACGTGGCGGACGCCGGCAAAGGGTCTGGTGCTGTCGGTCGTCGGCAACGTCAACGATTCGAAGTTCACCAATGTCCTGCCCGCTTTCGGCACGGCCAACCCGCGCATCGGCAACGGGCAGCGCCTGCTCAACACGCCGCCGTTCAATTGGCGCGGCGACGCGTCCTACGATCATCATTTCGGAGCATATGACTTCTTCGCAACAGGCTCGGTGACCGCGATCGGCCGCGCGCGGAACGGCGATGCAACCGTCAACACGATCAACCCGTATCAATTGTACAACATGAGCACGGGGGTCCGCTTCGATCGGTACGAGATACGCCTGTTTGCCGACAATCTGTCCGATTATCGCGGACCGACCGCCGCCAACGGGCCGACATTGCTGGCGGGTCCGCGCCCGCGGACCATCGGCATCACCTTCCGCCTCAACTCGAACTAACCAGTATATGGCGGTGCGCCCGGCACGATCGGCGCACCGTCATCCACATCGAACGCCGCGGCGACTGGGACAAGGTGCACGAACCATGGCGGAACAATCGCATGTGTCAGGCAAGGGCCATGTCGGGATCGACCGTCGTACGCTGATGAAAGGCGCGGCTACCGCAGCGGCGATAACGGCATCATCAGCGGCGGCGGCGATATCGTCCGAAGCGCCGTCCCGCATGGCGGGCGGTGGGATGCGCGGTGCCGATTGCCGGCACGGCATCGGCGCGATCACGGCCGGAGCGGAAATCGCGATCGCCGCGACCCGATCCGGGCGCGTCGCCGGCTACGCCCAGGACGATATTCTCGTGTTCAAGGGCATCCCCTACGGGGCGGATACGGGAGGGGCCAACCGTTTTCGCCCGCCGCAGCCGCCGCCATCGTGGACCGGCGTGCGCAGCGCACGTTCCCATGGGCCGGTTGCTCCGCAGGACAAGGGGACTGGCCGGCTGAACGACGAAGAGGCGTTCATCTTCCAGTGGAACGACAGCGTGGAGAGCGAAGACTGCCTGCGCGTCAACGTCTGGACCCCCGGCACCGATGACCGACGCCGTCCCGTGCTCCTATGGCTGCACGGCGGCGGGTTCGCCGCGGGCTCGGGGCATGATCTTCCCGCGTTCGACGGCCACAATCTGGCGCGGCGCGGCGACGCTGTCGTGGTGACGCTGAACCACCGGCTCAACCTTCTCGGTTTTCTCGATCTCTCGCGCTACGGCGCGCGCTACGCCGAGTCGGGAAATGTCGGGATGCTCGATATCGTCGCGGCGCTTCAATGGATCCGCGACAATATTGCCCGTTTCGGCGGTGATCCAGACCGGGTGCTGATCTTTGGCCAGTCCGGCGGCGGCGCGAAGGTCAGTACGCTGATGGCCATGCCGGCGGCGCGCGGACTGTTCCACCGTGCCGTCGTCATGAGCGGTTCGTTCGCGCCGTGTACCACGCCGGAAAAATCCGGTCGGCTGGCGGAGCTGATGCTCGCCGAGCTCGGCATTCCGCCGGGCGATGTCGATCGACTGCACACCCTGCCCTATTCGGACCTGAGACGAGCGAGCGAGGCCGTGCTGGCCCGAGTCAATCCACCGTCCAATGGCGTCGTCGACGTCCGCCGCATGGCCAGGGCTTTGACCTTCGCCCCCGTCGTCGACGGGAAGGCCTTGCGTGCTTCGCCCGAGCGCCCCGACATGCCTGACCTGTCGATCGACGTTCCGATGATGGTCGGGACGACGCTCAACGAATTCGTTACCGGCATCAACCACCCCGAGTTCGAGGCGATGAGCGAAGCCGAGCTGGAAGCGAAGGTCGATGCGCTCTATCCCGGGCGATCCGGTCCGGTGATCGCGGCATTCCGGCGGCGAACACCACGGGCGTCGCCCTTCGACCTCTGGTCGCGCATTGCGACCGCGCCTGTCCGTCAAAGCGCGATCGATCAGGTGTTGGCCAAGGCGAAGCACAGCCCGGCACGCGCCTATCTTTACTGGTTCACCTGGCGGACGCCGGTGCTCGATGGCAGGCCGCGCGCATTCCATTGCCTCGACATCCCGTTCATGTTCGCCAACACCGAACGCTGTGCAAGCATGACAGGTGGCGGCCCCCGGGCGGCGACACTGAGCGCGCAGATGGCCGATGCGCTCCTGGCCTTCGCGCGGAGCGGCGATCCCAACCACGCCACGCTGCCGAGATGGGAGCCGGTAACGCCAACACGAATCCCGTCGATGATCTTCGACGACCAGATCCATATCGAACATGATGCAGACGCGATCGAACGCGCAACCATTTCCTGACACTGATCCGAGCCGCCACGATGCCGCGCCGACAACGGCACCGCCGCAGGGCAGCACAGATAGCTTGAGTTTGATTGCAACCGATTGCATGTCGTTGCCATGCGCCGCCTGAACACGATGATCGAGGACCCCGACAAGCCAATGGAGCCTGAAACCGACAGCGCGCGCAACGCCCTTTCCCATAGTCTCGAACGAATTTACCGCGAGGCAGCGCCGGAGGTGTTTTCGCGCGCCTGCGACCTCCTCGATCGGGCAACGCAGCAGCGTTCGACGGATCTGAAGGCGCTGGATCGCAACCGTGCGGAGAATCCGCGCTGGATCGAACAATCCGGCAACACCGTGTATGCCTTCTATGTCGATCGGTTCGCGGGGACGCTCGACGGGGTCATCGACAAGCTCGACTATCTGCAGTCATTGGGCATTCGCTGGCTTCATCCCCTGCCGTTGCTCAAGGCCCGGCCAGGCGAAAGCGACGGTGGCTTTGCAGTCGCCGATTACCGCGCCGTCGAGCCCGAACTGGGCGACATGGCTGATCTGGAGCGCCTGTCGTCCGAACTGCGCGCCCGCAACATGGGCCTGTTGCTCGATATCGTCTGCAATCATACGGCGCGCGAACATGCATGGGCCGAACGGGCGCGACACGGCGATCCCAAATATCGCGCCTATTATCATGTCATCGAAACCAAAGCGGAAGTGGATGCCTGGGAAGCCTCGCTGATCGATGTCTTTCCCGATACCGCCCCGGGCAATTTCACTTACGACGCTGCGATGGGCGGCTGGGTCTGGACGACTTTCTATCCATTCCAGTGGGATCTGAACTACGCCAATCCCGACGTCTTTCTCGAAATGCTCGACGTGCTGCTGTTCCTGGCAAACAAGGGTGTGCAGGGGTTTCGTCTGGACAGCGCGCCGTTTCTCTGGAAGCGCATGGGCACCACCTGCCGCAACCAGCCCGAGGCCTATGCCATCGTGGCGGCGCTACGCGCTGCGCTGGACATCGCAGCGCCAGGCGTCGTCCTGCTGACCGAGGCGATCGAAAGCCCCGAAGACGTCATGCCATTCTTCGGCACCGACTCTCGAGGGTGCGATCTCGCCTATAACAACGGGGTGATGACCGCTTTATGGGGGGGGCTGGCCGATCAGGATGCGACGATCGTGCGCAAAGCCCTCGCCGCGTCAGCCGAACGGCCGGACCATGCCGTGTGGCTCAACTATGTCCGGTGCCATGATGATGTCATCTGGAACGCGCTGGCCGGGCAGGCTTCGCCGGACGATCTGGCGCGTTGGTCCAATTTCTACGATGGCAACGGCTTCTCGGACGGTCAGCGATTCCAGACAGCCCCTGGCGGCGTGCCGTCGACCAACGGCATGGCGGCAGCACTCGTCGGGCTGGGCCGGCCCGGTATCGACGAGGGTGCCGCCCTCGCCCGCTTGAAGCTGCTCTACGCCACGATCCATGCCCTGGATGGGTGGCCGCTGATCTATATGGGCGACGAGATCGCCCTGGGGAATGATCAGGGCTATTTGTCGGATCCGGCGCGACGCAACGAAGGCCGCTGGCTTCATCGTCCGGCAATGGACTGGGACCAGACCAGATCGTCGCGCGCGGCCGACGCTCCGAGCGAGCAGATGCTGAAGGCGATGCGCCGTTATGGGGAGGCCGCGCGCGCCCTCGACGGCCTGGGCGTACGAGGGCGGGCCGTGCCCGTCGTCCTGGCGCCGTCAGCGATATTGGGCTTTGCCCGGGACGCAGGTCGACCTTTTCTTTGCCTGGCCAATCTCTCCGCTGATCCACACATCGTCGATCGTCCGGAGCGCTGGAACGGGCCCGGCCGGGATGTCCTTTCGGGGCGCGAGGTGGCTTCGGGCCCAGTCGTATTGAGCCCTTATGAAGTCCTCTGGTGGGCCGCGGATCGATGAACCGCGTCGCCGGGCTTTGAAAGCGTCTTCCTGAAGCTGGATCGCTGGCCCGACAGGCCTGGCATGGTACCTGGACCCGTCAGATAGCCCGACTTCGCGATATAATCCCGCACGGCCGCCTCGTCGCCGTAGCGCAGCTGTATCATCGCCCGGATCGCGGCACGTTTGTCATGGGCGCGGTCATAAAAGCCCCTGGCGATCTCGTAACCGACGAAATAGCCCATATCGGATACGCCGAACACATTGCGATCGCTGTTGTAGAGCCAATCGTCCCAATCGGTTTTCGCCATGTCCACCCGGAACCGCGCGCGCACCGCATTCCGGTGCGCGGAGCCATAGACATAGAGTTGCAGCGGCGGGCGGTGGCCCGTCACCCGTTCAGCGACGAACTCCGCGACGCCTTCATAGGCGACCCGTGCGGCGAGGCTGTCGCCGGACTCCTGCTGCTGGGTATGGACATATTCATGGACGTTGTTCTGTCCGTTGTTGATGAAGGGCCGCGTCCTGAAAAAGGTGCCGAGACGGCTGCGCATCGGTTCGGGCAGCTCCGAGACATCGACCGTCTCGTCGGCGAGCGCGATTTCGGCGCCGATCAGCACCATGGTGCCCGTTGTCGTGCCTCCGGTACGCAAGACGCCGATCGCATAGGTGATGCTGGCGGGCTTCAATTCGGGATAGATTTGCCGAAAGGTGGCAAGGTCCTTCGCCAGCGGCGCGGCCGCCTCCTTGGCGCGTGCGGTCAGCGGGCGGATCGAGGCCCAGAATTTTGGGTAGTTATCGATCGCATCGACATATTGGGCCGGCGTATAGCGCCGCGCTGCCATCAGCGCCTGCAAGCCAGGTGTCGCCGGATCGAGATACAGGCGCTGGAACGATGAGAGCTTGGTCGGACGATCGGTTGCCGATCGCACGGCCTCATAGGCGGTCCAGAACCGATCGATATCGCGTGTTTCGATCACCGGACCCGCGATCGACTCCGTGGGCGCGGCACCTGACGGCGCAGTCGGAGCCAAGGTCGTGCAGAGGGCCAGTGCAAGGGCCATCAAGGGCTTTGATATCATCGCTCTGCTTTTCCATCGAATCATGGTGCCGGCTGCAGAATCGGTGCCCGGCATTGCGTCGCCGCCGCCCGGGCACTCACAATCAGAAAACGTGCCGCGATCAAGACGCCGGAGATCATCACGAGTAGCGATGCGCCATGCCGGTTCGGCGCGGCATGTCATAGGGGCGTCCTGGCGACGGTCTTCATCGGCGATGGGTGTGCGCCGCATAGCTGGCCTCCATCAGCTCGCCGCCGAGTTGGCCGAGCGCGGCATAGTCGAAGCTCGTATTGTTCAGCACGATAACGGTATGGCCATCGGTAAGAACCCGTCGAGCAATCATGCGAAAGCCGCCGTTGGAACCATCTTCCCAGGCGACCTCACGCTCCTTGCCGGCAATGCGTTCGATCCGAACGCGGCCACCCAGAGCGTAATGCTGATCCGGCATCAGTACGGTCATCAGTGTCTTGCGACTGGCCGCGCTGAGATAGCGGCCGTCCAGCACAGCGTCCATGAGGACCAGCAGGTCCGGCGCGGTCGTGTAGAAGCCGCCGGCCATGGCCATGAAATCGGGGATCGGATTGGGCTTTTCCTGTGGGACAGGCAGTAACGTCGCATAGCCCTGCGCCATACCCGGCGTCGTCGCGGAATCGCCATGGAACATCCCGCTGTTTCTGAGCCTCAATGGACGCACGAGAAGCCGGTCTACGAGCCTGGCATAGGGCGTGCCCGTCATCCGCTCGACCACGGCTTTGACCAGCAGCCAGTTCGAGTGTGAATAGTCCCACCCGGTGCCGGGTGCGAAGGCGAGGTCGCCGCTTGCATATCGACGGACCGCCTCGGCCTGGTCAAGTTCGCCCCCCCGGATCGACGGGTCGGCCTGCCGGGCTTTCTGGACATCGTTGGGAAGGCCGCTCGAGTGGCTCATCAGGCGCCTGAGCGTGAGCTTGCCCCCGGTGTCCTTGCGATAGTCGGGCAGATATGCGGAGATCGGTCGATCGAGGTCGAGTTTTCCCTGATCGACGAGTTTCATCACGATGATAGCGGAAATCCATTTCGACACGGATCCGATCTCGAAGCGTGTGGTGGCCGTCATCGGCACACCGTAGGCGGCGCGGGCCGTGCCGATCGTCTGGACGTCATCGACCGTCCGGCCATGCCCGACCAGTGTCACGCCGTTGAATCCCGACCCTTCGCCGGCCGTGGTTACGATGTCGCGATATGATTGCGCGCTCGCCGCGCAGGCAATCGGAAAAATCGCAGCGGCAATCAGCAGCCTGAACAGATTGTGCATAATCCGATTTTCCTCCGCGCCGGCGACGGGATAGATGATCAGGATTGCGTGAGGATTGCAAAGTCGTCCAGCACACGCTGCGACATGCTCGTTTTGTTGAGGATAATGGCAGTTTCGCGCGCGTCGAGCCGATGGCTGCCGCTGAAAGGCCGGCGCTCGAGCATATGTGCACTGCGATAGGATGGTAGCGCCCGGGGAACGAACGCGATTCTTTCGTACGCGGCTACAGCGCCTTCAGGAGAGCATTGGCCGAGGCCACCGCCGAGCCATCGCCGGCCAGCGCCACTGCGACGAAAGCGTGGTCGGCAGGCGAATAGGCGACCAATGCGCTGGCGCCCGGGGTACCGCCCGCATGGCCGATCCACAGGAGCCGCTTGTTGCCGTCCGGCACGTCGAACACCATCGCGCCGAGGCCGTAGAAAGTGCCCTGATCGAACATCGGATGGAGCGTCGCGGTCATCGCCGCCACCAGAGGTTGTTTGATCAGACGACCATCCAGCAGCGCGGCCCAGAAGCGGACCATGTCGCCCGCGCTGCCGGCGATCGGGCCGGCAGCGCCCGCCCAGCTCGGATCGATCGGCTTCTCCTGCTTCGAAACGAGCGGCGCCACCCCATTCGCGCCACCGCCCGGCGCCAGCGCGCGGAGCGTCTTCAGTCCCAGAGGCGCGATGATCCTCGCCGTAATCGCTTCGTCGATCGGCCGATGATCGGCGATCCGCACGATCTCGCCCAGCACGTCATAGCCGGTATTGGAATAACGCCAGTTTGCCCCTGGGCAGAACATCGCACCATGCCGGCGCGCGATCGCCAGCGTTTCGGCGGGGCCGCGATAGCGCGGGTCGGCATGGGCCTTCACATCCTCGTTCGCGCTGAAAAGGCCGGCCGTATGTGCCAGAAGATCGCGCACCGTGACGACATCGCCATTGGGAACATCCTTCACCCAGCGGGATACCCGGTCGTCGAGCGAAATTTTACCCTCTTGCACGAGTTGCAGGACGACGACGGCGGTGAAGGTCTTGCCGGCGCTCGCCCAGAACAATATCGGGTCGGCGGTATCGCCGCCGGTCCACAATCCCCTGCCCTCGATCCCGATCGCCGCGGTCACGGCGGGCGCGCCGGTCCTGTCTCTGATCATGGCAAGCGCGGCGTCGAGGCGCGCGGTCACCGCCGGACCCAGCGCGGCTTCGGGCACGATCGCTGGTGGCGGCACGACCACACCGGCGTGGAGCCGACCGGCATAGGGCGCGCGCATCGAACAGCTTGCGGGTTTATAATCGGCGGCGCGTGCGGTCGCCGCGAGCAGTGAAAGCAGGAGGATGAGAGCGCGGCGCATGGCGATGTGTCCTGTTCCGATCCCGGCGATTGGAATCGCTGATTGAGGTGCGATCATGCCCCGAGCCGCATGACGTAACCAATGGTCAGGAAGCCACCATTCCAAATCGACGTCCCCAACAGGATCGCCAGCACGAATTGGCCGTGCGCCATCCGGAATATGCCCGCGGGCACGGGCAGACAGGCGCGCGCGGTGGGGATCGTCTGGCCCAACAACGTCACCTGGAAGTGACGCCGCCGATAGTCCATGACCAGGCGATCATAGCGCTCGGGGCTCAGCAATATGCAACGGCCATAACGCGCGACGAACGCCGCGCATCGCGCTTCGCCCAGGGCGCGTCCAAGCGCATACAGACAGAGGCAGCCCAGGCTGGAGCCGATCGTCGTCGCAACCACCATCAGCGCGAGGTCGCCCGGCCCGGCAACAGTCTTCATGCCGAGAAAGATGAGGAGAGCGGAGGATGGCACCATCGGCAGGAATTTCTCCGCCAAGGCAAGGAGTCCGGCCCCCAGCACGGCATGTCCGGCGACCAGCGCCACGATATTCCCGACAGTCATGACCCGCGCATCCCGGCCCGCAATGGCGCGCGGCGCGAGATTCGATAGACCGTCGCGGGGGGCACGTTGCGCACGGCGCGGCCGATGGGGACGGCCTTCAGCCCGAGCCGGTCGAGGATCGGGCGCGGAATCGGGCAACGCCGGCCGTATGTGAACTGATACAGAGCCCCACCCGCGCCGAGATGGCCGAAAGCGGTTGCGACGATGGCGAAAACCTTGCGAAACGGCATGTTCAGCAGAGGCAGGCCGCTGACCACCGCGCAGACCGGTTGGACGCTCAGGAGATCGCTCGCCGTCAGGCGGGCCGCGTCGCACTGTAGCAATCGTGCCGCCGGGAAGCACCGACGCAATATCGGCGCGAAATGCTCGCTGGCCTCGACCAGCGTCAAATCCTCTTCGCGAATGCCACGATCGATCAGCGCCCGGGTAAATACGCCCGTACCGGGGCCAAACTCGATAACCCCGCCGCCCGAGGGGCGGATCTCACTGGTGATCAGTCGCGCCAGGGCTGCTCCCGAAGGCAGCAAGGCACCGACCTGGCGCGGCTTCGCCAGCCCCGCGCGGATGAACATCAGTGCATCAGTGACGCCATTCAAGGCGCGGGAAATCATCTCTGTCTGTTTCATCGCATTCCCTCGGGCCGGCATGTGCCCGCCCTTGCCGAGGGGTTACGCGCGCTGCATTGCGTCAGCCTTGCGTCGAGCCGCGCCCGGCACCGGGAACTCGATGCGCATGCACAGGCCGCCGCTTGGGCCGTCCAGCGCCACGATACGCCCACCGTGGAAAGCCACGACTTCGCTGACCAGATGAAGGCCCAGCCCTGCGCCGATCGCCCCAGCGCCAAGGCGGCGGAAGGGCTCGAAGACATGCGCCTTGTCATGCTCGGCGATGCCCGGCCCCTCGTCCTGGACCTCGACACGGCCCTCCGCTTCCACCCGCAACAGAATCGCGCCGCGCCGGCCGCCATGCTGAACGGCATTTTGCACGAGATTGATCAGCGCGCGTTCGAGTGACGCGCGGTCAGCCATTATATCCATGCGATCGACCATGGCCTCGACCGCCAGGGTATAGCCGGCATCGATCGCCATCGGCGCGAGGTCGGCCGCCACGTCGCGTGCCAGCGTGACGAGATCTACCGCCGCCATCGTTTCCAGCCGGTGGCGGCGCAGGCGCTCGAGATCGAGTAGTTGCTCCGCGAGAGTGGCGAGCCGGCCGGCATCCTCCAGCAGCCGGGAGCGATCCGGTCCCGGCGACAACAGGCCAAGGCGCGTCGTGAGGATCGCGATCGGTGTTCGGAGCTCGTGCGCTGCGTCGGCAAGGAAACGTCGATGGCGCTCATGGCCCTCGTCGAGCCGCCCCAATGTCGTGTTGACGGCATCCACGAGCGGCCTAACCTCCTGCGGGACAGTGGCAACGGGCAAGCGCACCCCGGGCTGCTCGATATCGATTCGCCCTGCTTCGTCGATCACGTCATCGAGCCCACTCATGGCCGCGCGCATGACGGCGGGCGTCGCGAGCCACGTCGCGAGAAACATGATCGCCAGGATGGGAAAGAGAAAGACAAGCGCCGCGAAGAGTCCGGCGCCCAGTGTCTGAAGCCATGGGGCGTGGGCGCCGGGCCCGGTAATGACCTGGAGGGCGCCGACCTCGGTCTGGATCCATTGAACCCGAGCGCTAGGCCGGGGCGGGTCACCAATGTTCCACCCCAATCTCGCCTGGCCAACCTCGTCCAGCGACGCGCCGATCTTCGCGAACTCAGACGGAACGGGGCCTTCGGACAGGCGATGCCCCGCCCGGTCCCGCAGACTGAACCAGAGACCAGGCACCTCCGCTCGCAGCGTCGCGAGCGCTGGCGTTGGTCGCAGAGCGAGGTCGCCGGTGGCTGTCCGTGTCGATGCATCGCGGACGGCGGCAATAACATCGTCGCCCGGCTCGATCGGATTGAAGGCGCCCTGGAAGATCAGGACGGCCACCAGCGTCGTCACCACGATCGACAGAATGGCCGCCTGGAGCATCGCCAGCCGCCAGCGGAACTGACGGCGAAGCGAGGGTGCACGGCGACTGTCGGTCACGACGGCTTCAACAGATAGCCAACACCGCGGATGCCGTGGATTTCGACGCGGGCACCGCCTTCGGTCAGTTTCTTGCGAAGCCGCGACACGTGCGCGTCGAGCGAGTTGGACTGAATCTCGTCATCGAAACCATAGACCGCGTCTTCGATGATAGCGCGTTGCACGGTGCGCCCGAGCCTGCGCACGAGCACTTCGAGCAACAGCAGTTCCCGGCGCGGCAGGCTGAGATGCATGTCGCCGATCGTCGCCACGCGCTGGCCCATGTCGAAAACGAGTCGTCCAGCGCGGACGGTCGACGGCGCAAGCGCCGACGGTCGACGCTGCACCGCGCGCAGCCGCGCCAGTAATTCTTCTGTCGAGAAAGGCTTGACCATATAATCGTCGGCGCCGACATCAAGCCCGTCGATCCTGTCGGCGACGTCACCTTTCGCCGTCAGAACGATGACAGGTGTATCGCAGCTTGTGCCCCGCAAATCCGCAAGAAGGGTCAGCCCATCGCCGTCCGGCAGGCCGCGATCGAGCACAATGACGTCATAGGACGTGATCGCGATCGCGGCCGTCGCAAGGTCGATCGTCGGCGCCAGATCGACGATGATGTCGGCAGAGGCCAGCGCAGAGCGGAGTGCGATTGCCATCTCCGGGTCGTCCTCCACCAACAATATGCGCATACTCTGCCTCACCCTCTGAACCACCAATACTAGCCGGTCGTGATTACGCGAACATTGCGACGTTCTGATCAAGCCGCCCTCTTCTCCCAGACCCAAGGAAGGGACAGTGGCCATAGGCTCGCCAGTCAGTCGCAGACGACATGGGCGCCGTCAGGTGCATGCGCGATAACCATAGGCCAGGCAGCGGCGCGCCGGCGCCATGAGCTGGCCGGGACGAATCCCGCCCGGCCTAATAATCCTTCGAATAACGCAGGTTGAGCGCCGTGCCGTTCGAGCCGCCGGTCTGGCTGAGGATACTCAGCGTTTTCGACAGGGCGATTTCGAGCTGCGTTGCGGTGAAGCCCCGCGTATCAGTGACGATCTCCACATAGATGTTGTTGGAGATATATTTTCCGGCAGCGACCGCCGTGCCGCGCCCGGTCACCTCGTCAGCGCCGAGAACCTCGAGCCGGTCGACCCCGGTGGCGGAGCGAAGCTTGCCGAGCGGATTCAGCCCGCCGCCCGATCCCCGCAGCGAATTGAGCGCCGCCGCCAGCTGAATCGCCTGGGTCGGCGTGAGCGACGTGATTGAATCGCCGAACAGGATCCGCGACAGCAACTCGTCCTGCGGCAGGCTGGGCGACGAGGTCAAGGTGATCTGCGGATTCTGCGCGCGGCCGGCTATATTGATGGTGATCGCAGTGCCTGACAGGGTCGCCGTCGCTGTCATCGACAGCGTCGGATTCGACACCTGTCCGCCTTCGAAGCGGATGACGCTGGTCGAGTCCAGTTCGAAACGCTTGCCCGCGAAGTTGTAGGTGCCGCGGACGAGGTTGACGTTGCCGACGACCTCGGGCGCCGCCGAAGTCCCCCGTACGCGGAGATTGGCGCTCCATTCGCTGTCGAGCCCCATGCCGCTGACGAAGAGGCGGTTGTCGGCCCGAATGTGCAGGTCGAGCTTGAACAGCCCGGGCGGCGCGGCCGCCGCGGCTTGCTGCGCGGCCTGGGCACGGGTCGTGCCCTTGCGCCGCACGCCCTGCAGCTCGCGGATCTCGGCTACACCCTGGCGAACGATCGCATAGCGGATTTCCGGCAGCCGCAAGTCGCCGGAGATCGACGCGCCGTTCGCCTTGCTGTTGGCGATCGCGAGGGTCCCCGAAACCGTGGCGCCGAGCGCATCGCTGCGCGCGAGCTGCGCCTTGTCGAGGGTCGCGCTGACGTCGATGGGAAATCCGGAATCAGCCCCGAAACCGACACTGCCATGCGCCGAGACGGTGCCACTTCCGGCGCGGCCGGTGAACTCGGAAATCTCCAGCCGGTCGTTGGTGAAACGGCCGGTCAGGCGGATCGCGGTAATCCGGGTGCCATAGGTCTCGTTATCATAGGCGAGCGCGTTGGCGCGGACCACACCGCTCAGCTGCGGGCTCGACATGCGGCCGGAGAAATCGGCGGCGATGCCGATCGGGCCCGAGAGCTGCTGGTCGGCAATCCCGGCAAGGCTCCACAGCACGTCGGCCGGACCGTTGTACCGAATGCCGCCGCCGAGCGGCGCGTTGGCGAGCGCGGTGGTCCAGGCCCCGCCGCCGACCGGCTGCAGCCGAAGTTGGGCCCGCCCGATTACCGCACCGCCGCGACGGATCAGCGCCGCGAGCGTACCGCCCTCAGGGCGCAACGTACCGAGCGCGGCGATGTCGACCGGCGTCGACACGATCGCCGCCCCTGAACGGGTAAATCCGTGGACCTCGAGCCGCAGGTCGGCCCGCGGAAAGCCGCTGCCCGCCTGCATGAAATCCAGGCTGCCGGTCGCGCGTCCACCAACGCCTGCGCCGGCGGCGAAGCTGTTGAGGATCGCCAGATCGACATTGTCGAAGCGCGACTGGAGTTCCAGCGTTGCGCCGTACCGGCCGGCGACGCGCATCTGGCCGTTGGGCGTGACGATCGCGACCGGCAACAACGTATAGCTGCCATTGGCCACCCGGATCGACGCCGGCTGCGCGAGGTGGAAGGGAATCGCGCCGACCTGGCCTTGCGCGGCAACGCGGTAGAGATCGGGCGAGAGCAGGGCATTTGCGGCGATCCGGAAGGCAGCGCCGCTATCGCCGCTTGCGACGAGCTGGGCGGCACCCCGCCCGCCGCGATAATTGACCTTGGCCCGCGCTGCCTGCAGCGTGAAGCCGCCCTGCCGTACGCCGGCGAGCTGGATATCGGCGACGATCTCCGGCGTGCGCGGATAGAGCGTCGCGGTTGCCTCGATGATCGCGCGGTCGATCACGAGCCCGGCCTGGCCCGGGATATGCGCCCCGTTCGCCCGCGCCGAGATCCGGGCGCTCTGCACCGAGCCGACCGCGGCAAGCGTCACTACCCCCGTCACCCCCGAGCCGTTCGCGGTCAGGTTGCCGACGAACGGCCCTGCCGGACCCTGCCGAACGAGGCCCGCGAACAGGATGCCGGCGAAATGCGCCTTGTGCACATCGATCGTCAGCGGCCCGCCGCCCGTGCGCACCAGGATATCGGCATCGAACGGCCCGTAAGGCGAGCCGCCATGGGCCGTGACCGCATAGCCGGCGGCGGTGCCGCTGACGATCGCCTCGACATCGGAAAGCTGGACGCCGACATTCGGGCGGCTCGCGCGGAGGCGGACGAGCGGGCGGTCGACAGTGCCCGACACCATCACGGCGAGCGGCCCATATTGGGCTGAATTCCCCTGGGCAATGAACGCGATGCTGCCGTCGGGCCGGTAGCTGCCCTGCCCCCCTGCGAGGTGGAAGCTCGGCGCCGCGACGCGCAGGTTGCGGATCGCGACCACGCCCTTCGGATCATAGCCGATATCCCCGGTCACCACGGTGCGCCCGCCAAGGAAATTCGCCGCGGTCGCGTTGTCGATCCGCGCCGTCACGAAGCCGAAATGGCCCTGCAGCCCGAACCCGCCCGACGGCACCGTCACCAGCTTCATGTCGGTGGTCAGGTTGATGATGCCGACGCCCTGAATCCGGTAATTGTTCACTCGGCCCTTGAGACCGCCGCGATAGATGCCGGTCGAAAGATCAGCGACGATGATGGCGGTCGCGTCGATCTGCGGCGAGCGGATGCGCAGATTGTCCGACAGGATGGTATGTCCGTTGATCGCGAGATCACCGTTGACCGCGACATTGGTGAGCAGCCCGCCGACTGCCGCGTTAAGCCCTGTTACGCGTGCGATTCGCGCCGTCACCGGGATCAGGATGCGGTCGGCATCGACCCTTGCGCGACCCTCGGCATAAAGGCCCTGCACCACCGTCTTGTCGAAGCCGAGCGCGGCTGCAGATATCTTGTAGTCGACCACTGGCCGGGCGAAGGCGCCGTCGAGCCGAAGCGAGGCGCGCACGCCGCTTCCCTTGAGGTTCGGCGCGATCGAGCCCGGGGTGAGCAATTGCGCGTCGACCTGGACGCCACCGAAACGGCTGTTTGCGAGATCGAGCAATCCGTTCGCGGTGACCGCCAGCGCATCCGACCGCAGCGTCATGTGCGTATCGGCCCGGCGCCGTGCCAGTGTCGTGGTGAGATCGACGATCAGGCTGGGCGCGGTCAGCCGTGCAACCGGGCCGGCCATGATCAGCCCGGGGTGGAGCGGGCCCCTGACGGCGAAGGTACCGCTCCGCGCGTTCAGGTCGAGATCGGCAAGCGGCTGGCCGCCGAGCCTCGCCCGAGCGCTGCCCTGCCAGCTCGACCAGCTGCCTCGTCCGGCGATCTGCACGATAAGCGGTCGGGTGAGCCCGGCCATGCCGGCGATGATGCCGCCGGTCGGCGCGACAAGGCGCGCATCGAGGATCAGCCGATCCTGGTCGGGCACCGCGTCCAGTGTCAGCGCGAGCCGGTCGCCCGCGTCGAGCGCGGCTGCATTGCCATGGATTTGCGCGCGGCCATCGGCGATATGGGCATCGCCATCGAGCGTCATCACCCGGCGCGTGCCGGTGACCGGAGCGCCGAGCACGAGCCTGGCGATCTCGAGCCTGCCGATATCGATATCGAGATCGGGGAGCGTCGGGGCGTTGGGATTGCTCGGCACCGGCTTCAGCGCCGGCAGCCGGGCGAGCGTGATCAGCGGCGCGCTCGCGGTGCGGACATCGACATGGTTGCGGATGAAGGCAAAGGGGCGCCAGTCGAGATCGATCTGCGGCGCGGTGGCGAATACGCCCTTCGAATCGCTGATGCGCAGGTCGCGGATGGTGAGCTTGCCGTAGAGCGAGCCGTCGAGCCGGCTGAACTCGACCTTCAGGCCCGAGGCAGTCTCGTATCCGGACAGGCGATCGACCAGGAAGCGGCGGCCCGGCCCGGTGTCGATCGCGAGCAGCGCCAGCGCCACGAGCGCGAGCATGGCGGCCACCGCAATGCCGGCCCATTTCGCGATGCGCCGTGCAAGCGCCGGCTGCGCAGCCACTGCGGAGGAGTCGGTCTCGTCGGCCATCAAAAGGCTTGCCCGATCGAGATATAGATGGCGACCTTCGGCTCACCCTTGCGGCGCCCGATCGGGGTCGCGACGTCAAGCCTGAGCGGGCCGAAATTGGTATAGTAGCGCCCGCCGATGCCAGCCCCGTATCGCAGATCAGTGAACTGCGGCGCAGTCGAGGCATAGGCCTGACCCACGTCGATGAAGGGGACGATCCCGTAATCGCCGAAGCGGTAGCGCAGCTCCGCCGCCGCCTCGACCAGGCTGCGGCCGCCGATCGGATCATTGCCGGGGTCGCGCGGGCCAAGTTCCTGGAAGCCATAGCCGCGCACCGATCCGCCGCCACCCGAATAGAGCCGGCGAGACGGCGCGATCGCATCGCGCGGCGCGCCCGCGATCGAGGCAGCGCGGACCCGACCCGCCAGCACCAGGCTCTTCGACAAGGAATAATAGGCGCTGCCGTCGATCTGCCCGCGGATATAACGATAATTGCTGCCCCGGGTTTGCTCGGTCTCGGGGCTCAGCCGGATCAGCGCCCGAAAGCCCCTGGTCGGGTTGAGCAGATTGTCAGTGCTGTCGAAGCCGAGCTGGCCGTTGACGCCGCCGATCGCGTAATTCTGATAGTCGCGCTTGCCGAGCGCCGGCTGATAGGCGTTCTCGCGCGTGCCGAGGATCTCGAAGCCGTAAGCCCAGGTCCACTTCTTCTGCCAGATCGGCGTCGAATCGAGCGAAATGCGGCCGCTGAGCCCAAGCGTCAGTGCCTTGTAGGCCTGGAAGTCCTGCCGATGGGCGGAGAGCGACAGCAGCACCGTCTTGTCCCGCCGGCCGGCATCGGCGCGGCGGAAGGTCGCCGTCGCACCCTGCTCCTGGGTGCCCGCGGTCACCGTGAAGGCGAGCGAGCCTTCGGGCGGGAACAGGTTGCGGTGGGTCCAGCTCGCATCGACGCGGATTCCCTGGCCGGTCGAATAGCCTGCGGTTGCCGCCAGCCGGCGCGGCTTGCCGGCATTCTGGGTGACGACCAGGTCGACCATCTCGGTGCCGTCGGCGGCGATCTGACCGGTGCGCTGCGGCTCGATGGCAACGCTGTCGAACAGGTCGGTGGCGACCAGCGCCTCGCGCAGATCATTGACCTGACGTTCGTCATAGAGCTCGCCGGGCTTGAAGCGGGCGAGGACGCCGACATGACGGGCGTCGAAGGCCAGCTTGCCCTTGGTCGAATAGGTACCGAAGGACGATCTCGGCCCCGGATCGACGGGCAGCGTATAATCCCCTTGATGGGTCCCGTCGTCGAGCACGATGTCGTGCTCGCCGACCTTCACGAAGGGATAGCCCTGCTGGGGCAGCCTGAGCGCCACGGCCCCTTCCGCTGCCTCGATAGCGGGCGCTACGATCGGATCTCCGGTCCGCAAGACGAGTGCCTCGCGTACCAGTCCGGGCGGGATCGTATCGGGTCCGTCGATCGCGATCGTGCCGAGCGTGTAGCGCGTGCCGGGCACGACGCTGATGGTCGCGGTGGCACGGCCCGGCTGACCGGTAACGGGCTCGACCCGGGAAGACACGACGCCATCATAATAGCCCTCGGAGCGCAGCAACCGCAGCCCGAGCGCCTCGTCCTCCCGGGCGCGCGCTGAAATCACCGCGCCATTCGCGCCCTTGCCATGGCCTTGCTCGAGATCCGACAAGGCGCGGAAACGCCCCTCCAGCCCGACCGCCTGCAATCCGTCGATCTGCACTGAGTAACGGACCTCGGGAACGGTATCCGCAACCTCGGCCTGGGTGGCAGCCGGCGGCTCGACGTCGAAACCCGCAAGCGGCGGCAGAGGCTGGGTCAGGGCTGGGTCGATTGCGGCCGGTGCGGTCGCAGCTGATGCGGGCGTGGGCGCTCCCGCGGCACTTGTCCGCGTCGCCGGAAGGGGCGGCGGAGGCGCGGGGATCGCATCGATGCTCTCGATCGGCGCCAGGGCCTGGGTCAGCGCGGGATCGATCGGTGGCAGCGCCTGCTGGAACTGCGAATCGGGGATGATGCTGTCGTCAGTCGCCGCCCGCTGCGCATCCGCCTGATGTCGGGCCTCGGCGCGCGCCTTCTCGAGCGGATCGGGACTGCGCTGCGCCGATGCGGCCTGCGGAACCAGGCCTGCCATCAGCACGAGAAGGAGGGAAAGCCTCGACGTCACGATGGCTCCCGCAGGCAGTGCCATGGATATTTTCTGCATCCCGGCAAGGCCGCCGACACTGGGGTGCCTCCAGGGGCTGGAGGCAACAACGCCATGCAAAGCAAGCTCGCGCCGATGCACCAGCGCAAGGGGAACATGGCGGCATGGCCCGGCCCGGTCGTCCAGCATGTCCCTTATCATCGCGTCCCTGCGTCGCCAGCCTCATGGGAGATGGTCGACCCCGGCAATACGATCAGACGGGGATTTCGATCCTGCCGGTCGGCAGGTTGGGGCAATTTAGCGCTATGATCGGTGCGTTTCGATCACGGGATCGATTGGAGGGCGAGACTATCTGCTCGATCTTCGGATCGGCGTGGCGCCGGTACCGGCCGGGTAACGAAAGCTGCGCGGGCACGGCACGTCACTTCGCCCGGCCGCGCGGTACAGGCTCCAGCCATCGAAGCTCGAGGGATCATAGACCGACCAGCACACGCCGTCGCAGCTGCTGGAGGATTCGAGCACCAGCCAGGCGATGTTCGCGCCGTCGACGCGCAGGGGCTCGGCGAAGAGCATTACATGGTTCGTCACGCCGGTGCGCAAGCCGATCGCGTCACCAGCACGCAACCAGTCGGGTGAAGGCAGCCGGCGCGTACACAACGCGTCATCAGCGAAATTGGTGATGGTCGCCGTGCTCCAGCGGGTCGTTGCCTGCCGGCGACCCCAGGCGACCTGGACCAAGGCGGAGCAATCGATGCCCAGGTCCCCACGCACGCCGTCGGCAAGGTTGCCCGGCCAGCCGCGCTTCCCCTCGGTGGCATGGGCGAGCGCGGCAGAGAGATCGCCCGCGCTGGTGCTCATGAAACGATCGACCTCGGCGAGGCTCTCGGTCTGGGCGTAAGGCACGCCGATATGCTCGTAGATGCCGCGAGTCAGCCGAATCCCCCGAAGCGGCACGAAATTCAGGTTCTGGTCACGGACCGGGCAGCCCGTCGCTGCACGACACGACTCGGCCAGGCCGCGCGTATCGACTGACCAGCGATATTCGCTCAGCGGCCGCACCGCGGCGAAGATCGACCGGGCGTTGAAGGGGTGGAGTGACGAACCCTGCCGGGTCGGGACCGGGCCACTGGAGACGCTCGACACAGGTTCCGGAACAGAACCTTGCGAGATCCTGCAAATCCCGCCGCCCTTCGGATTATCTGCCCTGACGGTGCCGCAACTGAACAGGGCAAAATCGGGGCGGCCGCGCCCGAAACGCCTGCCCAGGGCCAGGATCTCGCCGGTCGGCAGCACGGCGACGTCCCTGAAGGCAGGCTTGCCCGACCATTCGCCACCGACGATATCGATCCGCCGTACGACATGCCCGTTGCGCCGGGCTAGGACCACCAGGCTCCGCCGGATGTGGACGACACCGTCCGAAGCGGGAAGCTGCTCGGAGGTCTGGACAATCCGTCGCGAACCGGCCGGCTCGAGCTCATAAGCGCTGAGCAGCCGGGATCCGGCGCCGCCGCGCACGGTCAGCCGCCCGCGCGGCGCGAGGGCTGCCGAACCATTTTCAAGCGTGATCGTTCGGGCGGCGTGGCGAGCGCCCGGGCGTGACACCACTGAATCGCCCGCGCCGATCGGCCGCCTGGGCCCCAATGCACCGCAGGGAAGCGCCGTTTCGGGGTTCCAGTGCTTGCCATCAACCAGGGAGAGTGCGGCACGCAGCCTGGCCGCGGACCCGGGCCCGACAAGATCCCTGCGCACCCGGTACATCCGCGTTTCGAGCGCAGTCGTCGTGACCCGGTATCCGCCGGTGCCGGGCTCGGGCATCGATTCGATCAGCACCCGATCCTTCAACTGGTGGAGCCGCCAGGGCCGCAACGACACGGGCAGCGCACAGGCGCCGATCGCGGTCAGCCGGGCGGCGATCGAACCGCGTGCCGGGTTGGCGTCGGCGACAGCATATAGCCGGATCGCCGCGTAGAGCGGGTCGACGATCCCGATGATCTCGGAGCCGGGATCACGATGCGCGAGCCAGAACATGTGGCTCGGGCCGGCACCGTCGACTTCGCCTCGAATCCGCGCCGCCCCATCCGGAATGGCCGGCCCCGGCATGCCCTTGAGCTGCGTCGGCGCCACGACCGCCAATCCGACGGCGATAGCCGAGACCGGAAGTGACAGCCGTGCCATGTCCCGCGCTCAGCGGTCGCCAAGCCGATAGCTGGCGCTGAGATCGCTGATCCGCGCAAGCGTTTCGCCTTCGAGGCAGGGCGCGATCAACGTCGCATAGATCGAATGGGCGAACCGGTTCGGCGTTTCCCAGGGTTCGAGCGCGCATTCGGCGTCGCGCCAGGCAAGCCAGGCCCGCTGCGCCGCTCTGAGCCGGGCAATCCAGTCGATACGCTGATCAACCGGCAGGCCCGGCCGCTCCCGGATCGCCTGCAGCGCCCGCGCCCAGGCCCGATTCAAGTCCCGATCGGCAAGCACGAGCCGCTTCTCCCAGCAGCGGTTGGCGCCGCAATAATCACATTCTCCAGGATCGACATCAGCACAGGGGCCTTCCTCGTCGCTCGCCGGGTTCGGCACGACGACCAGCGCCCGCGTTGCCGACTCTCGCGGATGTTCCGCCGTTCCGAGAGCATAACGGAAGCTGACATCCTCGGCGATGACCCGGGTTATGGCCAGCGTGCACGCCGACGCGTCATTGAAGGCAGGCGCGGCGGTTCCCGCCATTTCATAGCCGATCAGGCGTTTGTCGCATCGCGCATCTCGAAAGCGCAGCCACAGCGTCATCGTGGCATCGAAGGCGCTCCTCCATTCCTTGCGTTCGTCTGACTCGAAGCGTTCGTCCGGCGCTGCGATCGCCTGTGCGGCGCCCTGCCGCGCTGCCGCCAATGCGCTCTCGGCCTGGCGGAGCGCCTTCGCCTCGCAAGCCGCCGCGGCGGCGTCGCGCAAACCGCATTCCGGAGCCTGGCCGATCTGCGGTCCCGCCATCACGGCGCCTGTTGCCGGCGCCATTCCGACAAGAAGGAGCGACATGAGGGCCAACCTCATTGAAGGACATGATCGCGCCATGAAATCGAGCGCGGTGCTGCGCTCTGCCCGGCGGGCGCGGTCGATCGCGGCCGAGAAGCGGCCGGCACCCGTTCGGGAGAGATCGCCAGGGCTGAAAGGACGACTTCTCATCACTCGGCCCGACCTCTCCCGCCACCACATTGCCCGGGCACCGTGGGGCACCGCGGGCAGCCTCGATATTCGGGATTATCCCAATGGAAGCGGCATGCGGAATCGGTCCAGTCTGGACACCCCGACAACCTGCAGGCGAGACTCGTGATGGAACTGCTGGACGCAATCTACAGCCGCCGCGCGGTTCGCGAGTTCACTGAGGACGACGTCGAAGAGGCCCAGCTTCGCGCACTGATCGACGCGGCGATCCAGGCGCCCAGCGCCGTCAATCGCCAGCCATGGTGTTTCTCGGTCGTGCGGGACAGGGCGTTGCTGGCGCGCATCTCCCGCGAGGCCAAGGCGCATATGCTCCGGTCGTCCCCGGCCGCACTCATATCCCATCATTTCGAGCAACTGCTGAGCGACGAGGCATTCGACATCTTCTATCACGCGCCCGCACTGATCGTGATCTCCTCAGTCGAGGACGGACCATGGGCAGTCCCCGACTGCGCGCTTGCCGCGCAGAACCTCATGCTGGCTGCCCGGGATGCGATGCTCGGATCCTGCTGGATCGGCTTCGCCCAGGGGTGGCTCGGCACCAGCGAGGGCAAGGCGGCGCTCGAGCTTCCGGCCGGATGCGTACCGGTGGCCCCGATCATCGTCGGGCATCCCAAGGTGAAGGCGATGGCACCAGTGCCCAGAAAGGCACCGGAAATCCACTGGATCGGTTGAGCTGCGCCCTGACCAGGCCACGCCACGATACGGGAAGCTACGAATGCCGGGCAATGCGGCGAGCAGCTAGGGCGAAGCAATCAATCGCAGCATCGAAGGAATTGGAGTGGCGACGTCCCCCGAACCAACGCCGCCTTCGCGCTCCGATACCCAGACGCTTCGACCGCCGATCTACCGCGTCGAGGGGCTGACCAAAACCTATGGGGACGGCCCCAACGCCGTCCATGCGCTGCGCGGAGTCGATTTTACCGTGCAGGAGGGTGCGATGCTGGTACTGCTCGGCGCGTCGGGCTCGGGCAAGTCGACCCTGCTCAACATCCTGGGCGGCCTCGACCATGCGACCGCGGGCCATGCCTGGTTCTACGACCGCGACATCACTGGCTGGGACGACGACGCGCTGACTGAATATCGCCGCCACAGCGTCGGCTTCATCTTCCAGTTCTACAATCTCGTCGCCTCGCTCACCGCGCGCGAGAATGTGTCGCTGATCACCGAGATTTCGGACAATCCGATGAACCCAGCCGACGCGCTCGCGCTGGTCGGGCTTGAATCGCGGCTCGATCATTTCCCGGCGCAGCTGTCCGGCGGCGAGCAGCAGCGCGTTGCGATCGCGCGCGCGATCGCGAAGCGGCCCAAGGTGCTGCTGTGCGACGAGCCGACCGGCGCGCTGGACAGCGCGACCGGCACGCGGGTGCTGGCGGCACTCGACACCGTCAATCGCGATCTCGGCACCACGACCTTCGTCATCACGCACAATATGGTGATCGCCGACATGGCCGACGAAGTGCTGCTGTTCGGCGACGGGCAAATCTCGGGCAAGCGCCACAACGCATCGCGCACCCCACCGCTCGAATTGCGCTGGTGATGCGGTTTCGCTCCACCCTCACCGTCAAGCTGTTCCGCGACCTGTGGCGGCTGCGGGGCCAGGCGCTGGCGATCGCGCTGGTGATCGGCGCGGGGGTCGGGACGATGGTGATGGCGGTCGGGCTGATCCGGTCGCTCGAGACGACGCGCGCCGCTTATTATGATCAATATCGCTTCGCCGATGTGTTCGCGCCGCTCAAGCGCGCGCCCGAACCACTGATGGCGCAAATCCGCAGCCTGCCCGGCGTCGCGACGGCGGAGAGCCGGATCAGCACCGGCGCCACGCTCGATGTCGCGCAGGTACCCGAGCCGATCTCGGCCAAGGTCCATTCGCTGCCGCGTGCCGATGCCTCTGCGCTCAACCGGCTGGTGCTCCGCAGCGGGCGGCTGCCCGATCCGAACCGGCCGGACGAGGTCGTCGTCAACCAGGACTTCGCCAAGGGTGCCGGGCTGCAGCTGGGCGATCCGATCAGGGCGGTCCTCTATGGCAAGCAGGCCACGCTGCGGCTCGTCGGCACCGTGCTGTCGCCGGAATATATCTATGCCCTGTCGCCCGGGCAGATCTTTCCCGACAATCGCCGCTTCGGCATCGTGTGGATGGGGCGCGAGCCCCTGGCGGCGGCGCTCGACCTCAACCAGGCGTTCAACGACGTGCTGATCCGGCTCAGCCCGGGCGAGCGCCCCGACGAGACGATCAGGCGGCTCGACCTGCTGCTCGCACCCTATGGCGGCGCCGGCGCCTATGCGCGCACCGACCAGATCTCGGACCGCTTCATCAGCAGCGAGATCGATCAGCTCAAGACGATGGCTGGGGTGCTGCCGCCGGTCTTCCTGCTGGTCGCGGCGTTCCTGCTCAACATCGTGCTGGCGCGGCTGGTGGATACCGAGCGTGAGATCATCGGCCTGCTCAAGGCATTCGGCTTTCCGACCCGCGCGATCATGTTCCATTATGTCCAGCTGGCGGTGCTGCTCTCGCTCGGCGGGCTTGCGTTCGGTGTCGTGCTCGGCGGCTGGCTGGGCCGAGGGCTGGCGGGGCTCTATCAGCGCTTCTATTCCTTTCCGTTCCTCTCCTTTCGCGCCGATGCCGATGTCTATTGGTTCGCTGCGGCGGCGACCATGGTGCCGGTTGCGCTCGGCGCCACGACCGCGGTGTGGCGGTCGGCCCGGCTGACCCCGGCACAGGCGATGCGGCCCGCCGCGCCGCCCGATTATTCGGGGCGCATCACCAGCACCATCGCCAGCGCGCTCGGCCCCGACGAGCCGTCGCGGATCATCCTGCGGGGCCTGCTGCGCACGCCCCTGCGTTCGGGCCTGAGCGTCATCGGGCTCGCCGCGGGGCTGATGCTCTACGTCACCTCGCAAAGCCCGCATGCCAGCATCCAGCGGATGATCGACCTGGGCCTCGAACGAGCCGACCGTTCCGACCTGATCGTCACTTTCGCAGAGCCGCGCGATGCGCGGGCGCTGTATGAACTCGAGCGAATCCCGGGCGTGATGAACGTCCAGCCGTTCCGCGCGGCCGGCGCCCGGATCCGCGCGGGGCACCGCGTGATGCGCGAAGGGCTGTCGGGAGTCGAAGCCGGCGGCGATCTCAACCATATGGTCGATGTCCACGGCGTGATGTCGCAGCCGCCGCCACAGGGCACGGTCATCACCGGGCGGATGGCGAAGCTGCTCGACGTGCGCCGGGGCGACTTCGTGACGGTGGCGATCACCGACGGCGAGCGGCCGACGCTCCGTCTCCGCGTGACCGATATCCTCGACAGCCCGTTCGGCAGCTCGGCGGTGGTCGACCGCGCGACCTTCAACCGGCTGCTGCGCGAAGGCGATACGCTGTCGGGCGCCTATCTCGAAATCGATTCACGCGCGCTGGCGCAGATCTACGCCCGGCTGAAACAAAGCCCGATGGTGGCGGGCGTCACCGTCCGCGCGAGTATGCGCCACGCGATCCGCGAGACGGTGCAGAAGAATTTCAACACCATGACCTTTTTCTACACCGGGCTCGCGGTGCTGGTCGTGATCGGCGTTGTCTATAACAGCGCCCGGATCAGCCTTTCCGAACGGGCGCGCGATCTTGCCTCGCTGCGCGTGCTCGGGTTTCGCCGGAGTGAAGTCGCCTTCGTGCTCCTCGGCGAACAGGCGCTGCTGGTGATCGCGTCGCTGCCGCTCGGGATTTTCGCCGGCATCGAGCTCTGGCGCTTCATGATCAGGCGCTTCGACACCGACATGTTCACCATCCCCTTCGTGATCGATCCGCGCGTGGTGGGGCAAGGCGTTCTCGTCGTCGCGGCCGCCGCCGCCGGCACGGCGATCCTCGTCCGCCACCGGGTCGATCACCTCGATCTCGTCCGTGCACTCAAGACTCGGGAATGACGATGACCAAATTCGTGACCGGCCCCAGGATCATCATGGCGCTCGTGGCGATTGCCCTCGGGGTCGCGCTGTTCTTCGCGATACGGACTCCTGCGATCGACGTCGAGACCGGTGCCGTCGATGTCGGGCCGATGGCAGTCACCATCAACGACCAGGGCGAAACCCGCGTTCGCGACATGTATACCGTCTCGGCGCCGATCACGGGCGAGCTGCTCCGCGTGCCGCTGAAGCCCGGCGCGGCAGTGATCGCCGGCAGGACCGTGCTGGCCCGTATCCGCCCTGCGGAGCCGGGCGCGCTCGACGCCAGGACGCTGGCGCAAACCGAGGCAACGATCCGCGCGCTCGACGCGCAGGCCGCGTCGGCGCAGTCGCAGGTACGCGAGGCAGCGGCAGCGCAGTTGCTGGCAGAGCGCCAGCTCGACCGCACCCGCAAGCTCAGCGCGCGCGGTTTCGTTACCCAGGCGTCGCTCGACCAGGCGCAGGCAGCGCGCGATCGCGCGCGGGCGACGAGCGCAGCGGCGCGCCAGGCCGCTGCTTCCGCACGCTACAACCTGGATGCAGCGCGCGCCGGGTTGATCGCGCCAGGAAGCACCGGGCGCAGCCGGGGCGACGTCACCGTCACCGGCCCGGTATCGGGCACGGTCCTGACCGTCCCGCAGGAAAGCGCGCGGGTCGTGGTGGCCGGCACGCCGCTGGTGACGATCGGAGACCCGGCGAACCTCGAAATCGTGACTGATCTTCTCTCGGCTGATGCGGTGCGGGTGCTGCCTGGCGCCGACGTCGCGATCGAGGACTGGGGCGGCGATCGTCCGCTCAGGGGGAAAGTGCGCCTCGTCGAACCCTATGGCTTCCTCAAGATCTCGGCGCTTGGTGTCGAGGAGCAGCGCGTGAACGTGGTGATCGATTTCGCCGATCCGCGCACTGCCTGGGAACGGCTCGGCCACGGCTTTCGCGCGAATGTCCGGATCACTGTCTGGTCGTCGAGCAAGGTTCGCCGCGTTCCCATCAGCGCGATCTTTCGCCATCGCGATCTCTGGAGCGCCTTCGTCGTAGACAAGACCGGCCACGCGCGGCTCCGACAGGTGGCGATCGGGAAGATCAACGACGAGGTGGCTGAGGTACGTGGCGGACTTGCCGTCGGCGACCGCGTCATCCTGCACCCGGGCGACGCGGTGGCGGACGGCGTGAAGGTGCGTGGCTAAAGCGGCGTGCGTGAACCCTGCTCGGGCAGGAAGGGATCGGTTCGATTCAATCCCGGGGGAGAGTGTGGAAGGAGCGCGAGCGGGTGGAATGCTGTCCCGGTTCCGCCCCGCTCTTTGACATGACCATTTTATTCGACGGGCGGGCCGCCATTCGCACAGGCCCGCTGTTCCCCGCTGTTCCCCGCTGTTCCGCCGCTGTTATCGTCGCTGTTATCGTCGCTGTTCCCCCGCTGTTATCCCGCTGTTCCTGAATAACAGCGGGATGCCCTGTAAAACATTGATAATTAACGGGGAAATTGAACGAAAACTCCAACATAACAGCGGCGAAAATAAAAAATCGCGGGGAACAGCGGGGAACAGCGGGAATCGAGGTCGCGGCTGGGCTCGCGGTCGGATCCACTCAGGGCCAGGCATAAGCAAGCTGAGCCGATTTCCGAAGTCCGGTGATCCGGATTTCAGCGTGCAGATTCGATTCCAGGACCGACTCTGCGGAGACTTTCCGGCTGCTATTGCGACCCGGCCACCGATGCCGCGCTGCGCCGGCGCGCGCTCGCGGCGGTTGCGAGCAGCGAGACCACCTCTTCATCGGTCGTCTGGGTAAAGTCGGCATAAAAGGCGCCAACCGCGCCGAACGGATCGGGTGTCGCCAGGCAGATGATGTCGTCGCAATCCTGGCGAAGCTCAGCAAGTGAGTCCTGCGGCGCGACCGGCACCGCCAGCACCAGGCGCGCGACCTGATTCTTGCGCGCGCCTTTCAACGCCGCCTTCATCGTGCCGCCGGTAGCGATGCCGTCGTCGACGATGATAACGGTCCGGCCGCGCATCGCGATCGGCTGACGGCCGCCGACATAGGCCTGGCGCCGCCGCTCGATCTCGATCAGCTGGCGGCCCAGTTCAGCCCGGATATAGTCTTCCCCGGGGGCAAGCAGGCGAATGGCCTCGTCGTTGAGGACAAGCTGCGGCTCCGCCCCATCGACGACGGCGCCGATCCCGAACTCCTCATGGCCTGGCGCGCCGATCTTCCGAACGAAGAGAAGATCCAGCTCGGCGTCGAGCGCCCGAGCGACTTCGAAGGCGACGGGCACCCCGCCCCGCGGCAACGCAAGCACCAGCGGATCACGGTCACGGAACGATTCGAGCGCGGCGGCGAGCTTCCGGCCCGCATCCTGGCGATTGTGGAAGATCGGGCGCCTGAACATTGCCGTCCTTTCAGGAAACGAGGTGATTCCGGAACCAGCGGGTGGCGTGGCCGATGACCTCGTCAAGCGTGCCGGGCTCCTCGAACAGATGATGGGCGTTCGGCACGATCACGAGCTCATGCTCGCAGCGCAGGTGGCGCATCGCCTCGCGGTTGAGCTCGATCACCGGCAGGTCCCTGGCGCCGACGATGAGCTGGGTGGGTGCCCGCACGCGTGCCAGCGCGGGCGATCCGGCAAGGTCGGGACGTCCGCCGCGGGAGACGACGGCACCGATCCGCCGCGGTGCGGCGGAGGCAGCGAGAAGAGCGGCGCCCGCCCCGGTGCTCGCCCCGAAATAGCCGACCGGCAGAGCGGCGATCGAAGGCGTTTCGAGCAGCCATTCAGTCGCCGCTGCAAGGCGGTTGGCGAGCAGCGCGATATCGAAGACATTCGCCCGGTCATCTTCCTCGCGCTGAGTCAGCAGGTCGACGAGCAGCGTGGCGAAGCCCGCCGAGCGCAGCCCTTCAGCGACGTAATTGTTGCGCGGGCTGAATCGGCCGCTCCCGCTGCCATGGGCGAAAACGACCATGCCGAGCGCCGGTTCGGGAACACCGAGCAGGCCCTTGATCCCAGCTGATTCGATGAAGATCGACTGCTGGTCGTGGATATGAGTGGCCATCGTCATAGTCCGAACGGATAGATTTCGGGGGCGCCGCGCGGATGCTCGGCGCCGAGCGGCGTCACCGCGGTGGTTTCCTCGAACCACACCCAGGCGTCGAACTGCTCGGCGAGCACTGCCTGGAAATAATGGCTCTGGAGCTCGGTCTCGGGGCGGTAGATCACGCCGATCGCGCGTTCGAGGAGCGGCACGCTGAGCTGCTCCGCGAGCGCGCGGCGTGCGGGCAATCGCCAGTCAGTCAGGCTTCGCGGCACGCCCGCGCGCCGGAACGCGGCTTCATGGCTGTCGGCGCGCGCCGGGCGCACCGCCTTGATCTCCATGTCGCCGTTCCAGTCGGTCGCTGCGGCGACCGTGCCCCGGTCAGTGCCGAAGCCGATCAGCACCGCCTCGTCGCCATAGGCCATGCGGCACAGTTCGCCGATATTGAACTCGCCCCGCCAGCCCATCGCGGTGGCGGCGGCATTGCCGACATGCGAATTATGCGCCCAGACCACTGCCTTCGAATCCGGGCCGCGCTCGTCGAGCAGCGCCTGCAGGGTGGTGAACATGTGCCGATCGCGCAAATTCCAGCTTTCGGCCGCGCCGCGGTACATCGCCCGATAATATTCCTCGGCGGCGCGCACGATCCGGGCGTTCTGGACCGCGTCGAACCAGCGCTCGCCATCGCCGTGCATATAGGCGAGGCGCTGATGGAGCAGCTCGCGCAACTGGGCGACCACGGCATCCTCGCACGTCGGCTGGCCGGCATAGAGAACCGCGCGCCCATAATCGGCCGGCGCATCCTGCCACGGCGTAAGGCAGCCATAGCGGCGGCGCGCGACCCCTGCCTCGGCGGGATCGACTGAATCGAGATAGCGCAGAACCGCGTTCAGCGATTCCGACAGGCTGTAGACGTCAAGCCCGCGAAAGGCGGTGCGTGCATCCTCCGAACAGGCGCTGTTGTGCGCCCGCAGCCAGTCAGCAAAGTCGAGGACCTCGAGATTGCGCCACATCCAGGTCGGGAAACGGGTAAAGACATCGCCGAGCCGCGGCCGGTCAGCCTTGTGGCGCACATAATCGTCGATCCGGGCCGCGTCGGGCCAATCCGCCTCGACCGCAACGATCGTGAAGCCGTGTTGCTCGATCAGGCGTCGCGTGATCGCCGCCCGCGCCCGGTAGAATTCGGCGGTGCCATGGGTCGCTTCGCCGAGCAGCACGATCCGCGCGTCGCCGAAGCGATCGAAATGGGCGCCGAAGGCGCTCGCGTCGGCGGGATCGGGGAGAGGCTCCGCAGCCGCCCGCAGCGCAGCGACGAGTGCATCGGAGGGCTCGAGCCTTGATTGCCCGGGCACGTTGTAGGTCATCGGCCGGACTCGTTTCCGGGCGCGCCGGCCACCTTTGCACCGCGCACTTGCGCGGGCGTGGCGACCTGGACGGTGCCGTTGGCTTCGAGAACGACGACCCAGTCACGGCCATCGATGCAATGCGCGACCCAGGCCGGATATCCCTGCACGTCGCTGCGACGTTCCGAGGCCTTGACCCCCTGGCATTCGAAGCCGGCGTCGTCGATCGCCCGGAAGAAGGTCACGTCCCGCTGCTTCTGGGGCAGGCGGTTTATGCGCTGCAGATAATCATCAGCGGTCGAGGGCGTGGCGGTAGCCAACGGCGCCGGGGTGGCGACCTTGTCCTGCGGCGAGGAGCGATGACACCCACCCAGGGCGACGATCATCATTGCGGCGGCGATGGCGGTCTTCATTGAACGACTCCCTTGGCAGACCCTCAGTCTGAGAGAAGCCGTTCGCGAGTAGAATACGAAGTTTCCCGTAGGCTGCCGCGCGCGCCGGCACCGGGCGATCGGTTCCGGAAAGTCCCGAATATCGCTCAGCAACCGAATCGGCATGCTGTGGCCTCAACCGGATCGGATCCCGCCATGCAGCACATCCTTGTGGCGACAGACCTTTCGCCAGGAGCGGCGATCGCCGTCGCACGCGCCTGCCAGATCGGGGCGGGGTGGTGCGCCACCCTTCACCTGCTTCACGTCGTGCCGCGCTCGATGGGAAGCATCGATCGCGCCATGCGCGCTGAAGAGCTGGCTGAGATGGCGCGCGCGCTGGCGCTCAATCATCCCTGCCTCCGCGCGGTGCGCTCGAGCGTTCGACGGGCGCCGACTGCCTCGGCGATCGAGGGCGAGGCACAGGACCTGAGCGCCGACCTGATCATTATCGGTGGCCATCGATCCAGACATGCGCTTGATTCGCTGTTCGGCACCACGGTCGACCATCTTTTGAATAGTCTTTCCCGGCCGCTGCTCGTCGCCCGCAGGGCGGTGCAGGGCCCCTATCAACATGTGCATGTCCTAGGTGCCGGCGCTGGAGGATCCCCGGACGCGTTGGTGCTTGCCGCCCACATCTCGGGCGCCAGGGCAGAGATCGTCCTGTCAGCAGACGGAAGATTCGATGAAGCCGGCGGGCCGGTCAACGGTGACCCGGCCGCCCAACGGGCAACCCGATGTCCACCCGATCTGCTGGTGATCGCGGCGCCAGCGACGCGGGCCGAGACGCTTCGCGGTGCGGCCAGGGAGGATCTGAACGATCCCGCTCAGACAGACTTCCTCGTCTATCCCGCGGCCACGCGCCATCAAGGGGGCGCCCACCCCGGTCCGGGCACATAGCGCGAGAGCAGTGCGCAACCCGCATGACGAAACCTATCGTCACGCTCGCCATTGCTTACGACCGCGATTCAGAGCGAAGGCTGCGCAGCATTTCCTTGCTGGACCGTCTCGAGGCCCTGTTGGAGGATCAGTAAGGAGACGCTGGGTCCTCCAGCGGCGCCTGGTCCGGGAAGTCGCGATCCGGCGGTGTCGGCTCGATCTCGGGCGCATTGGGCATGGGCCGTTCGACTGGCTCCGAAAAAGGCGATTCGGGCGGCGATCGGGGTTCGATCGTGTCAGGCGGGGGCTGGGTTGCCATGATGATACTCCATTGCTCGGTTCTGGCCGCGGCGGTCCCCAACCGGGATACGATCGCGACTCCGAGCGCTCTGTGCCCGACGCCGGACGACGCTCGCCATCCGCAAAGCTACGCAGCGGTTTCGGGAGCGCAGGGCGGGAGTCCTTCTCCGTACCTTTCCTTATTCAGCCGAGGCGGCGCCCCGATCATTCTCTCGGTATGATGACCGATAATATCACCGTCGCACCGCCGCCTTCAGCAAATCCGATCACGGCCAACCAGCCGACGCAGCCCGAGCCGGCGCTGGTCCTGTGGCTCGAGACGGTCGGCAATCGCGATGTCGCGACCGTCGGCGGCAAAAATGCCTCGCTTGGCGAGATGATCGCGGCGCTTCGCCCAAGCGGCGTCCGAATTCCCGATGGCTTCGCCACCACCGCATCCGCCTATCGAGGCTTCGTGGCCACAAACCACATCGAGCCCCGGCTGCGCGCCGCGCTTGAAGCCTATCGCCGCGGCGACGCGGACTTGCCGCGAACCGGCGACGCGATCCGCCGGTTGTTTCTCGAAGCGACGCTGCCCGAGCCATTGGCGGCCGCCGTCCGCGCTGCCTACCACGCGCTGTCGGCACGAACCGGCAAGACCGAACCAGCGGTAGCGGTGCGCTCAAGCGCCACCGCCGAGGACCTCCCCGACGCGAGCTTCGCGGGGCAACAGGAGACCTTTCTCAACATCGTCGGCGAAGCGGCGCTGCTCGATGCCTGCCGCCGCTGCTACGCATCGCTCTTTACCGATCGGGCGATCGCGTATCGCGAGGACAAGGGATTCGACCATCTCGCGGTTGCGCTGTCGATCGGCGTGCAGCCGATGGTGCGGTCCGATCTTTCGGGCTCGGGCGTGATGTTCTCGATCGACCCCGAATCCGGCTTCCCGCGCGTCGTGGCGATCAGCGCCGCCTGGGGGCTGGGCGAGACGGTCGTCCAGGGCTCGGTCGACCCCGATGAATATGTCGTGTTCAAGCCCCTGCTGGGCGACGGCCGGCTGAAGCCGATCCTCGACAAGAGGCTCGGCGCAAAGGCCACCAAGTTGATCTACGCCGCCAGCGGCGAGGCACGCACCAGCCTGGTCGAGACGAGCGACCATGAACGCCGCAGCTTCGTGCTTGAGGACGACGAGATCCTGGAGCTCGCCCGTTGGGCGGTGCTGATCGAGGACCATTATGGCCGCCCGATGGACATGGAATGGGCGCGCGACGGCGAGACCGGCGAGATCTTCATCGTCCAGGCGCGGCCCGAGACGGCCGGTGCCGGACGCAAGGCGTCGCTCAGCCTGTGGCGGTTGACCGGCAAGGGCGTGGCCCTCACGACTGGCGCGGCGGTCGGCGAAGCGATCGCCAGCGGCCCGGCCTGCATCATTCGCGATCCCCGGGATTTGGCACGCTTTCCCGATGGCGCGATCCTCGTCACCGAAATGACCGACCCGGACTGGACGCCGCTGATGCGCCGCGCCGCCGGGATCATCACCGATCATGGCGGCGCGACCAGCCACGCAGCGATCGTCAGCCGCGAGCTCGGCGTTCCGGCGATCGTCGGCACCGGCACCGCGACCGCCGTCCTGAAGAACGGCCAGACGATCACGCTGAGCTGCGCCGAGGGCGATCGCGGGGTTGTCTATGACGGTGCCGTGCCCTTCACTCGGGAGGATGTCGATCTGGCCGCGCTGCCCGAGGCGCGGACCGACCTGATGATCAACCTGGCGACGCCCGGATCGTCGTTCCGCTGGTGGCGGCTTCCAGCCAAGGGCGTCGGCCTTGCCCGCATGGAATTCATCATCAGCGACCTGATCAGGATTCATCCGATGGCGCTGGTCCATCCCGAGCGGGTCACCGATCCCGCCGCGCGGGCCGAGATCGAGGCGCTGACGTGCGGCTACTCGGACAAGACGGAGTATTTCGTCGACACGCTGAGCCGCGGCATCGCCCGGATCGCGGCAGCCTGCCATCCCCATCCCGCAATCGTTCGGCTCAGCGACTTCAAGAGCAACGAATATGCCCATCTGATCGGCGGCGCCGATTTCGAGCCGACCGAGGAAAATCCGATGCTCGGCTTCCGCGGCGCCTCGCGCTATTATCACGAGCGCTATCGCGACGGTTTCGCGCTCGAGTGCAGGGCAATCAGGCGCGTCCGCGAGACGATCGGGATGAGCAACGTAATCGTGATGGTGCCCTTCTGCCGCACCGTCGATGAAGCCGACCGGGTGCTCGCGGAAATGTCCCGTCACGGCCTCGTGCGCGGTGAGGACGGCCTGCAAATCTATATGATGTGCGAGATTCCGGCGAACGTGATCCTCGCCGAGGAATTTGCGAGCCGCTTCGACGGCTTCTCCATCGGTTCCAATGACCTCACCCAGTTGATCCTTGGGGTTGATCGCGACTCCGAGATGCTCGCGCCGCTCTTTGACGAGCGCAACGCCGCCGTCGCCCGCAGCATTCTTGAGGTGATCCACCGCGCGCATGCCAGCGGCATCAAGATCGGCATCTGCGGCCAGGCGCCGAGCAACTATCCCGAATTCGCCGAGCTTCTGGTCCATGCCGGGATTGATTCGATCTCGCTGAACCCGGACAGCTTCGTCGCCACGCTTCGGCATGTGGCAAAGGCCGAGCATGCCGAAATCCCGGCGCCCTGACATGGCCCTTCCCGATACGACCGGAATCGTGACGTTGACGATGAATCCGGCGCTCGATGTCTCGACCCGGACGCCCGAACTCCGGCCGACTGAGAAGTTGCGCTGCGGCGAACCGCGCCACGAGCCCGGCGGTGGCGGCATCAATGTCGCGCGGGTGATCGCCGCCCTGGGCGGAGAGGCGACCGCGCTGTTCCCGTCGGGCGGCCCTGCCGGCCGGATGATCGAGCAGCTTCTCGGAAAGGCCGGGGTGCCCTTCAAGGCGGTGCCGATAGCGGGAGATACGCGGGAAAGCTTCAACGTCGACGAGACGAATACCGGGCGCCAATATCGGTTCATCCTGCCGGGCCCCTGGCTGACGGTGCGCGAGCAGGCGATGCTGTTCGAAACCCTGGCGAAATTTTCCCCGGCGCCGCGCTACATCGTCGCGAGCGGCAGCCTGCCGCCGGGGGTGGAGGGCGATTTCTATTTCCGCCTGGGCAGCATCTGTGGCGCGCTCGGCGCGCGCTTGTTGTTCGATGCCCCGGGCGAAGTGCTCGCCGGGTCGGCAGGCTCCGGCGCCTTGCTGATCAAACCCAATCTTCTCGAGCTGGAAAAGGCCGCCGGCAGGCCCCTCCGGACCCGCCATCAGCGGGTGAACGCGGCCCGGTGCCTGATCGCCGCCGACGTCGCGGAAACCGTGATCGTGTCGAACGGCGCCCGAGGCGTCCTTCTCGTCACCGCCACGGAGGAGGAGATGATATCGGCCCCGCATGTACCCGTCCTCAGCGCGGTCGGCGCCGGCGATAGCATGGTGGGGGCGATGACGCTCGGCCTGTCGCGGGGGATGACGATGCGCGACGCAGTGCGCTACGGCATGGCGGCGGGTGCCGCCACGGTCATGACGCCGGCCGGCATGCTGGCACGCCGCGAGGATACCGAGCGGATCTTCCTCGAGCTATCCGAGGAAGGGAAATCGGATCCCTTGATTCGTCGCATCGAATCGCCGGCTGGCGGAAAGAGCATTCAATCGGCACAGTGCAGCGTGCCTGCCGCCCATGGCGCGCCCGGAGACGCGAATGGCCCATATGCTTGAACTTGAACTGAAGCTCGAGTTCGAACCGGGCGATCGGCCGAGGCTCGAAGCGGCGATCGCCCCCAAGCCCGGCGCGCGGCCCCGGCACCTCGTCACAACCTATTTCGATACGCCGAGCAGGGACCTGCTGAAGGCTGGCTATACGCTGCGCGTACGCCAGAGCGGCAAGCGCCATGTTCAGACGGTGAAGGCAGTTGGCGCCGCCTCAGCGGGCTTGTTCGAGCGCCCGGAATGGGAGCATCCGATTGCAGGCGAGCAGCCTCTGTTCGATGCGCGAAGCGGTCCGATCGTTCGGGCAATGGGCGCGAGAAAGCTCGCCCGGCTCAGGCCCGCCTTCGTGACAGACGTGCGGCGCCGGACGTTCCGGGTCGCCGGTGCGGATAGCGATATGGAAATTGCGGTCGATGTCGGCGAAATCCGGAGCGGCGAGCTTTGCGAGCCGCTCAGCGAAATCGAGTTCGAACATCGCAGCGGATCGATCGGGCAGATGTTCGATCTCGCCCGGCGCCTCAACGAAGTAGTGCCGCTGCGGCTCGGCGTGCGCTCGAAATCCGAGCGCGGCTATTGCCTCGGGGCCGACCCGCATCCCCACGCCTTCAAGGCCGAGCCGCTCTCGCTCGATCGCGACGGCGACGCATGCGATGCCTTTTGCGCCATCGCCCAGGCCTGTATCCGCCATTTCCGCCTGAACGAAGCGGTGCTGTTGCGCTCCGGCGATGTGGAGGCGCTGCACCAGGCGCGTGTAGCACTGCGCCGGCTCCGCTCGGCCTTCTCTATCTGCAAGCCCTTGCTCGGCGATGACGGAAAGCTTGCCCTGCTGAATGCCGAGTTGCGCTGGCTTGCCGCCGAGCTTGGCGAAGTGCGCAATATCGATGTCCTGATCGACCATGTCGACGGCGAAGCCAGGGATATGTTGCGCGAGATACGGGACCGGGCCTTTGCGCGTGCGCAGGCGGAGCTTGCCTCAGCGCGGACCCGCCTCCTCATGATCGATCTGGCTGAGTGGCTGGCGGTCGGCGCCTGGCGAACGACCGCGGGTGACTGCGATCTGATGCGCTTCGCCGGCGCGCGCCTCGACCGCCTGAGGAAGCGACTCGACCATGATGGGAAGGGCCTCGCTGCGCTTGACGCCCCGCAGCGCCACAAGGTCCGGATCGAAGCGAAGAAGCTGCGATACGCGGCGGAATTCTTCGCCTCGCTCTATGTCTCGGACAAGGCCCGACAGCGGCGGCGGCGGTTCGTCGCGAGGCTCGAGAAACTTCAGACCTTTCTGGGCACGTTGAACGACCGTGTCGTCGGCCCCGAGCTTGCGGTACGGCACGGGATCGAGATCCCGCCTGCGAAAAAGAGCAGGCGGCTGCGGGCCAGCGCAGAGCAAGCCCATGCCTCACTGATGCGCGCCCGCCCCTTCTGGTGAGGCGAAGCCGACCTTCCTAATGCGCGAGGAAGATCGGGATCGTGCACTCATGCAGCATGCGCTTCGTCACACCGCCGAGCGCGGCTTCGGCGAACCGGCTGTGCCCAAAGCCGCCCATGACGAGATAAGCGGGCTTCTTCTCGTCGATCGTGTCCAGGATGATCGTACTCGGCAGATCGAAGGTTGCACGCTCCTGACGGACCGCAGCGTGAATGCCGTGACGTGAAAGATAGGTGGCAGCCTCCGTCGCCGGCAGGCGCAGCGACCCATCATCGATTTCAAGCAAGGTCACGGTAGCGGCAAGGCGCAGCAAGGGGGTCGCGGCGCGAAGTGCCGCATCGACCTGCGGCGATCCATCCCAGGCGATCAGTGCGTGTCCATAGACATCGAAACCGCGCGTATCCCGCGGCACGGCGACAATGGGCCTGCCGGCGCGGATCAGGACTTCGCCGACCAGTCCGTACATGTCGGGGCTGCTCGTGTCATCAAGGTCGCGATTGAGCACGATCACGTCCGCCAGCCCCGCTGCGTCCAGAACCGTCTGCTCAAGATAACCGCATTGCTCGATCCAGTCGAAGGGCACATCCTCCGCCTGAATGCGCGGCTCCAGGCGCGCACGGTTGCTGACCTCCGCACGCCGTTCGTCTGCTGCGAGGATTGCGGCAGCGCCGATGACGTCGCCGGCGAACACCGACATCACGGCGATATCGAGGCAAGTGAGATGACCATCCAGGGCACGCGTGATGTCGAGCGCTGCCTGAATGCGTGCTTCCTGGCCCGGATCGTCGTGCACCAGTACGAGAATATTCTTCATGATCACCTCCAGAGCGAACCGACTGGCGACCTTTGGTACAGCCGTTTCTCGGCCGGTATTCGCAATATACCGGAGGGCGCGGCCGCCGTTGGCAGGGGGCGGACCGGACGGGTCAGGGGCACCTTCGCGGCAGTGACGCGGGTGCTTGAGTGGCCCATTTTCGCGTACAGCGCCAGCGGGCCGAGTGAGGCTCAAAGGCGCCTGATGCCGGTTGGCGCCGCGGAGATGCGCGTCTCCAATGATCAGGTCAGGATGAATGCGTATTGGGTCACACCGTCTGCCGCAATACAAGCAAGGCCACGCGGCAATTGGCTGAGGCGATGCGGCATGAAGCTGGATCGGGTAAGATTTTGACGGATCAAGCGAGAGCGCGCCAACTGGTATCGCCTGGCCCTGCCCGCCCCGGCGGCGTCGGCGTTCGCGAGGTGCTGGGTATTCCGATCGCCGGAAGCTCGCAGCATGCGGATGTGAGGGCACTTCTTCTGGGAACGCGTATCGACACGCGCAATCTGCCTCGGTTCGTCGAACTTGAGGACCTCAGATTGTCCGGAATCGGCGCAGCCTTCGTCTTTCGCTATGGCGTGCTCGTGCTGTTCGGTGCCTCGGCGGCGCTGGAGCAGGAGTTGGTCGCTGAACTGATGGACCATGTGATCGAGCCGGCGTCATCGCCCGAGCTCGAGACGGCGTGGATCGAGATACGCGCCGACAGCGACGAGAACGTCAGTGCGGACGGCCGCATCCGGCTACGAGAAGCCACCCCGGAACGGCTCTTGCTGACCGCAACGGTGCTGGCCCGCAGCGTGGTGCTGGCGCGAGACGAAAGCCGCATCGCCGAAACTTTCGATCGCATCGAACCACTGGTGAACGATCTTCGAACGCACGGGCGCGCACGCCTGCCGATCAAGCGGGTCATGCAACATATTGGCGACGTTCTTGCCACCCACCATCGCGTCGTGGGCCGCGCGCAAATCGGCGAAAAACCCGATCTCCTGTGGGATCACCCGGAGCTCGACCGCCTCTATGGCCGCCTCGAAGCCGAGTTCGAACTGGGCGACCGGGCACGCGCGATCGAGCGCAAGGCGGAAGTAATCGGCGACACAGCCGATGTTCTTCTCAATCTGGTGCTGGACAAGCGTTCCTATCGGCTCGAAATATCGGTCGTCCTTTTGATTGCCTTCGAGATCGTCGTGAGCCTTATCGGCTTCCGATACTGATGCGCCGCTGATTGAGCCAACCGACAACGATAAAATGCCTGCCGATTGTGAGTCGGCCTTCCTCGGCACATGGATATGAGCCGGCACGGAGCGTCCTTCCGCGTGACGGCGGGGCGGCTCACCCGACCGTCAATCGAGCAGCGTCCGCGGCCTGCGCCACGGAGGCGACGCCACGGCGGCTGCGTATAATTCCGGATGCACCGGTCCAGCCTCCGGAAATAGAATGAGGGCGGACCACAACGAGGTCCGAACCATATGGGAGACGGCAAGATGACCATATTGGCGTGTCCCGCTCGCGGGAATGTTTAATCGTCCTGCGGAATTCTCCCGAGGCAATATCGCGACCTCAGGCGATGACTCGCCATTCTTGTCGCGCATTGCCTTGATCGGCAATTTCCTGCCGCGCCTGTGCGGCATCGCGACCTTCACCACTCATGTGTTCGAGGCACTGCGCGCCGAGCATCCGCGCACCGCGGTCGACGTCTATGCGATGGTCGATCCGGGCCGTCGTTACGCATTCCCGAGCACGGTCACCGCAACGATCGATCAGGAGGATCGCGCGAGCTATCGCGCCGCCGCCAGCAGCATCGAGGCAAGTGGTGCCCGGATCATTTGGGTCCAGCACGAATATGGCATCTTCGGCGGGCCCGCCGGCGACTATCTGCTCGACCTGCTCGACGACGTTTCCGCGCCCGTGGCGCTCACCCTGCACACCGTGCTCGAGGCGCCCAACGCGGACCAGCGCCGCGTGCTCGAACGGCTCATTGCCCGGGCCTCGCTCCTGATCGTGATGGCCGAGCGCGCCCGTGCGACGCTGCAGCATGTCTATGGCGCGCCGCTGGCCAAGATCGCGCTGATCGAGCATGGCGTGCCCGACCGCGACTATGTCGAGCCGTCGGCCGCGCGCCATCGCTTCGGCATGGATGACCGCAAGACGATCCTCACCTTCGGGTTGCTCTCGCCCGACAAGGGGATCGAGACGATGATCCGGGCGATGCCCCATATCCTCGAGCGATGCCCTGAAGCGCAATACCACATCGTCGGCGCAACGCATCCGCACCTTATCGCGCACGAAGGCGAACGGTACCGCGAGTCGCTGCAGGCGCTCGCGCGCGAACTCGGCGTCGAGGCCCATCTGCGCTGGGAGAATCGCTTTCTCGACGAGGACGAACTGCTCGACCGCATCTCGGCCGCCGACGTCTATGTGACACCCTATCTCAATCCGCAGCAGATCACGTCGGGAACGCTGTCCTACGCCGCCGCGCTGGGAAAGCCGGTCGTTGCCACGCCCTATGTCCATGCAACCGAGTTGCTCGCGCATGGCCGCGGCCTGCTCGTGGATTTCGACGATAGCGCGGCGATGGCCGATGCGGTCGGCGATCTGCTTGTCGATGATGGTTTGCGTGCCGCGCTGGCGGCGCGCGTGTATGCCCATGGCCGGACCATGAGCTGGGCACGACTGGCGAACCGCGCCATGGCGCGTTTCGACACGCTGGCCCAGGCCCGCCCCGCACCCGGGAGCGCCGGCGCACGCGCCGTGCAATTTTGGCCCGAGCCGGTCGCGATGGAAAGTTGCGCGTGAATCCGGTCGTGCTGGAAGGGCATCACACCTTCATCATGTCCGACGACGCGCTATGGGCTTGACCGCCGAGAAGGCCGCGCCGGCGTTTCTCGCACGGTGAGCACCGCCTTGCGGCGGCGCGGCGACGCGGCGACGCGGCGACGCGACGGCTAAGTAGACTTCCCGATAGGAGCGCTTCGGCCGGCACCATAGCGTTGCTGCGACCGGCAGCACGACAGCTTTGCCTGATGTTGACGCATGGAAGCATCCGCCCATCCCCCGGACGGACTCCACCGGTCCATTGTCGATGGAGAAATTGCGATGAATGACCTTGCATCTTCTGCCGCGAAGACCCGCCCTACCCCCGTCGAGGCGCCGCTCGGCTGGTTGCGCACCGAGATCGACCGGCTGTTCGACGATTTCGGACGGCCTGCGCGCAGCATCTTCAATTTCGGCGCGAGCGCGCTTGCGCCGATCCCTGCGCTCGACATGAGCGAGGGTGACAAGGAATACCGGCTGACTCTCGAACTCCCCGGCATCAAGGAGGACGAAGTCGAGATCGCCGTCGCCGAGGGTGTGCTCACCGTTTCGGGCGAAAAGCGCGAGGAGGAGGAGCACAAGGACAAAGGCTATCTGATCAGTGAGCGTCGCTACGGCGGGTTCCGCCGTCAAGTGTCGCTTCCCACCGATGTCGATCCGGCCGCGATCAAGGCCGAATTCAAGAAGGGCGTGCTGACCATCGCGCTGCCCAAGGATGCTGATGCGGGCGCGCGAGCCCGCAAGATTCCGATCAGCCAGGGCTGATCGCGCAATGGTGCCTCCCGCTCCACCCTGGACAGCTGGTGCGGGAGGCGCCCCCGTAAACGGGGTTACGAACCTCCCTTTGCTGTTGCGCCCCGAGCCCGCCCGGGTTGTGCTCCGGCCTTTCGTTCCCGCGGAGAACGGGTTCGCGTCAAAGGAAGCGGCATCATCCCGCGTCGAGCATATCCTCGACCGAGTCCTTGCGCTGAGCAATGCCGAGTTGAAGGCGGAACTCGATCGCGTCCTGACCGCGCTCGCCGACCGTCACCGCGACGTTGCACGCATTCTCGAGCGGCGTTTCTACGACATGGCCGATCGCTTCGTCGCCGGCCGTGCCGTCAGTGCGGACCAGGCGCTTCTCGTCGGATCCTATTTTGCGGAGGAATATTCCTTCGAGGCAGCCGCGCTCTTCAACCCCAGTATCGTGCCGCACCCGGATCAATCGGGCATTGCGCCAGGCGCCGTCCGCTTCGTGCTGTCGCTGCGCGGCACCGGCGAAGGCGCCGTCTCGTCAATCACGTTCCGCACCGGCACGTTCAGCGCGGACGGCGCGCTGACGATCGCACCGCCGAGCCGGTGGGCAGTTTCCCCGCAGATCGAGAAAATCCCCGGCGGCGCGCCCGATGATCCCGGCGTTCGGCTTTTCTATGGCGAGCATGAGGACCTGTCGCAGGTCGTCATCTTTCCGGTAACCTTTCGTCAGCGCCACGGCATCGAGGATCTGCGGCTGGTCCGATTCACCGACGATAACGGTCACGTCACCTACCTTGGCACCTACACGGCGTTCAGCGGCGAGGCGATCCGCCAGGAGCTGCTGCGGACAAGCGATTTCGTGACCTTCGAACTGAACGCACTGCGCGGCACGCGTAGCGCCACCAAGGGCATGGCGCTTTTCCCGCGTCGGATCGACGGCCATTTTGCGATGCTCGGGCGGCACGACCATGAGAATATCTGGCTGCTCAAATCGAGCGATCTCTACAACTGGGATAGCGGCTCCATCATCATCACGCCGCGCTGGCCCTGGGAGTTCATGCAGATGGGCAATTGCGGCTCGCCCATCGAAATCGACGAGGGCTGGCTTTTCATCACCCATGGCGTCGGGCCGATCCGGAATTACTGCCTCGGCGCGTGCCTGCTCGACAAGCGCGACCCCGCGAAGGTGATCGCGCGATCGCGCCAACCACTGTTCCGGCCGGGCCCCGAGATGCGCGACGGCTCCGTCCCCAATGTCACCTATAGTTGCGGCGCGCTGGTTGTCGGGCGCACGCTGCTACTGCCCTATGGCGTGGCCGATTCCTTCACCGCCTTTGCGAGCGTGGCGCTTGATCAGCTCCTGCGGACGATGGAGTAGCGGCCGCGAGGCGTGGCTCGCACCACCGCCTTGGGTCGCGCCGTCGACCACGCCCGGTCACCGCGCATCCACCCGGGTCATTGCGAGCGCAGCGAGCGCCATCACCGCGGCGGCAAACGCCATCGTCCAGATCGGATCGTGTGGAAACCATGCTTTCATGATCGAGCCCATCACCGTGGCCACCAGCAATTGGGGAACGACAACAAAAACATTGAACAATCCCATATAGATACCGAGCTTGCGCTGCGGCAAACTTGAGGCGAGAATGGCATAGGGCATGGCGAGGATCGAGGCCCAGGCAATGCCGATGCCGATCTCGCTGAAGCGCAGCAGAGCAGGATCGCGGAGGAAGAAGATGCTGGCATAGCCGGCCGCCCCACACAGCAGCCCGACGATATGGGTATAGCTCTTGCCGATCCGCGCCGACAGCCACGGCAACAGCGTAAGCGCGGCGATCGCCGCCACGCCGTTGTAGATCGCGAACAGCTCGTCGACATGGTTGGCCGCCGCCTGATAGGTCGCGCTCGCCGCGTCGGTCGTGCCAAATGCATATTGCGCGACGACCGGCGTGGTGTTGATCCACATGATGAACAGCGCCGACCAGCTGAAGAACTGCACCAGCGCCAGGCGCTTCATCAGCGGCGGCATCCCCGAAAAATCGCCGACGATATGGCCCAGGATCGAGGCCTTGCCGCCGCGCTTCGCAGCCCTGATCGCAACGATGCTTGCCACGCCGTACGCGATCAGCAGGCCGCCGAGCAGATAGACTTCCTTTTTGAGCCCGATCGCCTCGACTGCCAGGACGACAAGCGCACCCGCGCCGATCCACACCAGGCTGCCAATCACGCTGCGCTGTGCGAGCACGCGCAATGTCTCGTCATGATCGCCGCCATTGTCGACGCCGTCGAAGCCGGCCATCTGCTCGGGCGAATATTCGCGCGTCGTCAGCACCGTCCACAACACCGACAGGAAGAGCGCCGCGCCACCGAACCAGAAGGCGAAACGCACCGTGTCGGGAACCACCCCTGGCGGGGCGGTATTGGCCACGCCGAAATGATCGAGCAGCTTGGGAAAGATCGATCCGACCACCGCGCCGGCACCGATAAAGGCAGTCTGCACGGCATAGCCGGCGCTGTGCTGGTCCTTGCGCAACATGTCGCCGACAAAGGCACGGAACGGCTCCATCGAGATGTTGAGCGAGGCGTCGAGCAACCACAGCATCACCGCGGCGAACAGCAATTGCGGCGCGAGCGGCATGACGAACAGCGCCAGCGTCGCAAGGAGCGCGCCGGTCAGGAAATAGGGCCGCCGCCGGCCGAGCCGGCCGAACCAGGTGCGGTCGGACAGATGGCCGATGATCGGCTGGACCAGGAGCCCGGTCAGCGGCGCCGCGACCCACAGCGCAGGCAGGTCGTCGAGACTGCTCCCGAGCGTCTGGAAGATACGGCTCATATTGGCGTTCTGCAGCGCGAAGCCGACCTGGATTCCGAAGAATCCGAACGAGATATTCCACAGTCCGGCAAGAGACTGGCGCGGCCGTTCGGTCATCGATCCCCTCGTGTTTTGTCCTCACGCGCGAGGGTGGCAGCGCAATTTCGGTCCCGCAAGCCGGGGAATCAGCCAAGGAATCAGGTCGTGCCGCGCACCACCAGGCGGGGGGGCAGCAGCGCCGTTTCGGTCGTCTCGCCCCGGATTCGCGCGAGCAACGTATCGACCAGCAATTCGCCGGCGCGGCGATAATCCTGGGCAACGGTGGTCAGTGGCGGGTGCGCCAGGCTCGCCGCCGGCAGGTCGTCGAAACCGACCACGGCGACATCATGGGGCACGGCCAGCCCGCTTTCCTCCAGCGCACGCATCGCGCCGATCGCGATCAGGTCGCTGGCGGCGAAGATCGCGTCGAACGGGATGCCGCGCCCGATCAGCCGCAGCGCCGCGTCATGCCCGGCCGCCTCGGTGGTGATCGCATCGACCTGCAGGCCGAGATCGGGCCGAATGCCTTCAGCCGCGAGCGCCGCGGTGAGCCCACGATAGCGATCCTCGAACTCGGGATAATGGCTGGACGCCTCGCCGAGAAAGGCGATCCGGCGCCGCCCCAGGCCGAGCAGGTGGCGCCCGGCATCCCCACCGCCGCGCAGATTGTCGCAGCCGATCGTCGTCTCGGGCCGGCCGGCGCGGACCGAGCCCCAGCGCACGAAATGCGTGCCTTGCTTGGCCAGCTGGTCGAGCCGCGCGCGATAGTCCTCGTAATCGCCATAGCCGAGCAAAATGATGCCATCGGCCTTGCGGCTGTCCTCGTAATCGACATGCCAGTCGTTGGAGAGCTGCTGGAACGAGGTGAGCAAATCGTAGCCGCGCAGCGCGCAGGTTCGCGTGATGGACCCGAGCATGGACAGGAAGAACGGGTTGATCAGCGAATCGTCGGGCGTCGGATCCTCAAAGAACAGCAGCGCCAGGGTGTTCGATTGGCCACGTCGGAGCGACGAGGCATTCTTGTCGACGGTGTAGTTGAGCTGGCGCGCGATCGCCTCGATGCGCTTGCGCGTTCCCTCGCTCACCGTCCGATCGCCGCGCAGCGCGCGGCTCACGGTCGGCTGGGATACGCCAGCCAATGCGGCGATATCGAAACTGGTCGGTTTGTCCTGCACCGACATGCCGGGCGATCACCCTCCATCCAAACAGGTGGGACCTTTGCGGCCTTGATCCTAAGTGCCTAGCCCTGTTGGGCGCCGGGGGGAAGCTACCCCTTGGGACGGGGTTGGCGTAGTCAGGGCGCGTTATGGCGAGCGAAGGAACGAGGATAGCGATGACCGCGACGACGACCAACTGGCGCCTGCAGGTCGAGCGGTTCGGCAACGAGCAGCAGCCGGTCGTGGTGATCGATGGCTTCGCGCCTGACCCGTGCCGCTTCACCGACGACGCAGCCTTTCTGTCGTTTCGGCCGATCGGCGAGCATTATCCCGGCATACGCGCGGTGGTCGCGCCGGTGATGCTCCGCGACCTGCTCCAGGCGCTTTCGCCGGTCATCGCCGATATTTTCGGCCTCGCGCCGTTCGAGGTGATCGATGCCTTCTACTCGCTGGTGACCACGCCGGCGTCTGCGCTGGCGCCGATCCAGCGCCTGCCACATTTCGACGGGGTCGAGGACGGGCGGCTGGCGCTGCTCCACTATCTCTCGCCGGACCCACGCGGCGGCACTGCCTTCTACCGCCACCGCGCCACCGGTTTCGAGAGCATCGATGCGGCCCGGCTCTGTACCTATCGCGCCGCGCTCGATGCCGATCTGCGTCGAACCGGCCTGCCCGGCCCCGCCTATATCGCGGGTGACACCCCGCTGTTCGAACAGATTGCGCGCTTCGACGCGGTGTTCAACCGCGCGATCCTCTATCGCAGCACCACGCTGCACTGTGCCGATATTCCCGAGGACATGGCGCTCAGCGCCGACCCCTCGACCGGTCGGCTGACCGTCAACACCTTTCTCGGCCCGCGCTAGCGCCGCAAAATTGCCGCGCCGGCTCCGGCGCCGGATGAACGCCATGTGAATACGTATGTGCCTTGCTTCCCACGGCACCGCCTCGGCGCCTAATCGACAGGCAGATCGATCGCCACGAGCGAGCGGCGGCTGCGCATCAGCGCAAGGGGAGGATTTGAATGAAGGTTTCTCATGACAATGGTCGTTTCTCGGCGCGAACCCGCCTTGCGGTGCGCGCCAGCGCCATCGCGCTGAGCGCAGTCGCGTCGCTGGTCGGCGCCGAAGCTGCTCTGGCGCAGGACGCCCCGGCGGCTACCCCCGCCGCCGATGACGGCGGGCAGGACGTCGTCGTCACCGGTATCCGCGCCTCCCTCGCCTCGTCGGCGCGGATCAAGCGCGAATCGACGTTGATCGTCGATTCGGTCTCAGCCGAGGATATCGGCAAGCTGCCCGACGTGTCGATCGCCGACTCGCTCGCGCGCCTCCCCGGCGTGACCGCGCAGCGGCTCGAAGGCCGCGACCAGCGCCTCTCGATTCGTGGTCTGGGCCCCGATTTCGGCACCACATTGCTCAACGGCCGCGAGCAGGTCACTGTCGGGGACAATCGCGGCGTCGAGTACGACCAGTATCCGTCGGAGTTCTTCAAGAACGTCAATGTCTACAAGACCGCCGATGCCTCGCTGATCGCTTCGGGCATCTCGGGCACGGTCGATCTGCGTATGCTGCGTCCGCTCGATCAGGCGAACCGCGTGCTGGTCATCTCGGCGCGCGGTGAGATGAATGGTCTCAAGGCGCTCAACCCGGACTCGTCGCGCTACGGCTATCGCGCCTCGGCGACCTATGTCGACAAGTTCGCCAACGACACGTTCGGCGTCGCGATCGGCGTTTCGGCGAGCCAGAATCCCTCGCAGGACGAGCGCTACAATGCATGGGGCTATGCCGGCAGCGGAACCGCGGCCAACCCCTATGTGCTGGGTGGCGCCAAGCCCTATGTCCAGTCGAACATACTCAAGCGCTATGGTGCGGTCGCCACGCTCGAATGGCAGCCGAGCGACAATTTCCATTCGACCTTCGACGCGCTCTATTCGCACTTCCGCGAAACGCAGAAGCTGCGCGGCATCGAATTTCCGCTTGGCTTTTCCTACGCCGCGAGCGGCGTGCAGCAGACCGGCGGCTTCGCCACCTCGACCACCTTCACCGGCGTCCACGGCATCCAGCGCAACGATCTCAACGATCGCAAGGCAGACAATTATTCGTTCGGCTGGAACAACGATATCCGCCTGGGCGACAAGCTGAGGCTCAACGTCGACGCCAGCTGGTCGCGCGCGACGCGCACCGACTTCCTGCTCGAAAACTATACCGGCACCGGTTATGGCGGCAGCGGCCCGGGCGACACGATCCATGTGACTCAGCTGGCCAATGGCATCTACAGCATCGTGCCGACGCTGGATTACACCAATACCAGCATCTTCAAGATCACAGACCCGCAGGGTTGGGGCTATAACGGTACGCAACCGGTGGTCCAGGCCGGCTTCCTCAACCAGCCCAGCTTCAAGGACGATCTCAAGTCGCTGCGCGCGACGCTGAACGGCGACATCGACGCCGGCGTTCTCAAGAGCTGGGAGGTGGGCGGCAATTTCAGCCGGCGTGAGAAGACCAGCGCCTACGCGTCCTACTTCCTCTGTCCGAAGGGCGGCGGGACCAATTGCACCGTTGCGAGCGGCACCCCGACATCCGAGGCGATCCCGGCCGGCGCCATCCTCGGGACCAATGTCCCGCTCGGCTATCTCGGCGTGCCGGCGGTGCTCGCGCTGGACCCCATGTATCTCTACAACAACGCCTATAACAGCTATTACGACAACCGCCCCAGCTCGCTGGTCCGCGACAACACCGTCTCCGAGAGCGTCTGGACCGGCTATGCCAAGCTCAACATCGACGGGGAGGTCGGGGGCCGCGCGTTGAAGGCCAGTATCGGTACGCAGTTCATCCACACCGAGCAAAGCTCGACGGGGCAAATCGCCAGCGTCAGCCCGGCCGGGGTCGTGACGATTGCGCCGGCCTATCAGAAAGTAACCTATAACCGCGTGCTGCCGTCGGCGACCTTCTCGCTCGAACTGATCCCCAACGGCTATGTGAAGCTCGGCGCATCGCAGACCATGGTCCGCCCGCGGATGGACCAGGAGCGGGTAACTCAGGACGTCGCCATCAACATCGGCAACATCGCCCCCAACAACACCAACCCGGCATTGAACCCGGTGTTCAGCTCGACCGGCGGCAACGTCCAGCTGCGGCCCTATGAATCGACCAATATCGACGTGTCGATCGAGAAATATTTCCGGGGCGGCGGCTATTTCGCGATCGCGGGCTATTTCAAGCACCTCACCGACTATGTCGACCCGGGCAACAGCTACGCCTATGATTTCTCCCCGCTGTTGGGCGCGTTGACGCCGGCGCAACAAGCGATCGTCACCGCCAATCACCTGACCACCGGTCCGGTCACCGCGCCCGCCAATACCGGTCGCGGCTATATGCTCGGCACCGAGGTGACGTTGTCGCTGCCGTTCAAGGCGTTTTCGAGCGCGCTTGACGGTTTCGGCTTCTTCGGCAGCGGCAGCTATTCGGATAGCTCCATCAAGCTGGCCAGCAATCCGACCCAGGCCCTTACGCTGCCGGGCCTGTCCAAATATGTCGCGAGCGGCGAGCTCTATTACGAAAAGCACGGCTTCCAGATTCGCGGCAGCTATCGCTACCGCTCGACTTTCCTCGGCGAGGTCGCCGGCCTGTCTGCTGCCCCGACCTATCGTCAGGTCGTGGCCGAGGGCATTCTCGATGCGCAGATCGGGTATGAATTCCAGGATGGACTGCTCAAGGGCCTGGCGATCCTGGCACAGGCCAAGAACCTCACCGACCGGCCCTTCATCACCTATCAAAACAATGATCGCCGCCAGGTCATCGATTATCAGCGCTACGGCCGCGATTATTATCTCGGCCTGACCTACAAGTTCTGACGGCCCCCCGTCTCACTCGGCGCCGCCGGCATGACCATTGCCGGCGGCCCTTTTCTTTACCCGCCCCGCGGGTCGATACAGGGCTCACATGACGACCGAGAGAGGATGCGCGTGACCGAACAGCCCGACCCGGTCACGATCGTGATTGCCGGCGGCGGCAGCGCCGGCTGGATGACGGCGGCGGCGCTCGACCGCTTTCTCGAGACCGGCTATCGCATCCGCCTGATCGAATCCGAGGAGATCGGCACGGTCGGGGTCGGTGAATCGACGATCCCGCAGATCCGCCTGTTCAACGAGGCGCTCGGTCTCGACGAGGACGCCTTCGTCCGCGCGACCCAGGCGACCTTCAAGCTCGGCATCGAGTTCGACGGCTGGTCGCGCCCCGGCGCGCGCTACATGCACGCCTTCGGGGCCGTCGGTCGCGATGTCGGACTGATCGCCTTCCAGCATTACTGGCTGCGCGCGCGCCGGCTGGGCCTCGCCAAAAGCCTCGACCATTATGCGCTCAACGAGGTCGCGGCGCGCGCCGACAAGATGCACCGCGGTGCTCCGCTGACGGGCCCGGCCGTCCCGCCTGTGCCCTATGCCTTCCAGTTCGATGCCGGCCTCTACGCAGCCTATCTGCGCCGCTTCGCCGAGTTGCGCGGCGTCGAGCGCACCGAGGGCAAGATTGTCGAGGTCATCCGCGACGGCAAGAGCGGCGATGTCGCCGCTCTGCTGCTTGAGTCCGGGGAGCGCGTTGCTGGCGACATCTTCATCGACTGCACCGGCTTTCGCGGTCTGCTGATCGAGCAGACGCTGGAGAGCGGCTTCGAGGACTGGTCGCACTGGCTGGCCTGCGATCGCGCGCTGGTCGTGCCCAGCGCCGGTACGGGCCCGCTCACGCCCTATACACGCGCCCGCGCGCTGACGGCGGGCTGGCAATGGCGCATTCCGCTGCAGCACCGGGTCGGCAATGGCCATGTCTATTCGAGCAGCCACCTCAGCGATGACGAAGCGACGGCCTTGCTGCTCGCCAATCTCGATAGCGAACCGCTCGCTGACCCGCGTCCGCTGCGCTTCAAGGCCGGCAAGCGCAGGCGCGCCTGGGAGCGCAACGTCATCGCCATCGGCCTGTCGAGCGGCTTTCTCGAACCGCTCGAATCGACCAGCATCCACATGATCCAGTCGGCTGTCTCGCGGCTGCTCAAGCTCCTGCCCGGCCGCCATGTCGCGGCCGCCGACCGCGACGAATATAACCGCCAGACCGATTTCGAGATCGAACGGATCCGCGACTTCCTGATCCTGCATTACCAGGCCAATCAGCGCGACGAGCCCTTCTGGCAGGAGTGCCGGGCGATGGAATTGCCCGACACGCTGGCGCGCAAGATCGCGCTGTTCCGGGCCAATGGCAATATCGTGCGCGAGCATGAGGAGCTCTTCACCGAGGTCGGCTGGTTGCAGGTACTGATCGGCCAGGGCGTGGTCCCGCACGGCTATCACCCGCTCGCCGACCAGATCGAGCGCGGCGACCTTGGCGAGTTCATGGAGACGATCGAATTGCTCTACGCCCGCGAGGCCGGCCGGATGACGAGCCATGTCGACTTCATCGCCCGGCACTGTGCGGCGCCGAGATGAGCTGTCGCCTGAATACGTATGTCAGTGGGTTGGCTTCGCGCGGCGGCGATTTCAAGAGGCGGTCAAACATATGGTGCACGGTCATGATCGCGCGCCGGGAGAGGGTGGGATGAGCCGTTCGATGCGCCTTGGCGCCCTTGCCCTGCTGGTCGCGGCAACCCTGCCGCTCCCCGCGCCCGCACAGACCACGCCGGCCGCCAATTTCCGCGAGCGCCTGCCGCAGGACGAGGTGATCTATTTCCTGCTGCCCGATCGCTTCGACAACGGCGATCCGTCGAACGACCGCGGCGGGCTGACCGGTGACCGGCTGAAGACCGGCTATGACCCGACCGCCAAGGGTTTCTATCATGGCGGCGACCTCAAGGGCCTGATCCGCCGGCTCGGCTATATCCAGGATCTTGGCGCTACCGCGATCTGGGTTGGGCCGATCTTCAAGAACAAGCCGGTGCAAGGAGCGCGCGGCCAGGAATCCGCCGGCTATCACGGCTATTGGATCACTGATTTCACCCGGGTCGACCCGCATCTCGGCAGCAATGCGGATTTCAAGGCGCTGGTCGATGCGGCGCATGCGCGCGGGATGAAGGTCTATATGGATATCATCGCCAACCACACCGCCGACGTGATCCAGTATCGCGAATGCGGGCCTGGTAGCGCCTGCCCCTATCGTTCGATCGCCGACTATCCCTTCCAGCGCCGCGGCGGCCCGGCGGGCGCTGCGATCAATCCGGGCTTTCTCGGCGAGGATGTGCAGACGCCCGAGAATTTCGCCCGGCTGACTGATCCGACCTACGCCTATACGCCCTATGTCCCCCCGGCCGAGGCGAACATCAAGGTGCCGGCATGGCTCAACGACGTGCGCTGGTACCATAATCGCGGCAACACGACCTATTATGGCGAGAGCGCGACACTGGGCGATTTTGCCGGGCTGGACGATCTCGACACCGAGAATCCGCGCGTCGTGCAGGGCATGATCGCGATCTTCGGCGACTGGATCGACCGCTTTGGCGTCGACGGCTTCCGCATCGACACGGCGCGCCACGTCAATCCGGAATTCTGGGCGCAGTTCGTCCCCGCCATGCGCGACCGGGCGAAAGCGAGGGGCATTCCCAACTTCCATATCTTCGGCGAAGTCGCCTATGAATCGCTTGATGTGGGCCTGCTCGCGCGCGCCACGATCGTCGACAAGCTCCCGGCAGTGCTCGATTTCGCCTTCCGCCAGGCAGTGCTCGAGGCCGTCACCGGACAACAGGAATTCGGCGCCTGGGACAGACTGGTGCTCGGCGACGCGCTCTACGCGCATGGCTTCGACACAGCGGTCACCCTCCCGACCTTCGTCTCGAACCATGATGCCGGCCGGCTCGGCTTCTACATTCGCAAGGCCTTCCCGGGAGCGAGCGACGACGAGGTCCTGAAGCGCGAGATGCTCGCCAATGCGATGCTGCTGACATGGCGCGGCGTGCCGACGATCTATTCGGGCGACGAGCAGGGCTTCGCCGGTGATGGCGGCGACCAGGACGCGCGCGAGGACATGTTCGCCAGCAAGGTTGCGGTCTATAATGACGACACGCTGATCGGCAGCGACACGACCACCGCCACGGCGCATTTCGGGGAGGACCATCCGCTGTTCAAACAGATCGCGGCGCTCGCCCGGCTGCGCCTGTCGCACCCCGCGCTGACCCGAGGCCGGCTCGTGCTGCGCGCGCGCGACGACAAGCCCGGCCTGGTCGCCGTCTCGCGCTTCGATCCGGCAAGCGGCAAGGAAATGCTCCTCGTCTTCAACACATCGGCCGAACCACTGACGCGGCAGGTCAAGGTCGAGCCCGGCTCGACCGCGTTCACCACGCTGGCCGGTCATTGCGCAGCGAGTGCCAGCGCGCCGGGCAGCGTCACCGTCACGCTGGGCGCTTTCGACTATGCAGTCTGCGAGGCGCACCAATGACCGACACCGTCCGGGTGCCCCTTCCCGCCTCCGATCTCACGACCGACCGCGTCTGGTGGCGCGGTGCCGCGATCTACCAGATCTATCCGCGCAGCTTCGCTGATTCGAACGGCGACGGCATCGGCGATCTCGCCGGAATCACGGCGCATCTCGATTATGTCGCGTCGCTCGGCGTGGACGGCATCTGGTTGTCGCCCTTCTTCACCTCGCCGATGGCCGATTTCGGCTACGACGTGGCCGATTATTGCGATGTCGACCCGATCTTCGGGACGCTTGCCGATTTCGACGCACTGGTGGCGCGCGCCCATGCGCTCGGACTGCGCGTGATCATCGATCAGGTCTATTCGCACACCTCGGACGAGCATCCCTGGTTCAGCGAGAGCCGGTCAAGCCGCGGCAACGCCAGGGCCGACTGGTATGTCTGGGCCGACGCGAAGGCCGATGGCAGCCCGCCCAACAACTGGCAGTCGGTGTTCGGCGGCCCGGCCTGGACATGGGATGCGCGGCGCCGGCAATATTATATGCACAACTTCCTCAGCGCCCAACCGCAGCTGCACGTGCACCTGCCCGAAGTGCAGCAGGCGTTGCTCGATACCGCGCGCTTCTGGCTCGAGCGCGGGGTCGACGGCTTCCGCATCGACGCCATCAACTTCGCGATGCATGACCCCGAACTGCGCGACAATCCGCCCGCGCCCGAAACCAATGGCGTGCGCACCCGGCCCTTCGATTTCCAGCAGCACATCCACAACCAGAGCCACCCCGACATCCCGGGCTTCCTCGAGCGGCTGCGCGCCCTGGTCGACCAATATGGCGCGCGCTTCACCGTCGCCGAAGTCGGCGGCGAGGCGCCCGAGCGCGAGATGCATGCTTTCACCGCGAAAGGGCGCCGGCTCAACTCAGCCTATGGCTTCAACTTCCTCTATGCAGACCGGCTGACCCCGGCGCTGGTGCGCGAGGCGGTCGAGCAATGGCCTGACGCGCCGGGTACGGGCTGGCCGAGCTGGGCGTTCGAGAATCACGACGCACCCCGCGCTCTGTCGCGCTGGGTGACGCCAGAGCATCGCGGAACCTTCGCCGCGCTCAAGATGCTGCTGCTGGTTTGCCTGCGCGGCAACATCTTCCTCTATCAGGGGGAGGAGCTCGGCCTGACCCAGGTCGACATCCCGTTCGACCGGCTGCGGGATCCCGAGGCAATCGCCAACTGGCCACTGACGCTGAGTCGCGACGGCGCGCGCACGCCGATGCCCTGGTCCGCCGGCGCGCCGCATCTCGGGTTTTCGATCGTCGAGCCATGGCTGCCGACCGGCCCCGATCACGCAGCGCTGGCGGTCGACCAGCAGGAGAGCGACAGCACCTCGATGCTCGCACTGACCCGCCGCCTTCTCGCCTTCCGCAACGCCAGCGCGGCGCTGCTGACCGGCGAGATCCGCGTCATCGAGGCGTCCGACACTTTGCTCGCGTTCGAGCGCATCGCCGCCGATCAACGGCTGCTGTGCGTTTTCAACTTCGGGGAAGCGCCACGCGACTGGGCGCCCGACCAGCGCGACGCGTGGCGGATGGTCGAACAGGTCGGGGACGTGACCGACTGGCATTTCGCGCCGTTCGCGGCGCTGGTCGCCGAACCTGGCGCATAAGGAGCACGTGATGCGTTTCCTCCCGGCCCTGCTTGCCCTGCTGGCCCTTGCCGCCGCGCCCGCGTCGGCGCAGGTCGTCGCCAGCGTCGCCTCGCCCGATGCAAGCATCAAGGTCGAGGTGACGCTCAACGGCGAGGGTCGTGCTGGCTATCAGATCAGCCGGCTCGGCAAGCCGCTGATCGCTGAATCGCATCTCGGCTTCCTGTTCACCGACGCGCCCCAGATGCTGCGCAACTTCGCGCTCGAAAGCCAGGCGGCCACCGATCATGACGACACATGGAGCCAGCCCTGGGGCGAATGGACGAACGTGCGCGATCATTATCGGGAACTTCGCCTTCGTTTGCGCGAAACCAGCGCGCTGCACCGCGCGCTCGACGTGGTGTTCCGCGTGTTCGATAACGGTGTCGGCTTTCGCTACGAATTCCCCGACCAGGCCAGCCTGCACCAGGCCAACATCGCCGAGGAACTGACCCAGTTCAATCTCGCGCAACCGGCCGAGGCTTGGTGGTGCGAGGCGTTTGAATCCAACCGCGAGGAATATCTCTATCACCACACGCCGGTGGCCGAGATCGGCATCGCCCAGACGCCGCTTACGGTGAAGCTCGCCGACGGCACCCATATCGCCTTCCACGAGGCCGCGCTGGTCGATTATGCCGGGATGAACATCGCCAAGGTGGTCGGCGGCAATTTGAAGGCAGTGCTGACCCCGGCGGCGACCGGTCCCAAGGTCAGTCGCGCAGCGCCCTTCCCGACACCATGGCGAGTCATGCTGATCTCGCCCGACGCGGCCGGGCTGTACATGGCCAACCCGCTGATCCTGAACCTCAACGAGCCCGACAAGCTCGGTGACGTTTCCTGGGTCCACCCGCGCAAATATGTCGGCATCTGGTGGGGCATGCATCTCGACACGCAAAGCTGGGCGTCGGGACCGAAACATGGCGCGACCACCGCCAACACCCGCGCGATGATCGATTTCGCCGCGAAGAACGGGTTCGGCGGCGTGCTGGTCGAGGGCTGGAATCAGGGTTGGGACGGCGACTGGTTCGCCAATGGCGAGAGCTTCAGCTTCACGCAGCCCCATCCCGACTTCGACCTTCCCGGCCTCGCCGCCTATGGCAAATCCAGGGGCGTGGTGCTGATCGGTCATCACGAGACCTCGGCCAATGCCGCGCATTACGAGGAACAGATGCGCGCCGCCTTCGATCTTGACCAGCGGCTGGGCATCGACGCGGTCAAGACCGGCTATGTCTCGGACGCCGGCGGCTTCAAGACGAAAACCGGCCCGGACGGCGCGATCCGCTACGAATGGCACGAGGGGCAGGCTGCGTCGGTTCATCACCTGCTGGTTGTGAACGAGGCGGCCAAACGCCACGTCGCGATCGACACGCATGAGCCGATCAAGGATACGGGCCTGCGCCGTACCTATCCCAATTGGGTGTCACGCGAGGGCCAGCGCGGCATGGAATATAACGCGTGGGGGGTGCCCAAGAACCCGCCCGAGCATGAAGCCAATCTCGTCTTCACGCGCATGCTCGGCGGGCCGATGGACTTCACGCCGGGCGTGCTCAGCCTGAAAGGGCGTGGCGGCACGGACATCCTGTCTACCATGGCCAAGCAGCTCGCGCTCTATGTCGTGATCTACTCGCCGATCCAGATGGCTGCCGACCTGCCGGAGAATTACGCACGCTACCCGGGCGCCTTCCGGTTCATCAAGGACGTGCCGACTGACTGGTCCGATACGCGCGTGCTCAATGGCGAGGTCGGCGACTATGTGACCATCGCGCGCAAGGACCGCCGCTCGAACGACTGGTATCTGGGGGCAGTGACCGACGAGAATGCCCGCACGCTCGACGTGGCGCTCGACTTTCTCGATTCCGGCAGGAGCTATACCGCCCAGATCTACCGCGACGGCCCCGCCGCCGACTATCGCACCGACGCACGCCACGCGATCACGATCGAGAAGCGGACGGTGCGCAAGGGCGACAAGATCAGCCTGCCGCTGGCCCCGGGTGGCGGCGAGGCGATCCGCTTCGTGGCCGGGCGGTGATCGTTCGCATAGCAGATCGGTTGCTCGCATGAGGGCACCCGGTCGCATCGTCATTCTCGGCGGCGGCACTGCCGGCTGGATGGCGGCCAATCTGTTCGCGCAGCGCTGGCCGGGCACCGCGCGGATTACGGTGATCGAGAGCCCCGAGATCGGCATCATCGGCGTCGGCGAGGGTTCGACCCCGCAACTGAAGGCGTTCTTCGATACGCTCGGCATCGCCGAGGCGGCGTGGATGCCGGCATGCAACGCTACGTACAAGAACGGCATCTCCTTCCATGGCTGGTCGGACCGGCCTGGCCATGAAAGCTATTTCCACCCCTTCCCCAGCCCGCTCGACCTCCACACCGCGCCGGCCTTTTTCTTCAACTGCCAGGCGCGGCGCTTCGGCAATGACGTGTGGGCGCATCCCGACCGCTTCTTCCTCCAGCCGCGCCTCGCCGCGCAGCGCCTCGCTCCGATCGCCCCCGAGGAATTCACGCTCGGCCCGAGCTATGGCTATCATTTCGACTCGCATCTCGTCGGTATCTTCCTGCGCGACCATGCCCTCGGGCGCGGCGTCACGCATCTGCAGCGGCGCATCGTCGACGTCGCGATCGACAATGGCGCGGTGACTCACCTCATCGCCGAGGATGGCGAGACAATCGCCGGCGACCTGTTCGTCGATTCAAGCGGCTTCCGTTCGGTCATCCATCAGGCGGCGCTCGGCGTGCCGTTCCGATCCTTCGCCGACACTCTGTTCAACGACCGTGCGGTGGTGATGCCGACGCCGGCCGACCCGAGCGGGACCAACGCCGCGACCAAGTCCACTGCACTCAGCAATGGCTGGGCGTGGGACATTCCGCTGACCAGCCGCACCGGCAACGGCTATGTCTATGCTTCGCGCTATACCACGGCCAACGAGGCCGAAGCCGAACTGCGCGCGTATCGCGGGCTGGGCGATGATGTGCCGGCGCGACACCTGACGATGAAGGTCGGCCGCGTGGAGCAGAGCTGGGCGGGCAACAGCCTCGCCATCGGCCTCGCACAGGGCTTCATAGAGCCCTTGGAGGCGACCGCGCTGCACATCGTCCAGGCAACCGTCGAGGGCTTCATCGCCGCCTGGGAACAGGGCGGCTTCACACCGGCCAACCGCGATGCGTTCAATCAGCGCATCGCCGCGCGCTATGACGGCATCCGCGATTACATCGTCTGCCATTATCGCATGAACCGCCGCACGGACACGCCCTATTGGCGCGACAATGCCGCCAACCAGAATCTGTCGGATTCCCTGAAGGCGATCATGACCTGCTGGTTCACCGGCAAGGATCTCGAACGCGAGATCGCCGACCAAGGCATCGCCGCTTACTACCCGGCGACTTCCTGGCACTGCCTGCTCGCCGGCTATGGCCAGTTCCCCGACGATGATCGCATGCACGCGCCCGAGCCGGCCGCTCAGCGCCACGACATGGCTGCGATCGACGAGCTGCTGCGCCGCGCCTCGCTCAATTTCCGTGACCACAAGGCCGTGCTGGCCGAGCTTGCCTGAAGGACCGCATATGCGCTGGATCATGGCCCTGCTGATCGCCGCTTTCGCGATGCCCACCGCCGCCCAGCCAACTCCGTCGCGCTACACGCCGCAGCCCTATGTAAAGATCCAGCACCCGGCATGGAGCCGGCAGGCAGTGCTGTACCAGCTCAACACCCGTCAGTTCACGCCCGAAGGCACCTTCCGCGCCGCCGAAAAGCAGCTGCCCCGCCTCAAGGCGCTTGGCATCGATATTGTCTGGCTGATGCCGGTCAACCCGATCGGCGTGAAGAACCGCAAGGGCACGCTGGGCAGCCCCTATTCGGTGCGCGACTATTATGGCGTGAACCCCGAATTCGGTACCGTCGCAGACCTCAAGGCGTTCATCGCCACCGCGCACAGGCTGGGGCTGCATGTCATCCTCGACTGGGTCGCCAACCACACCGCCTGGGACAACAAGCTCGTGGCCGAGCATCCCGAATGGTACGAACATGACTGGAAGGGTCGCTTCCGCCCGACGCCATGGTTCGACTGGTCGGACATCATCGACCTCGATTACGACAAGCCGGCCCTGCGCCAGTACATGACCGCGGCGATGAAATACTGGGTGCGCGACATCGGCTTCGACGGCTTCCGCTGCGACGTCGCCGGCATGGTCCCGGTCGATTTCTGGAATAACGCCCGCACCGAACTGTCCGCGATCAAGCCGGTGTTCATGCTCGCCGAATGGAACTGGCCCGACTATCACGCGCGCGCCTTCGACGCGACCTATGCCTGGGACTGGTGGGACGCGATGCACGCGATCGGGACCGGCAAAAGCGATGCGAGCGGGCTGTTCGCCTATTACAGCTGGAACGACGGCGCCTGGCCGCGCGGCGCGATGCGCATGCTGTTCACCACCAACCACGACAAGAACAGCTGGGACGGCAGCGACGAGGAATTGTTCGGCAAGAGCTTCGCCGCCGCTACCGCGCTGAGCTTCGTCAGCGACGGCCTGCCGCTGATCTATAACGGTCAGGAAGCCGGCAATCCGAAGCGGCTCGCCTTCTTCGAGCGCGATCCGATCGTCTGGCGCGACCATCCGAATGCAGCGTTGTTCAAACGCCTGATCGCCTTCCGCAAGGCGCACCCGGCGCTCGACAATGCTCCATGGGGTGCGCCGATGGTCCGCGTCGTCAACGATCATCCCGACAAGGTTTTCTCGTTCGTCCGTCGGAAGGGCGCGGATCAGGTGTTCGCCGTGTTCAACTTCTCGGGCGAGACGCAGAAGATAACCTTCACGGATGGGCCTATCGACGGACCGTTCCACGATGAGCGTGACGGCACCACCACGACTCTGCGGGAAGGAGCGACGATGACGCTGGCACCCTGGGGATACCGTCTCCTGTCGCGATAGGGGAAGCGCTCCCAAGGTACGGCGACCGCGTTAAACTACACTGCGCTCCTGCTCTCACTCGATAGTTCGGAGCGATGCCCGAGGTGCGCGGCGCGAGCATTCACGCTGGGCGATGGTATTGAACATTGTTAGCGTCAGCCATGCCCTCGACAATCGACCCTGACCTGCTGCCCTTTGTGGATGCGCTGAACGAGGCATGGGCCGAGTTTCCCAACCTCGACCGCCTGCCTCTCGCCGAACAGCGTGCTGCAGCCGAGCAGGTGCGGCGGCGCTGGACGCTTGGCGGACCGGTCATGCGCCGCCGCGAGGATCTCACCGCTCCCGGCCCCGGACGGGCCGTTCCGATCCGGCTGATGTCAGCCGCCGATCCGGGCGGCCTCGCGCCGGTGTTCGTCTATCTGCATGGAGGTGGCTTCACGACCTTCAGCCTCGACACGCACGATCGCATCATGCGCGAATATGCGGCTCGCTCGGGCGCAACGGTCATCGGCGTTGACTATGCTCTGTCGCCCGAGCAGCGCTTTCCCACGGCCTTGCACGAGGTGATGGCCGTGCTCGACTGGGTCACGAAAACGGGTCAGGCCCAGGGGATCGATCCGACGCGCGTCGCGATCGGCGGGGATTCGGCCGGCGCCAACCTGGCACTGTCCGCCTGCCTCATGCGACGCGATGAGGGCAACGCTCCCCTGAGCGCCCTGCTCCTGGCTTATGGCTTCTTCGATGACGACTTCACCGGCGAAAGCCATCGCGATCATGGCGGTCCCGGCAAGCTGCTGACCAGTACCGAGCTGGGCCGATATCTCGACAATTATCTGGGGCCGGCGCCCTATCCGGACGATCCGCTCGCCCTGCCCGCCCGCGCGGCGCTGCACGATCTGCCGCCTTCCTTTCACATCGTCGCCGAGTGCGATCCGCTGGCCGACAGCGATCGTCGGATTGCCGAGCGCATGGCGGGAGCGGGCAACATGGTGCGCTGCAAAATCTATCGCGGCGCCACGCACAGCTTCCTCGAGGCTGTATCGATCGCGCCAATCGCAGAGCGGGCAGTGGCCGAGAGCGCGGCGTGGCTGGTCGAGCGGTTCTCCCGCTGACCGCTTGGCCCCGTCGCGTCGATCGATCTGGCGGTAGAAGACACGTGCGCCGTCGGGCATCCTTCCGCCTGGCGGGAGACACGCGAGCATGACCCAGATCGAGCGACGGCAGCTATGGACCGCGATCCACCGCTATTCCGGCCTGTTCATGCTGCTGTTCCTCGCGATCGCTGCGGCAACCGGTTGCGTGCTGAGCTTCGAGAAGCCGCTCGACGCCTGGCTCAATCCCGAACTATTCTCCTGCACCACATCGCGTCCGATCGACCCGGCGACAGCCGCCGGCGCGCTCGAGCGCGCTCACCCCGAGCTTGCAGCCACCACCTTCCCGGTCCGCGCCGAACCCGGTCGGACCGTCGAGGTGCTGGTCGAGCCGCGCGGCGCTCAAACCCTCTCGTTCGACCAGGTCTTTCTGGATTGCCGCGACGGACATGTCGTCGGCACCCGGCGTACCGAAGCCGGCTGGGGCCGGGCCCATCTGATGCGCGGCGTCTATCTGCTTCACTACACCCTGCTCGCCGGGGATTGGGGTCGGTGGCTGATGGGCGTGGTCGCCCTTGTCTGGCTGCTCAGCAATCTGGTCGGAGTCTATCTCACCTGGCCGCTCCGACGCCCCTGGTTCCGCCAGTGGAAACGCATCTGGCAATTCCGTCGGTCGAGCCCGTTGCCGCGGCTGCTGCTCGACATTCACCGCGCGAGCGGCCTGTGGCTGCTGCTCCCGCTGTCGGTGCTTGCCTTCACCTCGGTGGCGATGAACTTCTTCAGCGAGGCATTCCTGCCGGCAGTGCAGCTTTTGTCCCCGCCCCGCCCCTCGCCTTTCGACGGTGCCCCAGCGGGGCACAAGGCCAACCCTCCCGCCTTCCCTGACCTGCTGCGCAAAGCCGAACTGCTGGCCGCGAGGCGACAACTGACATGGCAACCCGCAGTCTATCAGCGCGAACCGGTCCGCGGGCTGTCCGGCCTCCGCTTCACGCCGTCGGGCATCGAGGAATATCGCGCGCTTGGGCCGGTGACATATTGGTTCGACGATGCGACCGGCACGTTCGTCTATGAAGACAGCCCCTATGCCGACAGTGCCGGCCAGGCGCTGAGTCGGGCGCTGTTTCCGCTTCACACCGGACAGATGATCGGCTGGCCGGGCATCGTGCTCGATCTGATCCTCGGCCTCGCCACGCTGGAGATGTGCGGCACCGCGCTCTATCTCTGGCTCAAACGCCGGCCCGGCCGCGTCTCCGCCCGCAAAAGGGAGCGTGGGAAAGCTAGAAGCGTCCGGGATTGAAGCGTTCCATCCAGGCCACCAGCGCCGGATCAGGATGGCCCGCCACTATCTCGCGCAATCGCTCGGGCGATTCATCCTGGCCCAGCTTGAATTTGCCCTCAATGCGCGTCACGGCAATATGGAAAGCGATGATCGCCTGCTCCATCGGGGCATAGCGCTCACCCATCATCGCCACCGTCCAGCCTGAGCCCGCGTGGCGATCCATCGCCTCGACCAGCATCGCCAGTGCCTCATGGCCGCGCTCCGGATCGAACGCGACGGTCCCTGCGATCCGCAGTTGCGCATAGTTCCAGGTCGGCGCCCAGGCAGGATCAGTCACCAGGCCGGGCGAGACATAGGCCTGTGGCCCTGTGAACAGCACCAGCGCGGCCGGATCCCCGGACAGCGCTGCGTAAAGCGGATTGCGCTTCGCCATATGCCCGATCAGGCCGACCAGCCGCCCATCGGCGTCAATCTCCGGCAACAGCGGCAACAGGCTGGGCAGGCCCGCATCGCCGCCCTTTGCCGGGCAAAGCCAGGCGAGCGGATAATCCCCGATGAGATCGACGATATCGGCATCGCCGAAGCGTAGAAACGGCGATGCCGGTGGCGGCACCGGAGGTTGCCCGGCATCACCCGGCAATTGCTCCGCCTGATTGGTCTCGTGCCTGTCCACGTTCGATCGTCCCCTACGTCAACAGCCCGGCTGTTGCGCCACGATCAATCGCCCGCCCGGTTCGAACAAGCCCCAGAATCCAGAATCGGCGGGGGCCAAGCTGCTTGCCGCGCCATGGCGGTAAGCGTAACTGGCTCCCTTGTGCATCATTTTCTGCAGGAGTTACCGGTCCAATGCTGCGGCCATGGAAAGTGGTGCTCGACGATCGCATCGACCCGAAGCGGGCGACGCCGATCTATCTCCAGATTGTCCGGGCGCTGATCCATGAGGTCGAGCGGGGTCGCCTTCCCTCCGGCACCTTCCTTCCGAGCAGCCGCGAGCTGGCCGGTCTGCTCGGCGTCAATCGCAAGACGGTGGTGCTCGCTTATGAGGATCTGATCGCGCAAGGCTGGCTGACGTCGAGCGGCACGCGCGGCACTATGGTATCGGATTCGCTGCCCGATCGCCGCGCCAAGCTGCCCGCGGCGTTGCGCCTGTCCGAGGCCGACCTTCAGACCCCGGCCTATCGCTTTCACGCGCCGCCCGAGCATCCGCTCGCGCTCGTCGCGGGCAGCGGCGTGAAGCTCGACGAGGGCTCGCCGGACGGGCGCCTGTTTCCGGCCGACACCCTGGCACGCGCCTATCGCTCGGCCGTGCGGCGGACGACGCGCGACAATCGCCTGCTCTACCGCGATCCTCGCGGCGTGCCTGGGCTGCGCAGCGGCATTGCCGAGATGCTGAAGGCCGAACGCGGCCTTGCCGTCAGCGCCGAGAACATCTGCATCACCCGCGGCAGCCAGAATGCGATCTTCATCGCCGCGCGCACCCTGGTCTCGCCCGGCGACGCGGTGCTGATGGAGTCGCTCACCTATGAGCCCGCGATCGCCGCGTTCAGAGCCTGCGGGGCGAAGATCGTGTCGGTCGGGCTGGATGAACAGGGCATCGATGTCGAGGATGTCGAACGCCAGTGCCGGGCATACCGCGTGCGCGCGATCTTCCTGACGCCGCACCATCAATTCCCCACCACCGTTGCCTTGCGGCCGGAGCGGCGGCTTCGCCTGCTCGAGCTCGCCCGCCAGTTCGATTTCGCGATCATCGAGGATGATTATGATCACGAGTTCCATTTCGACTCCCAGCCGCTGCTGCCGATGGCAAGCTATGCGCCGGCACGCGTCATCTATGTCGGCTCGCTCTCCAAGCTGCTGCTGCCGGCGCTGCGCATCGGTTATATCGCCGCGCCGACCGCCTTTATCGACGCGGCCGCGCACAGCATTTCGCTGGTCGACGGCATGGGCAACACCCTGACCGAGGAGGCAGTGGCCGAACTCATCGCGGAGGGCGAAGTGCGTCGCCACGCCCGCAAGGTGACCCAGGTCTATGCAGCGAGACGGGCGGCCTTTGCCGACAGCCTTCGCCGGACGCTGGGCGATATAGTCGATTTCAGGGTACCGGACGGTGGCCTCGCCTTCTGGCTGCGCTTTCCCGACATCGCCCATCTCGACCGGATCGAGGAACGTGCGCCGGCGCTCGGCGTGCATTTCGCCCGATCGCAGTCCTTCGCCACGCATGAAGGCGCGGCACGCGGCCTACGGCTCGGCTTTGCCAGCCTGAGCGCGGCGGAGGCCGGCGCCGCGCTGGAAAAGCTTGCCGCCGCTACGCGCTGAACCGTGTCTTGCCCCCGACAAAGGTGTGCAGCACTTTCACTGCAGGAATCCTGAGCGGGTCGATCGCCGTCAGGTCAGCATCGAGAATTGCGATATCGGCATAATAGCCGGGCGCAAGCACGCCGCTGCGGTCCTCCATGAAGCCGGCATGGGCGTTGGAGCGAGTATAGGCAGTAAGAGCCTGCTCGACGCTGACCTTCTGCCCGGGCAGCCAGCCATCCGGGTTGGCGCCATCGATGGTCCGGCGCGTCACTGCACCATAAACGCCGGTCAACGGATCAAGCGGCGCGACCGGCCAGTCCGACCCGAAGGTCACGGTGGCGCCGCTGTCGAGCAACGAACGGAACGCATAGGTGCCCTCGAGCCGCGCCTCGCCGATCCGCTTAACCGCCCAGCGGCCGTCATCGATGGCATGGAAGGGCTGGACCGAGGCGATCACTTTCTGCTTCGCAAAACGCGGGATCGTTGCGGGGCGGAGATGCTGGGCATGCTCGATGCGGAAACGCCGGTCCCTCGGCCCATTGGCTGCCGCCACCGCCGCATAGATATCGAGCACATCTTCATTGGCCTGATCGCCGATCGCATGGGTCGCGACGTGCAGGCCGGCGGCGTCAGCCGCACCGATCCATTCCCGCAAATCCGCCAGGCTTGTCACCCGCACGCCGCGCTGGCCGGGGGCATCGGCATAGGGATCGCGGAACAATGCCGTGCGCGAGCCCAGCGAGCCGTCGCACAATGCCTTGATCGCGCCCCAGCGCAGCCAGTCATCGCCGCGCCCTTCCGCCTTCACGATCGCCACCATCTTCGCCCAGTCGACCGCCGGCACGAACGCGTAGAAGCGCATGTCCATCTCGCCCGTGGCGCGCAGCCGGCGCAGCGCTTCATAGCTGTGCCAGTCGATCTCCGGATTATGGACCTGCGCCACGCCCTTGCTCAGGCCATGCGCGACGCCGCCACGCATCGCCGCATCGGTATCCGCGTCGGTCGGCACCGGGAACGCCCGTTCGGCAAGGTCCTTCGCATTGTCCTTGAGAACGCCGGTCGGCTCGCCCCGCGCGTCGCGCACGATCTGGCCACCGGCCGGGTCAGGGGTGTCGCGGGTGATGCCGGCGAGCCTGAGCGCGGCCGTGTTGAGCAGATAGCTGTGCAGGTCAGTCCGCGGCACCGCGACCGGCGTGTCGCCGGTCGCTGCGTCGATCCACTCACGGGTGGGCAGCGCGCCGCCGAGCCGCTGCTCGTCCCAGGTGCCGCCCAATATCCATTTCCCCGGCCGCGCGCGTGCGACGGCGCCAAGCCGGTCAGCGAAATCCTGCCGGCTCGTTGAACTCAGCAGATCCGCCTGGGTGAGCGTCACCGCACCGCGCAGGAAATGCGTATGGTTGTCGGTAAAAGCGGGCATCGCGAACGCGCCCTGCAGGTCGATCACCCGGGTCGCCCGCGTCGTGCGGGCTTGCACCGCGTCCGCGCCGATTGCCGCAATGCGATCCCCGACAATGCCGATCGCGGTCGCGCGCTTCTGTCCCGGCACGCCAGTCCACGCATTGACGTTGATCAGCGCGATATCGAGGCCGCTTTCGGCGGCGAAGGCGCTTACCCGACCGGCAACTGCAAAGGCAGCACCAGCCCCGATGAACATGCGGCGATCGATCATGGTCTGCTTCCTTCGGCGGCGGTCATCGCGCAAGCATATCGCCGTCCGTCATGAGCGAACCATCCAATTCGGCCTTGCCGCAGGGGCCAGCAGGTGCGAGCTTGGTCCCCTCGGCATCATTATTTTGGATGTTTTGCGCTAGCCAAGCGGTGCCACTGTCCCTTCAGGGAGATCGTGCGGCACTGGTGCCGCCCATCGGACAAGGCGCGACAAAGCGCCAGCCCGGGGATGTAGCACGAAGGACCAGGGATTGTTCCTCGCGGCGCCCAGCCGCGATGGCAAAGGGGATATAGATCATGCGCACTTCTCGCTTCATTCGGGCCAGTGCCGTGGCCAGCGTGGCGGTCGCCGCCGTTCTCGCCGCGCCAGCCTTCGCCCAGGCCGAGCCGGACAGCTCGAACAGCCAGGATATCGTCGTAACCGCGACCAAACGCAGCGAGTCGGTGCGCGATGTCGCCATGCCGATCAGCGCAGTCACCGGCGAGCAGCTCGCCAAGGCCAATGCCAACAGCCTGTCGGACTATATCGTCCGCCTGCCCGGCGTGGTGTTCAACGACTATCAGCCCGGCGTTTCCGAAGTCATCATCCGCGGCGTTTCAGCCACCACCTATCACGAGCAGGGTCAGACCACGACCGGCTATTATCTGAACGAAATCCCGCTGGTCGAGCCTGGCTTCCCGATCGGCATCCCCGATGTCGACACCTTCGATCTCGACCGGGTCGAGGTGCTGCGTGGCCCGCAGGGCACGTTGTTCGGCTCGTCGACGCTTGGCGGCCTGGTCAATTATGTCGTGAAGACGGCTGACACGAGCGGCATCCACGCCGCCGCCGAGGGCTCGGTCGGCTATACCGACCATGCGAACGGCCAGGTCAACTATGCCGGCAAGCTGATGCTCAACGTGCCGATCATCAAGGACAAGCTCGCGGTGCGGGTGATGGCGCTGCAGCGCTTCGATGCGGGCTTCGCCGATAATACCGGCACCGGCGTCAAGGGTAGTGACGATTTCCGTACGCGCGGCCTGCGCGGCTCGATCGTGTTCACACCCGCCGACGGCACCAAGATCACCTATCTTTCGACCTATCAGGAGACCAAGCTCGACGACGAGACCTATCTGACCTCGATCGCCGACATGACGCGCTTCACGGCCAATCCCGAACCGCAGAAGACGAGCTTCTTCCTGAACTCGCTGCGCCTCGACCAGGATCTCGGCTTTGCGACCTTCACGATCTTCGGGTCGGTCGACAAGAAGACCAACTTCACCCAGTTCGACGCTTCCTATGATGGCTTCCTGAACGGCCACACCACCGGGCCACTCGCGCCGATCTCGATCACCAACGCGAGTGCGAACATCAAGCAGGGCGAAGCGCGCCTCACCTCAAAGGGCGACGGGCCGTTCCGCTGGCTGATCGGCACCAGCTACATCTATGCGACCAAATTCAGCTACGACCAGACCCTCGCCCCCGGCGCGCAGGCCTATATCAACGCGCATCCAGCCGATTTCGGCGGTGTGGCCGGCTCGGTGCTGGCGCCGCATGATCAGCTCTATGGCTATATCTCGGATACGGCGAACAAGGATTTCGGCGTGTTCGGCGAGCTCTCCTATCGCCCCGTGCCCTCGCTCGAGATCACGGTCGGCGGCCGCTATTACAGCAACGAAGCGAAGGCGACCGTCACCAACCAGGCAGGCTATGTTAGCGGCAGCACCGTCGACAAGACCGGCTCGCTCGACCAGAAGGACCATGGCTTCACGCCCAAGGCGACCGTCTCGTTCCGTCCGGCGCCCGGTTTCCTCGCCTATATGACCTATTCGCGCGGCTATCGCGTCGGCGGAATCAACCCCAATGCGGGCCTGTTGCCGACCATTCCCACCGCTTATGCCGCTGACAAGGTCGACAATTACGAAGCAGGGGTCAAATTCGGCCTGCTGAAAAACCGTATCCTGATCGACGCCACCGTATTCTCGATCGACTGGAAGAACATCCAGGCGCGCGAATTCGGACCCGGCCCGAATTACTTCTCTTACGTGGTCAACGCCGCCAGCGCGAACATCGTCGGGATCGAATTCTCCGGCACCGTCAAACCGGTTCGTCACCTCAGCTTGAGCTCGAATGTGACGTACCAGGAGGCGGCACTCACTGCTTTCCTGCCGGACAATTATGGGCCCGGCTATGCAGCCGGCACGCAGCTGCCGGGTTCGTCGAAATGGTCGGTCGCGAACAACGCGGTCCTCGACTTCCCCGAGATGAAGATCGCGCCGACCTTCGAGCTCGCGCATCGCTATATCTCGAGTGCACCGGTGGCGTTCGGCAACCCGACCTATCGCGGGGGCTTCAGCCAGTTCGATGCCCGTGCCTCGGTCACCCTGTTCGAAAAGGCTCGCGTAATGGCGTATATCAACAACATCTTCGACAAGCGCGGTCTGCTCAACGGACCGTTCGCCGGACAGACGAGCCCCGCCTTTTCGATCATCAGGCCGCGCACGGTCGGGATGCGGATCGATCTCGGCTTTTAGGAGATGAGAGTGGGGCGGCGACCTGGCCTGGCGCATAGCGGACTCCTGGTCGCCGCTGCCTTGCTTCTCGGCGCGGCCTCGCCGCCGCCTGATGCCGATGCCGGCGGCCCGATCACGCCGGCTGACATCATGAAGCTGAAGGACACGCGGTCGGCGCGAATATCCCCCGATGGCAAGACCATCCTGTTTCCGGTGCAGGATCAGATCTCGACGTTCGGCTCGCCGCATATCGCGATCTGGTCAGTGCCCGCCGACGGCAGCGCCCCGGCCAGGGCGCTGATCGAGACCAAAGGCGTCAACAGCGATCCGACCTGGTCGCCCGACGGCAAATGGATTGCCTTCCTGTCCGATCGTGGCAGCACGTCGGAAAGACCTCTGCCCAGCCAGATCTGGCTGATGCCGGCCTCGGGCGGCACGCCGGTACAGCTTACCAGCCTCCCCAGCGATGCCGGCAGCTTTGCCTGGTCTCCCGACAGCAGGTCGATTGCGCTGCTCGCGGCCGATCCGCCGACTGCCGAGGAGAAAGCCGATCTCGCCGCGAAGCGCGATTCAATCGAAGTCGACACGGTCAAGCACCTCAATCGACTGTGGATCGTCGATATCGCCAGTCACGCCGCGCACCAGCCGGCGCTTGAAAATCTCAATATCGGCAGCGCGAGCTGGGCGCCCGACGGCAAGCGCCTTGCGCTCAACGTCACCGATACGGTGTCGATCAACGAGTATTTCTATCATTCGCGGGTAGTATTGTTCGACCTCACGACCGGCGCCGTCACGCCGACGCCACTCGACAATGTCGCCGGACCGACTGACTGGTCGCCCGACGGCCGGACGATCCTGAGCGAGGAAATCCTCCAGCCAGGCTTTATCGGGCTCGCGCCCCGGCTGCTCGATATCGCCTCGGGCAAGGTCACGCGCATCGCGGCCGACTATCCGGGCCTGTTGAGCGACACGCATTGGTCACCGGATGGGCGGTCAATCCTCGCCCTGTCGTTCGAACGCACGCGCTCGAAACTGGTGCGCCTGTCGATTGACGGGAAGGCCTCTCCGGTCGCCGCGTTCGACGGCGAAGCGGCCGGCTATTCAGTCAGCCATGACGGCCGCACCATCGCTCTTGCCCTGTCGAGCCCTGACCGGCCCGCCGACGTCTGGGTGGTCGCGCGTGGCGTGCCGAAAGTCGTGACGCGGACCAATCCGCAGGTTGCAGCTTGGCATCTGGGCAAGGTTCAGGAGATCAGCTGGCAGAACTCGAAGGACGGCAAGACGATCTTCGGCGTCCTCGTCACGCCGCCCGGTTACGTCCGGGGCACCCCGACCAGGATGGTGGTGCAGATCCATGGCGGCCCGGAATGGGCTTGGTGGTCCGGCTGGCTCGGCAGCTGGCACGAATGGGCGCAGATGCTTGCGACACACGGCTATGTCGTGTTCCTGCCCAATCCGCGGGGGTCGGATGGCCAGGGCACTGACTTCGCCCGCGCGGTCGGCGATGATTGGGGCGGGATGGATTATCAGGACGTCATGAGCGGCGTCGATGCGCTGGTCGCGCAGAAGATCGCCGATCCCGATCGGCTCGGCATCGGCGGCTGGAGCTATGGCGGTTTCATGTCGGCCTGGGCAGTGACTCATGGCGACCGCTTCAAGGCGGCGGTCGTCGGCGCGGGACCGACTGACCTGACCGCCTTTTCCCGGATCACTGACACACCCGACTTCACGCTCGGCTATTTTGGCGACGTGCCGGGGCACCTCGCCCGTTATGATCGCAGTTCCCCGGCACGATTGCTGAGCGACAAGGTTACGGCGGCGGTGCTCGTACTTCACGGTGAGCAGGATACGCGTGTACCGCCCACGCTCGGGCTGGAATTCTATCGCGGGCTGAAGATGCTGGGCAAGCAGGCCGAGATGGTGCGGTATCCGCGCGAGCCGCACTGGTTCCACGAACCCGCGCACCAGGAAGACATCCAGCGCCGCGTGCTCGACTGGTTCGACAAACATCTGTGATCGGCCCCGTCACGACCCGGCATGGACATGAGGATCGGGCGTCACGGATGAGATGCCGCTACGGCCGACGCCCCTTCACGAACAGGTTCGCGGTCAGCCGACCGGTCCGCGGATCATCGCTCATCGACATGTCGGGCGGGATGATCCCCGAATGGAGCAGATTGCCGCGATAGATGACGAGCCGGTCGGGCACGCCCTCCACCGCGCCGATCTGTTCGAAATGCGCGTCCGTTCCGTTGATATAGGCGGCCGGTCGCCCGGCAGCGTCACGCTTCGCCGTGGCGACGAAGCTGGAAATATTGGCCTCATCGACCACCTCGATCCCCGTCGACCGCTGTCGGTAGAAAGCGGTGCCGGTCCCCGGCGTGTCGCTCAGATAATGGAGCACCGCGATGTAATCGGGATCGGTCGAATCGAAATGCGGGGCGCGCTGCGCCGGGCTGAGCGTCGCGGGCGGCGCGGTAATCATCGAGAAGCTCGCCTCGATCAGATCGAACGCATCCGCTTCGAACGCGCCGCCGATGAACGGCGCCGCCGTGCGTAATGTCTCGCTGACATAGGCGAACGCGGCTTCATCGCGCTCGTCGATGATCCGGCGAAGGCCAGGATAATAGTTTCCGACGATCCGCGGGAACGGCGCCATCGCGGCGGCAAGGTCGACGATCGCGGGCAGCCGTTCGCTGAAATCATCGACCACCACCACCGGGCTCCGGCCCGCCCCGATGCGGCGCAGTTCCGGAGTCATCGCGCGCTCACCCGCCGATCGCGACGCGTGCCGGATGCGCGATGTCGGGCAATGCGAAGCTGACCGTATGGGCCGCCGCATCGACCGTCGATGCCACTGTCCTGCCGTCCAGCCGGATCTTGGGCGCAGGGCCGGTCCAGCCGTGGATCACCACGTCGAACCCTGTCCACCACGGCTTGAAGCTGCCCGCGCGGTTGCCGAACGACAGCGAAGTGGCATCGCAGCTGATCCGCTGACGCAGATAGGCGCCGCTCTTGTAGGCGAAGCTTTCCCCGTCATCGAGATACAGCCCGCCCTGGCAGTCAGCGCCGGGATAAATAGCGAGCTGCAGGCGGCCCTTCGGCGTCTCGACCGTGCTCTGCACGAGAGGCTGGCGCGGCAGGATCGTGCCGGGCCGGACGAACACCGGCAGATGACCCAGCGCCGGCGTCTCGGTCGTCGCGGCTCCCGTCAGCGGCAGGCCGGTCCAGTAATCGTACCAGCCCGGGCCGGGCAGTATGATCCTGTACGGGGCAGGCGATTCCCAGGTCGTCGGCGGAGCGATCAGCAAATCGCCGCCGAGCATGAACTGGTCCTCGGTGCCGCCGAGCCGGTCGCCCCTGGAGACCACCGCCGGATAGTCCAGGAATACCGGCCGCATCAGCGGCAGGCCGGTGCGGCTGTTCTCGTCGGCGAGCCCATAGATGTACGGCATCAGGCGATAGCGCTCCTCGATGTAGCGCCGCCTGATATCCTCCTGTTCCTTGCCGTGGACCCAGACCTCCTGCTCCGCCTTGCCCTTCTGGTAATGGTCGCGGAAGATCGGGTTGAACGCGCCGACCTCGATCCAGCGCGTCAGCAGGTCGGGCGAGGGCGGATCGCCGGCGAAGCCGCCGATATCGTCACCGGCATAAGCGAAGCCGCTGAGCCCTAGGCTGACGAGCTGCGACACCGAAAGCTTGAGATGCGCCCAGCTCGACGAATTGTCGCCGGTCCAGGTGGCGGCATAACGCTGGCCGCCGGCGAACGACGCGCGCGTCATCACGAACGGGCGCTTGTCGGGCGCGAGCTTGAGGACGCCTTCATAGGTGGCGCGCGAATTGAGCATGCCCGTCAAATTGTGAACCTCGGCCTGAGTCGTCTTGCGCGCTGCGAAGCCGGGCTCGTCGATCATGTTGACCACGTCGAGCGGCATCGTCTTGGTGACCGGCTCGAACACCGCCGGCTCGTTCATGTCGTTCCAGAAACCGGCCACGCCCATCCCGACAAAGTCGCGATATTGCGCGCCCCACCAGGCGCGTACCGGCGCCTGGGTGAAGTCCGGGAACAGAGCCGGGCCGGGCCAGACCGTGCCGACGAACGGCTTCCCGTCCGGGTTCTTCATGAAGACATCGGCGGAGATGCCGCTGTCATAGGGCTTGTAGCCCTGGTTCGGCGCGTCAGCGATATGCAGGTCGGTGATGACGACCAGGTGCATGTCCTGCGTCTTCAGCTTTTGCACGAGGCCCGGCAGATCGGGAAAACTCTTCGTGTTGATCGTGAACGGCCGGTTGCGATCCTGATAATCGATGTCGAGCCACAGCACGTCGGCCGGGATGCGGTCGGCGCGCAGCCGGTCGGCGATGCCCTGCGCCTCGGTCTGGCTCATATAGCTCCAGCGCGATTGCTGGAAACCGAGCGCCCAGCGCGGCGTCAGCGGCGGCGTGCCGGTCAGCCAGGCGTAATCCTGGACGACGTCCTTCGGCCCCGGCCCGGCCATCACATAATAATCGACCGGCCCGCCTTCGGCACCGAAGGAAAAAGCCGCGCGCTCGCTCTTCCCGAAATCGAAGAAGCTGCGCCAGCTATTGTCCATGAACAGCCCGAAGGCGTGGCCCGTACCGTCCAGCCCGAGCACGAACGGGATAGATTTGTAGAGCGGATCGGTCGATGGGGTGAAGCCGAACTGGTCGCTGTTCCACAAGGTGAACGCGCCACCGCGGCGATCGAGTGAGCCGGTCTTGTCGCCGAGCCCGAAATAATGCGCGTCGGGCGGCATCGCCTTGCGGAGGCGAAAACCGCCATTGGCGATATCAAGCGCGGTGCCGGGCGCGTCGGCGAGCACCACCCTGCCCTGCGTATCGCGGATCGTGATCGCCAGGGTGGCGCGATCGAGCGTCACCACGAGGGCGGCGGTGCGCAGCTCGGTATCATCGCCGGATGTCGTGACCTCGATGGGCACGCGCCGGCTGCGCACTGCCGGCGGGACAGCCCAGGACGCGTCTTCGGGGAGCGATTGCTTGCCGGCGCGGATACGGACGACGTCGGCGCGCGGCGCGCTGATCTCGATCGTCACGCCATTCTGCTCGGCGACATAATGATCGACCGTCTTCGCCATTACGGCCCCCGGCATGAGCGCCAGAGCGACCGCGATCAATCGCGCGCAGGCTTTCCGAAACGCGATCACAGGAGCACGAACCTTGCCGGCACGCCGCCGACCGATGACGGCGCAACCCAGACATCGAACGCGCCCGGTTCGGCGAAGGCGCGGCGATCGGGATGGACGAAGGCCAGATCGGCGCGGGTCAGCATGAACGACACGCGCGCGCTCTCCCCGGGATCGAGGTCGAGATGCTTCATGCCTTTCAGCGCGCGCACCGGTTGCGTGAGGCTCGCGACCTTGTCGTGGATATAGAGTTGCGCCACCTCATGCGCCCGCCGCTTGCCGGTGTTGGTCACCATTGCCGACACCGCGATCGAGCCACCGCCGGCAAGCGTCGGCGCGCTCACCTCGGTGCCGGAATAGCTGACGGTCGAATAGGTCAGCCCGTGTCCGAACGGGTAGAGTGCTTCGTTCGTCACTTCACGGTATCGCGCTTTCCAGTTGCGGTCGTCGGTCACTTGCGGGCGGCCGGTGGTGCGGTGGTTGTAGAAGAACGGCTCCTGCCCCGACGCCTGCGGGAAGCTGACCGGCAGGCGACCCTGCGGCGCGCGATCGCCGAACACAACATCCGCCATCGCATTGCCGGTTTCCGAGCCGAGGAACCAGGTAGCGAGGATCGCCGGCGCCGCGCGCACCGCCCCGGTCAGTGCCAGCGCCCGCCCGTGGCGCAGCAGCACGATCACTGGCTTGCCGGTCGCGGCGACCGCGTCAGCCAGCGCGAGCTGCGCATCGGGTATCGTGATCTCGACCCGCGCCTGCGCTTCGCCCGACATGCCGGCGCTTTCGCCGACCACCAGCACGACAACATCCGACGCCTTCGCCGCCGCGACCGCCTGATCGATCCCGCCATCGAGCGGCGATTCATAATCGCTGCCGCGCACCACGATGAGCGTCGCATCCGGCCCCATCGCGGCGCGAAAGCCCTCCTCCGGCGTCACGCAGGTCGCGACATCGGGGAAGCTCGCCCATGGCCCCGGCATGTCGCTCTTGTCGGACACGCATGGCCCGATCAAGGCGATCCTGGCCGACCTGGCGAGCGGCAGCAGTTCGCCGTCGTTCTTCAGGAGGACGATTGACTTGCACGCTGCCTCGCGCGCCAGCGCGATCGCCTGCGGCAGGCGCACATCGCTTTGTTCGCGCGCGACACTGAGCGAGCGATAGGGGTTGTCGAACAGCCCGAGCGCCTGCTTGACGTGAAGCACACGGCGCACCGCGGTATCGACTGTCGTCATCGAGATCCTCCCTGCCTTCACCAGCGCGGGCAAATGCTTGTTGTAGAGTCCGCTCTGCATGGAGACGTCGCACCCCGCGTCGAGCGCCTTGACCACGGCATCGGGTCCGTCGGCGGCGAAGCCGTGCAGGATCATCTCCTCGTCCGAGGTATAATCGGAAACGACCAGACCTTTGAATCCCCATTCCCCGCGCAGGATGTCAGTCAGAAGATAGCGGTTGCCGGTCGAAGGCACGCCGGCGATGTCGTTGAAGCTCGACATGGTCGAAAGCGCGCCGGCGTCGAACGCGGCCTTGAACGGCGGTAAATGCGTCTCGCGCAAGCTCGTCTCCGGGATGTCGGCGCTGTTATACTCCATGCCGCCCATCACCGCGCCATAAGCGGCGAAATGCTTCGGGCAGGCAAGCACTGAATCCTCGGCCTTCAGGTCGTCGCCCTGGAAGCCGCGCACGCGCGCCGCGGCGAAGTGTCGCCCGAGCCAGGTGTCTTCGCCCGCGCCCTCGACCACGCGGCCCCAGCGCTGGTCGCGCGCGATGTCGACCATCGGCGCGAAGACCCAATGAATGCCCTTGGCGCTCGCTTCCACGGCCGCGGCGCGCGCGGTGCGCCGGGCAAGCTCGGGATCGAAGCTTGCCGCTTCGCCCAGCGGCACGGGGAACGCGGTCTTCATGCCGTGGATCACATCCCCGGCGAAGATCAGCGGAATCCCGTGCGGGCTCTGCTCGATCGCGGTCCGTTGCAGCTCGCGCCCGGCGGCCACGCCGATGCCGTTGAACAGGCCCGTCATCCTGCCCGCGGCAATCTCCGCCTTGAGCGATTCCATGCTCTGCCGGGCCAGGCCGGGATTGATCACCGGCCCGTCGGTGCGCGCCGGATCGCTATAGATCGACAGCTGACCCGCTTTGTCCTGAAGGCTCATTGTCGCGATCAGGCGCTCGATGAACGGATCACGCGCTGGCACGCGCTTGGCCAGAACGGGCAACGACGCCGAGACGAATGCGAGCGCTGACGCGCCTTTCAGCAGATCGCGGCGGGAGACGATTCGAGCCACTGCAACATCTCCCCTGCCCATCTGCATTCCCGAATCGCCGCGGCGCGTCGGAACGGAATATTTTCTGCTTGGCGAATGCGCATGAAACCGGTTACCAAGCAAGTCCTGGAACCGGTTACGCGGCTCGTGAGAGGCCGATACATCGTTCCGTCCAGCATGGCGCTGGAACGGGGAAGGACTGAGGCAAGGCATGGCTACGGCCGGCGGCATCACAATCAATCTTCGCCCCGCGCCGATGCGGACAGGAACCGTGCGCCTGGCCGATTCGAGCACGACCAAAGAACAATAACGGGGCGGGCATCCGCTTCGAAAAAGGGGAGACGACATGAACAAGCTGATGAAGGCGAGCCTGCGCGCGGCACTCGCGACCACCGTTCTGGGCGGAGGCGCCCTGATCCTCGCCGCGCCGGCCGCCGCGCAGACGACATCGACCGTCCAGGGGCATGTCGACGGCGCCGCCGCCGGAGCGATCGTGACCCTCACCGATACGAACACCGGCCATCAGGATACCGCCAGGGTCGACGCCAACGGCAATTATATCCTGCCCGGGTTGCCGCCGAGCACGTACCGCGTCGCTTCCGGCGACAAGTCAGTCGTGGTTGTGGTGCCGCTGGGCCAGGCGGTTACCGCAGACCTGCTCGCTGAAGCGGCAACGACGAAAGACGTCGTCGTGACGGCATCGCGTGCAAAGGACGTCAAGGCTACGACCGTCACCACGAACGTCTCGAGGTTCCAGCTTGAAAATCTGCCGAATGGCGACCGCAACTTCCTGAACTTTGCGGCCCTGGCGCCCGGGGTCACCGTCGAAGCGCCGACATTCGGCGGCAAGGCGCGGCGGGTTCAGGCCGGCGGAATCAATTCGGACAACACGAACACCTTCATCGACGGCATCAGCATCAAGAATCTGGTGAACCACGGCGGCACCATTGGACAGAACCTGTCTTCAGGTAACCCGTTTCCGGCGTCGGCCGTTGACCAGTTCGATGTCCAGACGCAGAATTTCAAGGCAGAGTTCGAGCAAGCCGGTTCGGCCGTCATCTCCTCGGTTACGAAAACCGGTGGCGACAGCTTTCACGGAGAAGTCTTCGGCGAATGGCAGCCCAAGGCATTCATCACCGAGAATTACGACGATCGGCCCGGCCATATCAACAACGCGACGACTCCGTACCGGAAGAAGCCGAATTTCGACACGAAATATTATGGTGCTGACCTCGGCGGCCCGATCATAAAGGACAAGCTGACCTTCTTCGTCGATTTCGAAGGAACGAAGAAGACCTTCGGTGCCAATGACATCAACGTCTATTCGGGAACTATCCCTGGAATAAGCCCGGCTGCAGCCGCCTATGCTCAAAGCGCGCGATCTCAATATAACGGCAGCTTTCCGGCTGATTTCGACGAGAAGCTGTATTTTGGCAAGCTGACCTTTTTCGCGACACCGCGCGATACGGTCAATGTCAGCGCCTTTATCCGAAAGGAGGCCAATCTTCAGATCAATGGCGGCGTGACGACGACTGACGCATCGACCAATAATCGCAATGACGAGCACCGATACCAGCTCACCTGGAACCATCGCGGCGACAGCTGGCTCAACGAATTCATTTTCGCGCGCGATGCCGCAGCCAACGGGGCGATACCCAACGTCGCCGGTTCGTCGTACGTCGTAACGAACGGCGTCAACATCGGCGCCTCGAGGGTATTGATCCTCGGCGGAACCAACTTCGCGCAGGATGATCATCAGTACCAGACGCTGTTCAAGGACAATGTGACGTTCTTTGGCGGTGCGCACACCGTTAAGGCTGGCCTGAAGGTCAATTTCACGAAGCTGCAGCGCCTCGAGGACAATAATGGGAACGGCACCTATTTCTACGACGCCGCGACCTTCACCGGCGTTGGCGCGTCGACCCCTTATGCTGCGACCATCAATACCGCCACGGTCAAGCCGGTCACGGCCAACAACACCGAAGTCGGCGCGTTCATCCAGGACGACTGGAGGCCGGACGACCACTGGCTGATCAGCGGCGGCATCCGCTGGGACTATGAGTCCAATGCGACGAACGAGGATTTCGTGACGCCCGCGGCCATCGCGGCTGCCCTGCGCGCATATCCCGGGTGGAAAGCGGCTGGCATAAACCCCGATGACTATATTTCGACCGGGCACAACCGTAAGCCGTTCATGGGCGCGTTTCAGCCTCGGCTTGGCATCTCTTATGATGTGAAGGGCGATCGCGATCTTGTGTTCACCCTTGGCGGCGGCCGCTATTATAACCGCTCGCTGTTCATCGATTCCGCGATCGAGACGATCAAGGATCAGTATGAATCGGTCGCCACTATATATCCGACGCCGGGTCACCCGCTTCCAACTGACGTTGCGGCGCTGCGCGCGCTGGGAGCATCGCAAGGCGGCGAAGTGCACCTGCTCAATAATAGAACAAAAATGCCTTACTCGGATCAGGTAAACTTCGCGGTCAAAAAGCGGTTTGGCGTGGTCAATACGTCCATAACGCTTGCCTACATCAAGTCGCATAACATCTATCAGGAAGTGGTAGGAAACCGACTCCCGGACGGAACCTACAGCCCCGGTGGAAACCCGGTTTATACCTATAACGGCAATGTCTTCTCCGACGGCATCTTCTATTCCGGGGCAGCCATATTTGCTGCGCCTTTGCCGGGATATGGCAGCATCTTCATCGGCAACAGCGACGGCAAAGCGACCTATGCCGCTCTGTATCTGCAGGCCGACAAGCCCTACACTGATCAATCCGGCTGGGGCTTCAGCACGACGCTGACCGTCTCCAACACGCGATCGAACGATACCCGGAACGGCGCCTCGATCGGAGATCCCTTCAACTTCGACGCGCCGACCATCGGCGCCCAGGGATGGGGCAATTCGAGCGGCCTTGAACGGTGGCGGTTTGTCGGAACCGGCACCGTCCGCCTGCCCTTCGACATCAAGGCAACCACCTTCGTCACCCTGTCCTCCGGGCCATCCTATGGCGGCGTTTTGTGCAACGTTCCCACCACGGCGCCCGGCGGCGGTGGCTGCTATCTCACCAATTTCGGCATCCATCGGCCCGGAGGAATTGGCTACAAGAATGTCGACTTCAACATCACCAAGACATTCAAGATGCCCTGGGATCATGGTCACGAACTGACAGTCTATTTCCAGGCGCTCAACGCCTTCGATTTCGTCAATCGCAACTATTCGATGTGGGGCGGCGGCTTCCAGAGCATCGGCGGCTCCGGCCCTACCCTCGCCCCGGATACCGGTACCGTGGCGAGCCAGGGGCGCAACTTCAAGGTCGGCGCAAGGTACCGATTCTAGGCGTCAAAATCGAACGCGTACCCTCCCGCCAGGTGGCACGAACGACCGGGTCTGGTGGTTGCCAAGGCAGCTTCTCTATCGCGGTTTGAGTCTTTGGGTGGTTCCATCCTCCGGCGCCATAAAGGCGCCGGTAGCGGTGGGTTGATCTCGACGCGCCCGCGTTCGACAGAGGCTCGCGTCCTCAGGGGGTCAAAGTCTACACTTTGTACCCACCACCGGGATGGCCTTTACCGACCATAGCTGGCCATTCCCGGTTGCGATGGGAAACACCGCTTCTGGCGGGAGCAGTCGTTGACGTCTGGCAGGCCGGACTATCAGGAATGCGCCCGATAGCTGCCGTCCAGTAGCCTAGAACACGTCCCTTATACCAAGTCCCATTAGTCAGAACTCCTTAGCCCAGCCGCGCATGCCGATGGACATGATGC
>NZ_BAAAEH010000030.1:0-62952 GCF_039522915.1 Sphingomonas oligophenolica
GCCCCAATTGAAAAGGCTTCAGCCACTCCAACCGAACCTACCGGCGCCAGCCGGTAGTCGTTCAGATGAATCTTGACGCCGCGCCATGGGAGGCTATCCTTGGCGCTGTCGAGGTTCTTCGTCCGGTCCTGCCGGACGGAGCCAAGACGGGAAGCCGGTGCAATTCCGGCGCTGCCCCCGCAACTGTGAGCGGCGAGCGGCGATCCATTTCGCGTCACTGGTCCGGACAAGGGACCGGGAAGGCCGGATCGCCGCACTGACCCGCGAGCCAGGAGACCTGCCTCGTCAGATAACGTCCTCCGGCGGGGTGCCCGGTCAGGCCGCGTGCAACACCGCGCCCCGGCTTGTCGCCCGTAAGGGAGGGGCGTCGGCCCCTTGCCGCGCGTCCGGCCGACACCCTTGCCCAACGCAAGGCCAAGTCGATGACCATTCAAGTCGCAACCCTCGGTTTCCCCCGTATCGGCCCGCGCCGCGAGCTGAAGTTCGCGCTCGAGAATTACTGGTCGGGCAAGTCGGACGCCGACTCCCTCTCGCTCGCCGCGGTGGGCCTGCGCGCGGCCGCCTGGGCGCGGCAAAAGGCGCTCGGTGCCGACGTGCTGCCAAGCGGCGACTTCTCGCTCTACGACCATGTCCTCGATATCTCGGCGATGCTCGGCGTGGTGCCGGCGCGCTATGGCTGGGCGGGCGGCAAGGTCGGGCTCGATACCTATTTCGCGATGGCCAGGGGTGCGCAGGATCATGGCGAGGGGTGCTCCCACGCAGTCGACAGCACCGCGCAGGAAATGACCAAATGGTTCGACACCAACTATCATTACATGGTGCCCGAGCTGGCCGCGGGGCAGCGCTTCGCCTTATCGTCGAGCAAGGCAGTCGACGAGTTCAATGAAGCCCGGGCGCTCGGCTATCATACCAGGCCGGTGCTGCTCGGTCCGGTCACCTGGCTGACCCTCGCCAAGGGCAGGGACGTGGAGCCGCTCTCGCTGCTTGATGCGGTGCTGCCGGTCTATGAGGAAGTGCTGGCGCAACTTGCCCGAGCCGGCGCGGACTGGGTGCAGATCGACGAGCCTTGTCTCGTGCTCGATCTCGACGAGGACCAGCGCGCCGCGCTGAAGCGGGCGTACAAGCGCCTCTCGGTGAACGGGCCGAAGGTGATGCTCGCCACCTATTTCGGCGCGCTCGGCGACAATCTGGAACTGGCGACCGACCTGCCGGTGCACGGCCTGCACGTGGATCTGGTCCGCGCGCCCGAACAGCTCGAGGCGGTGTGGCAGCGGGCGCGGCCCGACCTGCTCTTGTCGCTCGGCGTGATCGACGGGCGCAATGTCTGGCGCGCCGATCTCGACGCGTTGCTTGCCCGGATCGGGCCGATCGCCGCCGAACGCGACCTGATCCTCGCCCCGTCCTGCTCGCTGCTCCACACGCCCGTAGATCTCGCGCTCGAGACCGGGCTCGATCCGGAGGTGACGCAATGGCTTGCTTTCGCGGTGCAGAAGATCGGCGAATTGTCAGTGCTGGCGCGGGCGCTGAACGACGGCGCGGAAACCGTCGCCGAGCCGCTTGCAGCGGCGCGGGCAGCGGTCGACGCGCGCAAGACCTCATCGCTGATCCACAACCCGGCGGTCGCGGCGCGGCTGGCTGCGGTCGACCACGCCATGGCGAAACGGGCGCCGCCCTTCGCCGAGCGCAAGCCGCTCCAGCAGGCGCGGCTGAAGCTGCCGAGCTTCCCGACAACGACGATCGGTTCCTTCCCGCAGACGCCCGAGGTCCGCAAGGCGCGGGCAGCCTATATCCGCGGCGAGATCGACGAAGCCGGCTATGAGGTGTTCCTGCGCGCCGAGACCGCCGAAGCCGTTGCGTGGCAGGAGACGATCGGCCTCGACGTGCTGGTGCACGGCGAGTTCGAGCGCAACGACATGGTGCAATATTTCGGCGAGCAGCTCTGGGGCTTCGCCTTCACCCGCAGCGCCTGGGTGCAGAGCTATGGCTCGCGCTGCGTGCGTCCGCCGATCCTCTATGGCGATGTCGCGCGGCCAAGGGCGATGACGGTCGAGTGGTGGCGCTACGCGCAGTCGCTGACGGACAAGCCGATGAAGGGGATGCTGACCGGGCCGGTGACGATCCTCAACTGGTCCTTCGTGCGCGACGATCAGCCCCGCGAGCGCAGTTGCCGCGCCATCGCTTTGGCGATCCGGGACGAGGTACTGGATCTCGAAGCCGCCGGCGCGAAGGTGATCCAGATCGACGAGGCAGCGCTGCGCGAGGGCCTGCCGCTCAGGCGCGCCGACTGGCAGGCCTATCTAGACTGGGCGGTGGAGTGCTTCCGGCTGACGGCCTCGGGCGTGCGCGACGAGACTCAGATCCACACCCATATGTGCTATTCCGAGTTCAACGACATATTGCCCGCGATCGGGGCGATGGACGCCGATGTCATCTCGATCGAGACAGCCAGGTCGCAGATGGAGTTGCTCGATGCCTTTGCCGACTACGCCTATCCCAACGAGATCGGGCCGGGCGTGTACGACATCCACGCGCCGCGCATCCCGGCCGAGGCCGAGATGGTCGAACTGCTCAGCCTGGCGGGCAAGAGGCTGCCGGTGGAGCAGCTCTGGGTAAATCCCGATTGCGGGCTCAAGACGCGGAAATGGGAAGAGGTCCGCCCGGCGCTGATCGCCATGGTCGCGGCGGCGCAGCGGATGCGGGTGCGGGGCGCCTATGATGCCGGCTGAGGTGATGCCGGATGCGCAGCCCGCCGTCCGCGTGACGGCGGTGCCGGCCGACGCCAATGTCTATGGCGACATCTTCGGCGGCTGGCTGATGAGCCAGATGGACCTCGCCGCCTCCTCGGTCGCGTCGCGTCATGCGGCGGGCCGGGCGGTGACGATCGCGGTGGAGGGCATGGCCTTCCACCGCCCGGTCTTCGTCGGCGACGAGGTGTCGGTGTTCGCGCGGCTGATCAAGGTCGGGCGGACGTCGATGCAGGTCGAAGTCGAGGCCTGGGCGCGGGACCGGCATTCGGACCAGGCGAACAAGGTGACTCAGGCGGTGTTCGCGTTCGTGGCGGTCGGGCAGGACCGGAGGCCGCGGCCGGTGCGGGGGATTTAGCCACTACCGCCATGCCGGACTTGTTCCGGCATCCACTCCCCCACGAGCCTTGCGATTTGTGGAACGGTGAACCCCGGAACAAGTCCGGGGTGACGGTGGTGGGTGGGGATCGCTTATCCTTCACCAACAAAAAGGGGCCCGGTTTCCCGGGCCCCTCTTCTTTGTCCCAAGGGACGCGTCGCTTAGTCGCGGTCGCCGGTCAGGAAGGCGGGCGCGAATTCGGGCGCCGGGCCTTCATCCTTGTCGCCGCCCGAACGCTCGGGGCGCGGACCGCGCTCACCGCCGCCTTCGCGACGCGGGCCACGGCCGCCGTCGCCGTCACGGCGCGGGCCGCGGGGGCCACGGTCGCCGCCTTCGCCACGCGGGCCACGGCCGCCATCGCCGTCACGGCGCGGAGGACGCGGGCCACGATCGCCGCGGTCACCGCCTTCGCGGGGCTCGCGGGCAGGACGGGTATCTTCCAGCTCGGCGCCGGTCTCCTGATCGACGACGCGCATCGACAGGCGAACCTTGCCGCGCGGATCGATCTCGAGAACCTTGACCTTCACTGCCTGGCCTTCGCTCAGCACGTCGCTGACCTTCTCGACCCGCTCGTTGCGGATCTCGGAGACATGGACGAGACCGTCCTTGCCGCCCATGAAGTTCACGAACGCACCGAAATCGACGAGGTTGACGACCTTGCCGTCATAGATCTTGCCGACCTCGGCCTCTTCGACGAGACCCTTGATCCACTTGATCGCTGCATCGATCTGCGCCGAATCCGATGAGCTGACCTTGATCACGCCCTCGTCGTCGATGTCGACCTTGGCGCCGGTGGTGGCGACGATCTCGCGGATCACCTTGCCGCCGGTGCCGATCACGTCACGGATCTTCGACTTGTCGATCGTGATCGTCTCGATGCGCGGTGCATGGGCCGAAAGCTCTTCACGGGTGTGGTCGAGCGCCTTGGCCATTTCGCCGAGGATATGCGCGCGGCCTTCCTTGGCCTGGGCCAATGCTGCGCGCATGATCTCTTCAGTGATGCCGGCGATCTTGATGTCCATCTGCATCGTGGTGATGCCCTCGGACGTGCCGGCGACCTTGAAGTCCATGTCGCCGAGATGATCCTCGTCGCCGAGGATGTCGGACAGGACGGCGAAATCCTTGCCTTCCAGGATCAGGCCCATCGCGATGCCCGAGACCGGGCGCTTCAGCGGCACACCAGCATCCATCATGCTCAGCGAACCGCCGCACACCGTCGCCATCGACGACGAGCCGTTCGACTCGGTGATGTCGGAGAGAACGCGGATCGTGTAGGGGAACTCTTCCTTCGACGGCAGCACCGGGTGCAGCGCGCGCCAGGCGAGCTTGCCATGGCCGACTTCACGACGGCCCGGCGCGCCGAAGCGGCCGACTTCACCGACCGAATAGGGCGGGAAGTTATAGTGCAGCATGAAATGCTCGTAGGACAGGCCGGTCAGGCCATCGATCATCTGCTCGCTGTCGCGCGTGCCGAGGGTCGTCGAGCAGATCGACTGGGTCTCGCCGCGCGTGAACAAAGCCGAGCCGTGCGTGCGCGGCAGGAAGTGCACCATCGCCTCGATCGGACGGATCTGGGTGGTGGTGCGGCCGTCGATGCGCTGGCCGTCCTTGAGGATGGCGCCGCGAACGATCTCGGCTTCCAGCTTCTTCATCAGCTTGCCGGCTGCCATCTGGTCCTGCGGAGCTGCGTCGGCGAACGCTGCCTTGCCCTTGGCGCGGGCTTCGTTGAGCAGGTTCGAGCGCTTCGACTTGTCGGTCACCTTGTAGGCGGCGGCGATGTCCTTGCCGATCAGCTTCTTGAGCTTGTCCTTGGCGGCCGAGAGATCAGCCTGTTCGGCCATTTCCCAAGGTTCCTTGGCGGCCTGCTCGGCGAGGCTGATGATCGCGCCGGCTGCCTCGCGGCATGCCTTGTGCGCGAACTGGACGGCGCCGAGCATGACCTCTTCCGAGAGCTCCTTGGCTTCGGACTCGACCATCATCACGGCAGCATTGGTGGCGGCGACGACGAGATCGAGATCGCCTTCCTTCGTCTGCTCGAGGGTCGGGTTCAGGATATATTCGCCGTCGATGTAACCGACGCGCGCTGCGCCGATCGGGCCCATGAAGGGCACGCCCGAGATGGTGAGCGCCGCCGAAGCAGCGACCATCGCGAGCACGTCAGGCTCGTTCTCGCCATCATAGCTGAGAACCTGGCAGATCACGTTGATCTCGTTGTAGAAGCCTTCCGGGAAGAGCGGGCGGATCGGGCGATCGATCAGGCGGCTCGTCAGAGTCTCCTTCTCGGTGGCGCCACGCTCACGCTTGAAGAAGCCGCCGGGGATGCGGCCCGAAGCCGAGAATTTTTCCTGATAGTGGACGGTGAGGGGGAAGAAATCCTGGCCCTCCTTCACCGAGCGCGCGGCGGTGACCGCGCAGAGAACGACGGTTTCGCCGAGCGTCGCCATCACGGCGCCGTCAGCCTGGCGGGCAACGCGGCCCGTTTCCAGCGTGAGGGTCTTGCCGCCCCACTGGATGCTTACAGTTTTCGTATCGAACATTTTATTTCCTTCAACACCGGCCGCCCAATGCGTGCCGGGGCCTATGTGCGGACTTAGCCGGTCCGCGCGGTTCGAGGCCTTTCGTGCCTCGGAGCCAGAACTGCCGAATTGCAGTGTGGCGATATGTCCCCGCCATGGGCGGGGACTCAGTCCGGGCTCCGCCTCGGCGAAAGCCCAAGAAATCTCACGAAAACGGCGCCCGCAGGCGCCGTCCGGGTTACTTGCGAAGGCCGAGCTTCGCGATGAGATCGGTGTACCGTGCCCCGTCCTTGTGACGGAGATAGTCGAGCAGCGACCGACGCTTGTTGACCATCATCAGCAGCCCGCGGCGCGAATGATTGTCCTTCTTGTGGTCCTTGAAATGCTCGGTCAGGTTGCGGATGCGCTCAGTGAGGATCGCGACCTGGACTTCGGGGGAACCCGTATCGCCTTCGGCGCGGGAATGTTCCTTGACGAGCGCTTCCTTGCGCTCTTGCGTAATCGACATCGGTTTCCTTTCAATCAGAGGTTGAAACCACGGACGACCCGGACCTCGCGGTCCTGAACTTCCACCAGAGCGACCGGAACATCGTCCGATATCGCAAAGTGGAGGCCATCGTCTGCGGCGATCCCGATCAACATCCGCCCCTGTCGGAGCAGCCCTGCCTGATCGGGGGTGAGGGATAGAGCCGGGATGTCGTCCAGCCCCGCCCTCAGGGGCAGGAGTTTGTCTTCAAGGGCGCGCCCATGGCCGAGTTCGGCCAGTTTGTCCAGCGATATCGAGTCGGCAAGGGTGAACGGACCGGCCTTGATGCGGCGGAGCATGGTGACATGGCCGACCGTTCCCAGGGCGTGCGCGATGTCGCGGGCGAGGCTGCGGATATAGGTGCCCTTCGAGACATCGGCGGTGAGGGTGATGGTTTCAACCACACCGTCATGCCGGACTTGTTCCGGCATCCATCCATCCCCAGGCGTTGCCGCTTGGGGCGCGATGGACCCCGGAACAAGTCCGGGGTGACGAAGGGAAAGTTGGTGGATCACTACCGAGCGGCTCGCCAGCACAACCTCCTCGCCCGCCCGCGCACGGTCATAAGCCCGCTGGCCATCGACCTTGAGCGCCGAATAGGCCGGCGGCACCTGCTCGATCGGGCCGGTGAAGCGCGGCAGCACCGCTTCGATATCGGCAAGCGTCGGCCGCACGTCCGAGCGCGCTATCTCAACGCCTTCGCCATCGAGCGTATCGGTCTCGACCCCGAAGGCGATCGTGAAGTCATACACCTTGTCGCTGTCGAGCATCCGCCCGGCGAGCTTGGTCGCCTCGCCGATCGCGATCGGCAGCACGCCCGAGGCAAGCGGGTCGAGCGTGCCGCCATGCCCGACCTTGAATTTGCCGTAGCCGCCGGCCCGCAGCGCGCGCTTGACGGCCGACACGCCCTGGGTCGAGCCGAGCCCGATCGGCTTGTTGAGGATGATCCAGCCATGCATCGACGGATCAGGCCCGAAGGCCGGCGAGGCGGAAGAAGAACCTGGTGAGCAGATCGACCGGCGGGCCGACCACGCGCTCGACCACATTCGCGGCGGGCACGATCATCGGCAGGATGACGAGCAGGAACAGCATCACCGCGAACGCATAGCGGGCGATCTGGCCATAATGGAGCGCGAGAGGCCGGGGCAGCAGCCCCTCGACGACATGGCCGCCGTCGAAGGGCGGGATCGGCAACAGGTTGAACACCGCCAGGAAGACGTTGATCTGGATGAAGTTGACCAGATTCCCGAGCACGAAGAGGGCGACTCCGGTCGGCGCAGCGTCGCGCCAAAGCGGGTGGAGCGCGGCGAGCCCCAGCGCGCCGACCAGGGCAAGCACAAGGTTCATCGCCGGTCCGGCCAGCGCCACGATCATCATGTCGCGCCGCGGATTGCGCAATTGGGTCGAATCGACCGGCACCGGCTTGGCCCAGCCGAACACCGGCAGATGCGCGATCGCGAGGCCGAGCGGCACGAGAAGCGTGCCGACCGGATCGATATGGGTGATCGGGTTGACCGAAAGCCGCCCGAGCCTTTTCGCGGTCGGGTCGCCAAGCGCATTGGCCACCCAGCCATGCGATATCTCGTGCAGCACGATGGCGATGACGAGCGGGATGATCCAGATCGCGGCGGCATAGACGGGGTTGTTCATCGTCTGCATCTAGGGATGCGCGCTGCCATGCGCCAGCGCGGCAGGGCTCAGCCTTTCCGCTTCGCCTTCTTCTCTTTCTTCGGCGGCGGGCCGCTCGTCACCAGTTCGTCGATCTTGCATTCGTCGCGATCGACAAGCAGCGAGCCGAACTTGTCGAGTGAGCTCGATCCACTGGTCTTCACGCCGATTCGGGTGGCGAAGGACAAGCCGAGGCACGGGCCCATCAGCGTCGCGTGATACCATTTCCGGCTGCGATCCTGGAGGTAGACCGCGTGATCGCCATCGGCCTCGAAATCATAGATGCCGTCATGATCGACGAACGGGATCGACGCGGGTGTGCCGGGTGGCGTCGGCGCCTTCTGCGCGGTCGCGGCAGCGCCGAGCATCAGCAGGGAGAGGGTGAGCAGGCTGCGAACCATTACGGGATTTGCTCCTCGAAACATCGTCGAGCGTTCTTCTATTGCGCCCCGGCTGTACGCTCGATGAAGTGCCGGCGGCACATCGCCACATAGCGATCATTGCCGCCGATCTCGGTCTGCGCGCCCTCGCGTACCGCATTGCCGCTGGCGTCGACGCGCAGGTTCATCGTTGCCTTGCGACCGCATTCGCAGACAGATTTGATCTCGATCAGCGCATCGGCGATCGCCAGCAATCGCGCCGAGCCTTCGAACAATTCGCCCTGGAAATCAGTGCGCAGGCCGTAGGCGAGAACGGGAATGCCGTCGAAATCGGCGAGATGCGCGAGCTGGTCGACCTGGTCCGCAGTCAGGAACTGGGCTTCGTCGACCAGCACGCAGGCTGGTGGTGCTTCCCCTTCGCGCCGGACGGTGGCGGCGAGATCGGTATCGCGCTCGAAGGCGATCGCATCGGCGCCGAGCCCGATCCGCGAGGAAACCGTGCCGGGCGCGAACCGGTCGTCGATCGCGGCGGTGAACAGCAAGGTGCGCATGCCGCGCTCGCGATAGTTGAAATCGGCCTGGAGCAGAGTGGTCGATTTGCCAGCATTCATCGAGGCATAGTAGAAATAGAGCTTGGCCATTAGGCGAGGGTCTCGATCGATAGGGGGGCGGCCGCGCCGGCCTTTTTCGCGACGCCCTGGTCGAAGGTAGCGAAACGCGTCGCGCCGGCGGCCGTTGCGATATGCATCATATCGGCGAAGTCAGCGCCTGCTTCCAGCCGGTCGATCGCCCAGGCGGCATGGTCCGGTACACTGACCGCATGCGGCAGATCGATGACCATGCGAAGGCCTTGCGCGAGCTTGGTCCTGTTCCAGCCATAGCGCGAGCGAAGCACCCAGGCCGTTTCAATGAATACCGTCGCAGTGACGATGAAATCTTCATCGATGATCGACCGGGCGACGCGCGCCTGGTCGGCATCGTCGCCGGTCAACAGTCTCAGCAGGATATTGGTATCGAGGGCGCGAATCAGGAATCGTCCCGGGTCATGTCGGCCCCTTCGACTGCGAACATCGCATCGACCGCTGCGTTCATTTCCTCGATCGTGACGGGTGGCCCTTCATGCTGGTAGAGCGCCCGGATTTCAGCCACGATCTGATCCGTCGTTCTGCCGCTTTTCCGCGCCAGTGGCCGCAGCAGGATACCTCCGTCGGTCTTGACCACATCGAAGGTCTGACCTGGTTTGTACCCCAAGGCATCCCGAACATCCTTCGGGATGACCACCTGGCCTTTTGCCGACAGGGAAGTTTGTGCCGTCATGTCGGTAAGATGCGTCTTACCGACATATATGTCAATCTTCGGCGTCGGGTTGCGCCAGATCGCGCGCAACGTGCGGATCCTTGAGCAGCTTGTCGATATGGCTGCCCTCGTCGAAGCTCTCGTCAGCGACGAATTTGAGCTTGGCGGCATAGCGCGTCTGCACGCGCGCCGCGGTCTCGCGCTGGAGATAGGCCGTGTTGGTGCGCAATGCCTTGAGCACAGCCGCCTCGTCCTTGCCCAGCAGCGGCTTGATGAACACCGTGGCGTGGCGCAGGTCGGGCGACATGCGGACCTCGGTGACGGTCACCATGTGCTTGGCAAGCGTCTCGTCGTGCACGTCGCCGCGCGCGAGGATGTCGCTCAGCGTATGGCGCACCTGCTCTCCGACGCGGAGCAGGCGAACGGCGCGGGTTTCCGGGGTTTCAGCTGGTCTCATCGCGCCACCATACATTCAGCGGGGATTTTCATCCCCGAAATTGTGAAGTCGCGATAGGTGATCGCAACCGGATCGCCACCCCAGAACGGCTTCCATTGCCGCTCCATCGTCAGCGGCAGGCCGCCGAGATGAAAGACCGACAGTGCCCGCGGCCCGGTCCATCGGAGCAGGATGCAATCATGCCGATGCGCCCGGTACACCACGCTCCGGGAGAAGGGCTGGCCGGACTGGAGGAACACATAAGTGTCGTTCTTCTCCAGCACCGGCGCATCATATTCGGCGGTCGCGACGTAACGGTGGTCGGGCGATTGAGCCCGTTGCCACGCGATCGTCGGCTCGCCGCAGCCGGTCAGCGCCAACCCAAGGGTCAACGCCGCACCGACCCGCAATCCCGCCATCTTACAGCGTCCGTTCGCGCAGCTCGACTTCATAGGTTTCGAGGAAGTCGCCCGGCTTGATGTCGGTATGGCTTGCGAACGTAACGCCGCACTCCAGACCTGCCCGAACCTCGGGCACATCGTCCTTGAAGCGCCGGAGCGACGCGATCTCGCCATTGTAGATGATGACGTCGTCGCGCGTGATGCGGGCCTTGAGTGCCTTGCGGATAAAGCCCTCGGTGACGAGCAGGCCGGCCGCCCGGCCATGCTTGCCGGCCGAGAAGACCTCGCGGATTTCGGCACGGCCGACGACCGTCTCGAACGCCTCGGGGCCGAGCTCGCCCGCCATGCCGGCGCGGATGTCGTCGATCAGGTCGTAGATCACGTCATAATATTTGAGCGCGACCTTCTGGCGTTCGGCGATCTCGCGCGCCTTGGCATTGGCGCGGACATTGAAGCCGATGATCGGCGCGCCGGATGCCCCGGCGAGCGTCACGTCGCTCTCGGTGATGCCGCCGACGCCGGCGTGCAGCACGCGCGCCTTGATGTCGTTGGTCGAGATCTTGTTGATCGAGCCGACGATCGCCTCAACCGAGCCTTGAGTATCGGCCTTGACGACGAGCGGATATTCAATCGCCTGCTTGTCCTTGAGCGCCGAGAACATGCTCTCGAGGCTGGCCGGCGCAGAGGTGGTCCGCTTGCTGGTGATCACGCCCTGGCGATATTCGGCCACCTCGCGGGCACGCGCTTCATTCTCGACCACCGACAGCGGATCGCCCGCACGCGGCACGCCGGACAGGCCGAGCACCTCGACCGGCATCGCCGGGCCGGCTTCCTTGATCTGCTGGCCCTTGTCGTTGGTCATCGCGCGGACCTTGCCGCTCTCGGCGCCGACGACGAAGATATCGCCGACCTTCAGGGTGCCGCGGTTGACGAGGATCGTCGCGACCGGGCCGCGGCCCTTGTCGAGCTTGGCCTCGATCACGGTGCCCTCGGCGGGGCGATTCGGGTTGGCCTTCAGCTCGAGCAGTTCGGCCTGGAGCTGGATCTTCTCGATCAGCTCGTCGAGACCGGTCTTCTTGAGCGCCGAGACCTCGACATCCTGCACGTCACCCGACATTTCCTCGACCACCACTTCATATTGAAGCAGCGCCTCGCGGACCTTCTGCGGATTGGCGTCGGGCTTGTCGACCTTGTTGATCGCAACGATCATCGGCACGCCGGCCGCCTTGGTGTGGTTGATCGCCTCGATCGTCTGGGGCTTGAGGCCGTCATCGGCAGCCACCACCAGCACGACGATGTCAGTGACATTGGCGCCGCGGGCGCGCATCTCGGTGAAGGCTTCATGGCCAGGAGTATCGAGGAAGGTGATCTTCGACTTGTCCTTCAGCGTGACCTGATAGGCGCCGATATGCTGGGTGATGCCCCCGGCTTCGCCCTTGACGACATCAGTGCCGCGTAGCGCGTCGAGCAGGCTGGTCTTGCCGTGATCGACATGGCCCATGATCGTGACGACCGGGGGACGCGGCAGCGCGCCTTCATCGGTATCGTCCTCGGTCTCGATCGCGAGATCGATGTCCGAATCGCTCACGCGGGTGATGTTGTGGCCGAACTCGGTGACCAGCAGTTCGGCGGTGTCCTGGTCGATTGTTGCGTTGATCGTGACGGGCATGCCCATCTTGAACAGGGCCTTGACCAGGTCGGCGCCCTTTTCCGCCATGCGGTTGGCGAGCTCCTGGACGGTGATCGCCTCGGGGACGACGACGTCGCGGATCTGCTTGGCCTGCGCTTCGCGCGGGCCACCCATCCGGCGATGTTCCTTCTCGCGCGCCCGCTTGAGGGCTGCGAGGCTGCGCGCGCGTGCGCCGTCGCCGTCGCCGAGCGCTCGGTTGACGGTGAGCTTGCCGGCTGTCCGGCGATCGTCGCCCTTGCGGTCGCGAAGCTGCGGACGGCTGGGGCTCTCATTGACGGGCGCGCCGGGGCCGGGACGCTTGGGCGCGCCGGCGGGGGCCGCGCTGCTCGTCGGCGCGGGAGCGGCGGCGGGTGCCGGGGCCGGTGCGGGCGGCGGGCGTGGCCGTTCCGGGCGCGCGACCGGGGTAAAGCGGCGGGGTGCCGGCATGCTCGGATCGAGCGATACGCTGACCGGCTGGGGAGGCGCTGGCGCGACGGGTTCGGGGGCGGCAGGCGCGGGCGCGGGAGCGGGGGCCGCTGCTTCGACTGGTGCCGGCTGTTCGGGTGCCGCGGCTGAATCGGGGGCATCGCCGGCGCGGCGATTTTCCTCGGCGCGGCGGCGCTCCTCCTCGACTGCCTCGAGGCGCTCGCGCTCCTCGCGACGGCGGGTTTCCTCGAGCGCGTTCATACGCGCCTCGTCGGCCTCGCGAAGCAGCTTGGCCTGCAGCTCCTGGCGCGACAGCAGCGAGTTGGCGGGCGAGACCGGCGCCGGACGCGGCGGCTCGGGCGCGCGCACCGGGGCGGCGACGGGCGCGGGGGCCTGTACCTCCTCCACCACGGGCGCTTCGGCCTCGCCGGGGCGCCGCAGGACACGCCGGCTCTTCACTTCCACGACCACGGTGTTGGAGCGGCCATGGCTGAAGCTCTGCTTCACCTTGCCCGTCTCGACCGTGCGCTTCAGCCCCAGCGGCGCGCGCATGCCCAGTTTCGGCTTTTCGTTGTCGGTATCGCTCACTCAAATTCCTCGTAGATCATCTTCGTCCGTATCGGGCGCGCCACTGCCCGTCGGCTCGGTTTCAAACGGCGTTGCGCCCTGCGAGGCCGTTTCGCAAGGCGCTGTACTCGGGTCAGGGCCGATAAAATGCAGCCAGCGATGGAGCGCTTCGCCCACCCGCTTCGCTGCATCGGGATCAGTCAGGCCGACATGTACCACATTCTGGCGGCCTAGTGCCACGGCCAATATGGTGCGTGAGATGGGCAACGCCAAGCCCCTGAGGCCGCTGCCTTCTTCGTCATTGCCGACGCGCCAGGCCTGGTCGAGCTTGCGGTTGCCGTCTTCGCCCGCATCGCTGGCGTGGAGCAGGAGGCTGAGCTTGCCGGAGCGGGCAGCGGCTTCGATCCGCTCGGTGCCGATCAGCAGGCCGCCGGAACGCGATTCGAGGCCGAGCCGGTCGAGCGCCGCGCGTTCGAGCGCTGATTCGATCAGCGCGGGCAGGTCGTCGGGGATCAGCACCGGCCCGGTCTTGAAGGCGCGGGCGAGCGCGCCCTTGAGCCTGCCCTTGGCGATCGCGGTCTCGAGCTCGGCGCGGGTGACGCCGATCCATGCCCCGCGCCCGGGCGCCTTGGCGCGGACATCGGGGAGGACATGGCCGTCGGGCGACAGCGCGAGGCGCACCAAGGCGGCGCGCGGCGCGCGGTCGCCGAGCAGGATGCAGCGGCGGATGGGGTCGGCGGCGGTCATGCGGGCAACCCCCTCGTATAACCGTCATACCGGACGTGTTCCGGCATCCACCGTTCCGCAAGGGCAACTGTGGCTAGTTGCGCGGCACCGTGGGCCCCGGAACAGGCCCGGGGTGACGGCAGAATGGGGAGAAGCCCTAGCGCCTCATACTGAGGGATCCGCATGCGCGTCCTCCCTCTTCGGCGCGTCGCGATCAGCGATCAGCTGGCCGCCCGCGCCGTAATTCTCCGTGGAGACTTCCTCGATCACGATCTGCACCGCGCCCGCGGGCTTGCCGAGACGCGCGACCAGCGACGCGGTCACGTCAGCGACGATCCCCGCTTTCTGGTCGTGCGTCGCGGTGCCCGCGATCCGGATGCTGACGAATGGCATGGGTGCTTACGCTTCCTCGGCCGGGGCGTCGGCAGGCGCTTCGGAAGCGGGGGCTTCCTCATCCTCGAACCAGTGCGCGCGGGCGGCCATGATGATCTCGTTGCCCTGTTCTTCGGAGAGGTTGTACTCCCCGAGCACACCGCCCTTGTCCTCGGGGCGCTTGGGCGCATCCTCGGCGCGGCGGCGCGGTTCCTGGCGCTTCTTCTGGATCAGCTCGTCAGTCGCCAGATCAGCGAGATCGTCGAGCGTCTTGATCCCGGCCTTGCCGAGCGTGACCAGCATCGCCTCGGTCAGATAAGGGATGCCGGCGAGATCGTCGGACACGCCGAGCTCGCGGCGGGTGGCGCGATTGGCTTCCTCGCGGCGCTCGAGTGCCTCGGTCGCGCGGTTCTGCAGCTCGGCCGCGAGATCCTCGTCGAACCCTTCGATCGAGGCGATTTCGCTGGCCTCGACATAGGCGACTTCCTCAAGCGCGCCGAAGCCCTCGGCGACCAGCAGCTGGGCGAGCGTCTCGTCGACGTCGAGCTCGGTCTGGAACATCTCGGTGCGTTCGAGGAATTCCTTCTGGCGCTTCTCGGACGCATCGGCCTCGGTCAGGATGTCGATCGCCTTGCCGGTGAGCTGGCTGGCGAGGCGGACATTCTGGCCGCGGCGGCCGATCGCGAGCGAAAGCTGATCGTCGGGCACGACGACCTCGATGCGATCCTCTTCCTCGTCGATCACCACGCGCGACACCGAAGCCGGCTGAAGCGCGTTGACGACGAAGGTCGCGGTGTCGGGCGACCAAGGGATGATGTCGATCTTCTCGCCCTGCATTTCCTGGACGACTGCCTGCACGCGGCTGCCCTTCATGCCGACGCACGCGCCGACCGGATCGATCGAGCTGTCATGGCTGATCACGCCGATCTTCGCGCGGCTGCCCGGATCGCGTGCGGCTGCCTTGATCTCGATGATGCCGTCGTAAATCTCGGGCACTTCCTGAGCGAACAGCTTCTTCATGAAATCGGGATGGGCCCGGCTGAGGAAGATCTGCGGGCCCCGGTTCTCGCGGCGCACATTGAGGATCAGCGAGCGGATGCGGTCGTTGACGCGCACCACTTCGCGGGGGATCTGCGCGTCGCGGCGGATGACGCCTTCGGCGCGGCCCAGGTCGACCACGACATGGCCGAACTCGACTCGTTTCACCACGCCGGTGATGATCTCGCCCATCCGGTCCTTGAACTCTTCATATTGGCGCTCGCGCTCGGCGTCGCGGACCTTCTGGAAGATCACCTGCTTGGCGGCCTGGGCGGCGATGCGGCCGAACTCGATCGGGGGCAGCGGATCGACGATATAATCGCCGACCACGGCGCCGGGCTGAAGCTTCTGCGCTTCCTTCAGGTTCACCTGCTTGAAATAGTCATCGACTGCCTCGACCACCTCGACGACGCGCCACAGGCGAAGGTCGCCGGTGTTCGGGTCGAGCTTGGCGCGGATGTCGTTCTCGGCGCCGTAGCGCGAGCGGGCGGCGCGCTGGATCGCGTCCTCCATCGCCTCGATCACGATCGCGCGGTCGATCATCTTCTCGGTGGCGACCGCATTCGCGATCGCAATCAATTCTGCCTTGTTGGCGGAAACGGCAGTTGCCATCAGTCTTGCCCTTCACTCTGGTTCTGGTCGGCGCTTTCGAGCGCCTCGTCTTCGAATTCGTCGGCGCCTTCAGTCGAAAGCGGCCGGGTGGATGCAATCAGGGCGTCGGTCAGCAGCAGCTTGGCGTCGGCGACCTGATCGAAGCCGATCGTCATCACTTCATGCTTCTTCACATCGATGCTGATGCGGTCGCCGTCGACGCCCTTGAGGATGCCGGTCAGCTGCTTGCGCCCCTCGACCGGGGCGGTGAGGAAGATCCGCGCCTCGTGCCCGGCCCAGTCGCTGAAATCCGAGAGGCGGGTCAGCGGCCGGTCGATGCCCGGCGAGCTGACTTCGAGCCGATAGGCGTCCTCGATCGGGTCCTTCTCGTCGAACAGGTCCGAAATGCGGCGCGACAGCGCGGCGCAATCGTCGATCGTCAGCTGGCGGGTATCGGGGCGCTCGGCCATCACCTGCAGGGTGATGTCACCGGCGGCGCCGAACAGCTTCACGCGCACGAGATTGAAGCCGAGTGCTTTCGCCTCGGGTTCGATCATCCGCGTCAGCTGTGCGATATCCGCCATTCAAACTCCAAACATGACTTTGTGCCGCCGGAACCGACTGGTCCCGACCTCTTCACCCATAACGATGTAGAGAATGCGAGGCCGATATACGGCGGGTGATCCCATTGGGCAATGGGCAAAGTCGGGGGCTGGAATCACGCTCCGTCTCTCTTTCTTTCGCGCGGATCCTGTTGCACCAGGGGGAGCGGGCCGATGGCGGGTGCGTTATGGGATCGCATAAAGAGAGGCACTTCGGAATGACGCGATTCTCCATCTGTACATTGCTGTCCCTGCCGGCACTGATCGCCGCGGCCTGTTCGGCCTCCCCCGGCCCTGCGCAGAATGCGTCCACACCTACCACCACGCCGCCGATCTCGATGGAGCTTCCCGAGAACGCCCCGCTCGATCCCTCGATCGTGAACGTGCCGGCGACCACCGGGCGGGCGAACCTGGCGCCGACTGCGCCGCCTTTCACCATCACACCGATCGGCCAGTTCAACACACCTTTCGCGCTTGCCTTTCTTCCCGACGGCGGATTGCTCGTGACCGAAAAGGCCGGCCATCTCAAACGCCGCGCGACCAATGGCAGCGTTACCGAGATCGCCGGCGTTCCGAGCGTGGCGCGGGGTGGGCAGGGCGGCCTGCTCGACGTCGCCGTCGCGCCCGATTTCGCCGCCAGCAAGCGGATCTATCTCAGCTATTCCGAGCCACGCAGCCAGGGCAGCAGCCTCGCGCTCGCCAGCGCGACGCTCGGCGCGACCAGCCTTTCGGATGTCAGGGTGATCTGGCGGGCGGGATCGGACGGCCCGGGCGGGCAGTTCGGCGCCAATATCGCGTTCGCGCCCGACGGCAAGTCGCTGTTCCTGTCTTCCGGCGAACGTCAGCGCTTCACCCCGGCGCAGGACCCCGATCGGGCGCTCGGCAAGATTCTCCATCTCACCCTCGACGGCCAACCGGCGCCCGGCAACCCGATGGCCGCGGCCGGCGGCGTTCGCGCCGCGACATGGTCGAGCGGCCACCGCAATCCTTATGGCCTCTCGTTCGACTCGGCCGGGCGGCTCTGGGAGGTGGAGATGGGCCCTCGCGGCGGCGACGAACTCAACCTCATCCTGCCGGGCAGGAATTATGGCTGGCCGATCGTCTCGAATGGCGACAATTATTCAGGCCAGCCGATCCCCGATCACCCCAGCCGCCCCGATCTGGAGGCGCCGAAACTGTGGTGGAACCCCTCGATCTCGCCCGGCGGGATGATCATTTATTCAGGGGCCATGTTCCCTGCCTGGAAAGGATCGGCCTTCATCGCAGCGCTCTCGGGCGAGGCGCTGATCAGGGTCGGCCTGAACGGCGACACCGCCACGCCGGGCGACCAATGGAAAATGGGAATGCGGATCCGCGATATCGCCCAGGCGCCTGACGGCGCGATCTGGCTGCTCGGGGAGGGCGGCGGGGACCGGAAAGGCCAACTCCTGCGGCTGACGCCGAAGAGCTGACCGATCAATAGCGCAACGCGGCAAGCCGGGCGTCGGCTTCCGCCACGCCGGGATTGCCGAGGCTGCCGGTCAGCTGTTCGAACAAGGCATCGAGTGCGGCATAGCGTTCGCGCGCCTGAATCCAGAAGGCCCGTGCGGTCTCGTTGTCGCCGATTGCCTCGGCGTGAACCGCCGCGCTGCGGAGCGCATTGGCGATGTCGAGAGGCGCCGCGTCCGAGTTGCCGCGATACAGCGTCAGCATCTCGGTGATCGGCTCGGCCGCCTCCCCGGCGCGGTCTGCATCGACCAGGATGTCGGCGACATGCCGGATGGCATGGGCAAGCGCCGCGGCTCGCCAACATCGCGCAGCAGCGCAACGGCGCGGCGTTGCTGAAGCAGCGCATCGTAGAAATTGCCCTTGTTGCGTGACGCCTGCGCCGCCCGGGCATAGCCTTCAGCTTGTTGCCGCCGGTCAGTCATGGCCGCGCGACCAGATAGTTCATCCGCGCCGCGGCGATCGGCCGGCTGCGGTCGTCCTGCCACGCATTCGCCTCGACATTGGCGACCCGGTTGCCGAGGCGAGTGACGGTACCTTGCGCATATGTGGGCTTCTCGCGCCCGCCGCGCATATAGTCCACCGTCACGTTGATCGGCTTGATCCGGCCGCCGCCTTCTTCCTCGAGCGCATATTTGAGCGCGACGATCGCCGCCATTTCGAGCAGCCCGCCGATCGCGCCGCCGTGCAGGAAGCCAGGCCGGCCAATCACGTCGTCGTCGAACGGCATGACGAGGATCGTCCTGTCCTCCGGGTCGGCGCTGAGCCTCAGGAGATCGGCATAAGGCGGCAGGATCATGGCAGCGCCTCGGTGAACATATAGGTGCCCGCAACATGCGCGAGCGGATCGCCCGGGTCGCCGTCATGCGCCTGGCCCCGGATGAAGGAGATCGAGCGCGTGATCCGGTAGCATTGGCCATGCCCGATGACTGTCCTGCCCGGCGTTGCCGGCCGAAGATAGTCGATCCGCAGATCGAGCGTCGCATGGGGGCGGAACATGCCGAGCTTGAGCCATATCGACAGGCTGGTCGCCACGTCCATCATCGCCAGGATCGGCCCCGAGGCGAGCACCCCGCTCTCCGGATCGCCGACCAGCGCCGGATTATAGGGCAGTGCCAGATCGACCCAGTCCTCGCCATGCGCCTCATAGCGCACGCCGAGGCGACCCGCATGGCCGTTGGCGCCGAAGCGGAGGAACTCTTCGGGGTCGAAGCGGATGGTCTCTGGTGGCGTCATCGCTCCTGCGTCTATCCCAGTGCCCCGCCTGTGCAAAGCGCGCCCTGCGCAAAGCAATTGCCCCAGCGGCCGCCGCCGTATAGCGTTTCAAAAAACAACCGATGGAGAGACGGGTGCATCCAAGCGTCCATGGCCGCGAGACGCCCGACAAGCCGGCGCTGATCGTCGCCGAAACCGGCGAAACCATCAGCTTCGCCGATCTCGATCGGCGATCGAATCGCGCCGCGCAACTGTTTCGCGCCAAGGGGCTGAAGGCGGGCGATACGATTGCGCTGTTCGTCGAGAACGTCCCGGAATTCTACGATATCGTCTGGGGCGCGCAACGCAGCGGGCTGTTCTTCGTGTGCATCTCGACCAAGCTGACCACGCCCGAGGTCGATTATATCGTGCGCGACAGCGGCGCGAAGCTGGTGGTCGCCTCGGCCGGACTCGCCCCGGTTGCGGCGCAGCTTGCCGGCACTCTCGGCGATACCCTGCTGTTCGCGCTCGGTGGCGACGTGCCGGGCTGGGCAAGCTGGGAGGAAGCTGTCGCCGCGATGCCCGACACGCCGATCGCCGACGAACGCTCCGGCGCCGATATGCTCTATTCCTCGGGCACGACGGGGCGGCCCAAGGGAGTCCGGGTTGCGCTGCCCGACGATCCGAATATCGCCGGACCCAACATACTCGCGATGCTGGCGAGCGGACTTTACGGAATCGGCCCGGACACAATCTACCTCAGCCCGGCGCCACTCTATCATGCGGCCCCCTTGCGCTGGTCAATGACCGTCCAGCGGCTCGGCGGGACGGTGGTGATGATGCGACATTTCGACCCGGTCACCGCACTCGAGGCAATCGAGCGCTACAAGGTGACGGCAAGCCAATGGGTCCCGACCCATTTCGTGCGCATGCTGAAATTGAGCGAGGCGGAGCGCGCCCGCCACGATCTTTCGACCCTCAAGACAGCGATCCACGCCGCAGCACCCTGTCCGATCCCGGTAAAGGAAGCGATGATCGCCTGGTGGGGCCCGGTGCTGTACGAATATTATGCCGGCTCGGAAGGGAATGGGCTGACCACGATCGATTCGACGCAGTGGCTCGGGCACAAGGGCTCGGTCGGCAAGGCAGCGTATGGCGTGGCGCATATCTGTAGCGAGGACGGCACCGAGCTCGGCGTCGGTGAAGAGGGGCTGGTCTATTTCGAGGGCGGCGGCCAGTTCGAATATCATAACGACCCGGGCAAGACCGCGGAGGCGCGGAATGCTCAGGGCTGGACGACGATCGGCGATATCGGCCGGATCGACGAGGAGGGCTATCTCTACCTCACTGATCGCAAGAGCTTCATGATCATCTCGGGCGGGGTGAATATCTATCCGCAGGAGATCGAGAACCGGCTGATCACCCACCCCCGTGTCGCCGATGTGGCGGTGATCGGAGCGCCGGATCCCGAAATGGGCGAGCGCGTGGTGGCCGTGGTGCAACCGGTCGATATGGCCGAAGCGACTCCCGAATTCGCCGCGGAGCTGACTGCCTGGTGCCGCGCCGAGCTTTCCGGCGTGAAGACGCCGCGCCAGATCGATTTCACCGAAGAATTGCCCCGTCATGCGACGGGCAAGCTCTACAAGCGACTGCTGCGGGATCGCTATTGGGGCGTGGACGGCGGGCGGATCGTGTGAGGGAAAAACCATGAACGAGCGCGTATCGATCACTGTCGCCGATCACATCGCCGACGTCCGCCTCACCCGCGCGGAGAAGATGAATGCGCTTGATCCGGCGATGTTTCAGGGCATTGCCGACGCGATCGACCAGCTCGCCGGCATGGCCGATGTGCGTGCGGTGGTGCTCTCGGGCGAGGGGCGCGGCTTTTGTGCCGGGCTCGACATGGCAAGCATGGCCGGCGGCGGATCAGGCCTGAACCTTGCCGATCGCTGGCCCAACGGCGCCAATCTCGTCCAGCAGGTCAGCTGGGGCTGGCGGACGCTGCCGATGCCGGTGATCGCGGCGGTGCATGGCGTTGCCCTCGGCGGCGGCTTCCAGATCATGTCGGGCGCCGATATCCGGATCGCCGCGCCGGGCACCCGCTTCGCGATCCGCGAGCTGCATTGGGGGCTGGTGCCCGATATGGGCGGCTTTCCGCTGTGGCGGACCCTGGTGCGCGACGATGTGCTGCGCGAGCTGACCTTCACCGCGCGCGAATTCGACAGCGAGGAAGCGGCACGGCACGGTTTCGTCAGTCGTGTCGCCGACGATCCGCGTAGCGCCGCGATGACGCTCGCTCGGGAGATTGCCGCACGGAATCCGCATGCGGTGCGCGGCGCGAAGCGGCTTTGCAACCTGGCGCATGATAGTGATCCGGCCGCGATGCTCGAGGCGGAGACGGTCGAGCAGCTGAAGGTGATCCGCCAGCCCAACCAGGTCGAGGCGGTGATGGCGAACATGGCGAAGCGGGCGCCGGTCTTCATCGACTAGAGAAGTCTGTTGCTTCGCTTAGTCGGTGCCGTCCTACTGAAACAGACTCTAGCGCGATGCCTCGCCGGTAGCCGCGACGCCATAGGCCCGCATGAAGACATCGGCGAACCGCCTTGCCTGGAGGTCGATCGCGCCCGGTTCTTCCACATCGACGCCCCAGAGCAGGCGATTATGCCGGCCGGCGCACAGGCTGATCAGCGTCTGGGCCATGATTTTCGGGTCTTCGGAGCGAAGCTCGCCGGTTGCGACGTGGCGGGCAAGATAAGCGCTGAGCGTGGTCTCGGTGAAGCCAGCCGCGCGATCGTAGAAAATGCGGCCCAGTTCCGGAAAGCGCCCGCTTTCCGCCACGACCATCCGCCAGGTAGCGACAGCGTCCGGCGATCCGATCGTCAGCAGGAAGCGGCGACAAAAGGCAATGAGCCCGGCTTCCAGCCCGGTCGCCGAGCCCAGGACGCCCCCGAGTTCAGAACGGAATGAAGCGCTGACCTGCTCGATGACGGCCGCGAACAATTCTTCCTTCGAGCGGAAATAACTCCACAGCGTCGCCTTCGATCCGCCGAGGGTCTTGAGCAGGCCGGACATCGAGGTGCCGGCATAGCCCTGCTCGAGAAACGATGCGCGCGCCGCGTCGACGATCGCCTCGCGTCGATCCTGCTTGCGTATCTCGCGTCGGGTGGTGGCGGGTTCCATCGCGTCCGTTACCAACCATGTACTGTAAGGTACAGTTTTTCGTTGACAAGGGCTTTGCCCGAGTCCATTGGCGCAACTGTACCCTCTAGTACGGTTTTTTGCATGATGTCCTCTCGTCTCATCGCTGCGGCATATCCCACCGGTTTGATCGCATTGTTGATGCTATCCGCTTGCGCGTCCGTTCCCAAGCTCGGACCCGCGCCCGCGGTAGCTGCGCCTGATCATTATGCCTCGAATGTGAGTCTTGTCTCCACCGTGCCGGCTGCCTGGCCGGAGTCGGGCTGGTGGCAGGCCTATGGCGACCCCCAGCTCGACGCGCTGATCGGCGAGGCGCTTGCCTCCTCGCCCGACATGGCCGTCGCCGCGGCGCGAGTGCGGGAGGCGGAGGGCTATGCGCAGCAGGCCGGCGCGGCGCGCCTGCCCATACTCGATGTCAGCGGCAGCGCGAGCGAGGCGAAGCAGAGCTACAATAACGGCATCCCGGCTGCTTTTGTGCCCAAGGGCTGGAACGACACCGGCAAGGTATCAGCCAATCTCGATTTCGACCTCGACCTGTGGGGCAGTAACCGCGCCGCCTATGCCGCAGCGCGATCCGAGGCCGAGGCTGCACAGCTGGATTATGCCCAGGCGTCGCTTGTGCTGTCGACCGACATTGCCGACGCTTACGCAGACCTCGCGCGATTGTTCGCCGAGCGGTCGGTCCAGGCCACTGCGCTGCAGGTCAGGCAGCAGACCGAGAAACTGACGGCGGATCGCGTGGCCAGCGGACTGGACACCCAGGCCGAGCTGAAACAAGCCAGCGCGGCCGTGCCGACGGCGCGGGCGGATGTTTCCGCGACCGACGAACAGATCGCGCTGACGCGCAATCGCCTTGCTGCGCTGCTCGGGGCCGGCCCCGATCGCGGACTGGCGATCACGGCACCGGCGGTATCGATCACATCGCGCGGCATTCCCCAGGACGTGACGACCGACCTGATCGGACACCGGCCCGATGTCGTCGCGGCCCGCGCGCGGGTCGAGGCGGAAGCGAGCAGGATCAAGGTGGCGCGGGCCGCATTTTACCCGTCGGTGAAGCTCAGCGCGGTGATCGGCTTCCAGTCGTTGGGGCTCAGCAATCTGCTCAAGGGTGGGTCGAGCTTTGGCAGCGCGGGGCCGGCGATCAGCCTGCCGATCTTCAGGGGCGGCGAACTTCAGGGCAAATATCGCAATGCCCGCGCCACCTATGACGAGTCGGTCGCCCATTATGACCGGACCGTAACTGATGCCTACCGGGCGGTGGCGGACGCCGTCGTGAGCCAGCGTGCGCTGGGCGTCCGGCTGGCGGATTCCGAACTGGCGCTGACTGATTCGCAGGCCGCCTATTCAGTGGCGCGCCAGCGCTACGAGGGAGGTTTGTCGACCTTTCTCGACGTGCTGACCGCGCAGGACCGGGCGCTGCAGGCGCTCCGCACCGTCGCTGACCTGAAGGCCCGCGCCTTCACCCTGGATGTCGCCCTTGTGCGCGCCCTTGGCGGCGGCTTCGCCGCCCCGGTCGCCACCAACCCCACCCCGATCAACAAGGACAAAGACCGTGGCTGATGCCGATCCCGCAGACCGCCGCCTGACCGAGTCGAAGGCAGCGGCAATCCATATCGAGACACCGCCGAACAACCTCCGCAGGACGCTGCTCGTCGGCATCGCCGGCGTCGTGCTGCTTGCCGGGCTCGGCTATGGCGGCTGGTATGCGCTGGTCGGCAGCCATTATGTCGAGACGGACAATGCCTATGTCGGGGCAGACACCGCCCAGGTGACGCCGATGGTATCGGGTCAGGCGATCGCGGTGCTGAAGTCGGACACCGATATCGTGAAGGCCGGCGATGTCCTCGTCCGGCTCGATGACAGCGACGCGCAGATCGCACTCGCCTCTGCCGAAGCCGACCTTGCCAAGGCGCGGCGCCAGTTCGGCCAGTCCGCCGCGACCAGCGATGCGTTGTCCGCGCAGGTCCAGGCGCGCGCCGCTGATATCCGGAGTGCGCGGGCGCAACTGCTCTCCGCCCAGGCCGCGTTCGAGAAGGCGCAGGTCGATTTCGATCGCCGCCGGAAGCTGGCCCCCAATGGCGCGGTTTCCGGTGACGAGCTGACCTCAGCCACCAACGCACTCGCTGCCGCGCGCGCCAGCGTCGCGCAGGCGCAGGCGGCCGTTGCGCAGGCTGCCTCGTCCCGCGGCGCCGCCGCCGGAAATCTCGCCGCCAATGATGCGCTGATCCAGGGCACCACTGTCGCCAGCGCGCCTGACGTCCTCGCTGCCGAAGCCCGGGTGAAGCAGGCAAGGCTCGATCTGTCGCGGACCGTGATCCGCGCGCCGATCGACGGCGTCGTCACCAGCCGAACGATCCAGGTGGGTCAGCGGATCGCGCCGGGCGCCACCGTGATGCGGATCGTGCCGATCACCCGGGTCTATGTCGATGCCAATTTCAAGGAAGGCCAGCTGAAGGCGGTGAAGCCGGGCCAGGCAGTGAAGCTGACCTCCGATCTCTATGGCTCAGGCGTCGAATATCATGGCCGTGTCACCGGCTTTTCGGGCGGCACGGGATCGTCGTTCGCGCTGATCCCCGCGCAGAATGCCACCGGCAACTGGATCAAGGTGGTCCAGCGCCTCCCGGTTCGAGTCGCGCTCGATCCGAAGGAACTCGTCGCGCATCCGCTGCGGGTCGGGCTGTCGATGACAGCCGAGATCGACACGTCGGGCAACTGAGCCATGGCCGGCCTGAGCGACGACTTCAAACCGCTGACGGGGGTGACCCTGCTGCTGGCAGGGGCGGTCCTTGCGCTCTCCAACTTCATGGTGGTGCTCGACACGACGATCGCGAACGTATCGGTGCCCCATATTGCGGGTTCGCTCGGCATCTCCTCAAGCCAGGGCACGTGGATCATCACCTCCTATGCCGTGGCAGAGGCGATCTGCGTACCGCTAACCGGCTGGCTGGCGGGCCGGTTCGGCACGGTGCGCACTTTCGTCTTCGGGATGCTGGGCTTCGGCCTGTTCTCGCTGCTGTGCGGCCTGTCGGGCAGTCTGGCGATGATCGTCGTGTGCAGGATCGGGCAGGGGCTTTGCGGCGGACCGCTCATGCCGCTTAGCCAGACGCTCCTGTTGAGGATCTTCCCGAAAGAGCAGCAGGGCCAGGCGATGGGGCTGTGGGCGATGACCACTGTCGTCGCGCCGATCCTCGGCCCGATCCTGGGCGGCACCATCAGCGACGACTGGTCGTGGCACTGGATCTTCTTCATCAATATTCCGATCGCCGGGCTGTGCGCGTTCGGCGCCATTCGCCTGCTCATGCCCGCCGAAACGAAGACCGCGCGGCTCGGCGTCGACACGATCGGGCTTGCCCTGATGATCCTGTGGATCGGCGCGTTGCAGATCATGCTCGATATCGGGCGTGAGCATGACTGGTTCGCCGACAGTTCGATCGTCATGCTGTCGATCGTCGCTGCGATTGGCTTTGTCGTGTTCGTCGTCTGGGAGCTGACCGAGGCGCAACCGATCGTCGACCTGAAGGTGTTCCGGCACCGGGGCTTCACCGTCGCGGTGATCAGCCTGGCCCTGACCTTCGCTACTTTCTTCTCGGCGGTGGTGGTCATTCCGCAATGGCTGCAATCGAGCATGGGCTATACGGCCACCTATGCCGGTTATGTGACGGCCTTTGTCGGCGTCGCGGCGGTGGTCATGTCGCCGATTGTCGCCAAGCTCTCGGAAAAGGTCGATCCGCGCGGCCTGGTTTGCTTCGGCATCCTCTGGCTCGGTTTCACCTCGCTGCTGCGGGTCTTCTGGACGAGCGGGGCGGATTTCTGGACGCTAGCACTGCCGCAGTTGCTGCAGGGGATCGGGATGCCGTTCTTCTTCATCCCGCTGACGACGATCGCGCTCGGCGCGGTCGAGCCCGAGGAAACCGCGTCGGCCGCCGGTGTGATGAGCTTCCTGCGCACGCTGGCGGGCGCTGTCGGCACCTCGATTTCGACGACGCTGTTCGCCAACAGCGCGGTCGTGTCGCGTAGCGAGATCGTCTCCACCATGAACAGCGATGCGACCAGCCAGGCACTGCAGGACCGTGGCTTCTCGCTCGATCAGGTCAGGGCGACCTTGTCGCAGATGGCTGACCAGGAAAGCATGGCGCTTGCGATCAATCACCTTTTCCTTCTCTCGGCCTTCATCTTCGCGGGCGCAGCGATGGTGATCTGGCTCTCCCCCAGGCCCAGGCGCGCCGTCGCGGCCGGCGCGGCGCATTAGAGTCGTTTTCAGTAAGACGGCGAAGCTGCAAACGACTCTGGACGACCTCCCTTCCCTCCCCGGAACGAAGCCCATGGCCTTTATCTGCTTCAACATCGTGCCGGCGGCCGGCACGAGCACAGGCGTCGGACGGCCCTATCCGGGCCTTGCGCTCTTTTCTCCGCTTGAACGGATCGTCATCGAAACGAGCCTGCACGACGGTCTCTCGAGCCTTGGCGAACCCGGAATATGGCGCCGGCGACTGCACCATCTGTTCGGCGTGCGCCGCAAGACCCGTCTTGCCGATCCGCGACTCGAAACCTTGCGTCGCGTCGCGGTCCTGCTGCGCCATGGCGTGGAGCCCGGCGCCGGCGAGGCGAATCTCTATGCCGAGTCCGGCTTCACGATCGCGCAGTATCAGGCGCTTCGCAGCGCCCTATGCCCGGCAGCTTGTCGGTGAAACGCGGTACCGAGTGCAACTGGCGCGCCGTACCGCACGGCGCAATCAGCTCACCGTGGCGCCATGCGGATGGCGCCGTCGAGGCGGACATCCTCGCCGTTGAAATAACCGTTTTCGATCATCGTCAGCGCGAGGTTGGCATATTCGGACGCATTGCCGAGCCGCTTGGGGAACGGCACCGAGGCAGCGAGATTGTCCTTCACCTGTTGCGGCGCGCCCTGCATCAGCGGCGTGTTGAAGATGCCGGGCAGGATGGTGTTGACGCGGATTCCTTCACCCATCAGGTCGCGCGCGATCGGGAGGGTCATACCAACGACACCGCCCTTGGAGGCTGAATAGGCGGCCTGGCCGATCTGCCCATCCTCGGCGGCGACCGAAGCGGTCATCACGATCGCGCCGCGCTCGCCGTCAACGCCCGGATCGAGCGTCAGCATGCCGGCCGCCGATTTCGCGACGCAGCGGAAAGTGCCGACCAGGTTGATCTGGATGAGCCAGTTGAATGCCTCGAGGCTGAAATGCTTGATGCTGCCGTCTTCCTTGGATCGGCTCGCCGTCTTCATAGCGTTGCCGGTGCCGGCGCAGCAGACCAGCACGCTTTCCTGGCCATTGGCGGCGCGGGCTTTCGCGAAGCCGGCATCGACGCTCTCGTCCGAGGTGACGTTCACTTCGCAGAACACGCCGCCGATCTCGGCTGCGACCTTTTCGCCCTTCTCCGCCTGGAGATCGAAGATCGCGACCTTGACGCCCTTGGCGGCAAGCGCGCGGGCGGTGGCTTCGCCGAGGCCGGAGGCACCGCCGGTGACGACGGCTGCGATAGTTGAGTCGAGTTTCATGAATCAGGTCTCCGTCGAAGGATCAAAGCCGCTCGATGATCGTCACATTGGCGATCCCGCCGCCCTCGCACATCGTCTGCAGCCCGTAGCGGCCGCCGCTCTTGCGCAGGGCATGGATGAGAGTCGCCATCAGCTTGGTGCCGCTCGCGCCGAGCGGGTGGCCGAGCGCGATCGCACCGCCGTTGACGTTGATCCTGGCCGGATCGCCGCCGACATGCTTGAGCCAGGCGAGAGGCACGGGCGCGAACGCCTCGTTGACCTCATAGAGATCGATGTCCTCGATCTTCATGCCGGCACGCTTCAACGCGCGGTCAGTCGCGAACAGCGGCTCTTCGAGCATGATGACGGGGTCGCCGCCGGTGACGGTCAGATTATGGATTCGCGCGAGCGGAGTCAGGCCGTGGTCCTTGAGCGCTCTTTCGCTGACCACCAGCACCGCGCTGGCGCCGTCGCAGATCTGGCTGGCATTGGCGGCGGAGATGCTGCCGCCTTCCTGGATGAGCTTCACCGAGCCGATCGATTCGAGCGTCGCGTCGTAGCGGATGCCCTCGTCTATGGTGTGGAGGACGATACCCTCGGGCGTTTCGATCTCGAGCGCCACGATCTCGTCGCTGAAATCGCCACGCTGGGTCGCGGCGGCGGCGCGGCGATGGCTCTCGAGCGCGAAGGCATCGAGCTGGGCGCGGTCGAAGCCGTGCTTCCTGGCCAGCATCTCGGCGCCCATGAACTGGCTGAACATCAGGCCGGGATATTTCTCCTCGAGCCGGGGCGATTTATAGTTGCCCAGCCCCTCCTTCATGAACAGCGTCGCGGTCGATCCCATCGGTACCCGGGTCATGCTCTCGACGCCGGCGGCGATGACCATGTCCTGGGTGCCCGACATCACTGCCTGGGCGGCGAACTGGATCGATTGCTGCGAGGATCCGCACTGGCGGTCGATCGAGACGGCCGGAACGCTGTCGGGCAGGTTCCGCGCTGCGAGCACTGCGTTGCGCCCGACCTGGCCGGCCTGCTGCCCGCCCTGCATGACGCAGCCCATGACGACATCCTCGACGGCGGCGCCGTCGATCCCGGTTCGGGCCACGACGGCATCGAGCACGCTCGCCGCCATGTCGACCGGATGCCACCCGGCAAGCTTGCCGCCCCGCTTGCCGCCGGCGGTCCGCACCGCCTCCACGATATAGGCCTCGGCCATGCTCGACTCTCCATCTGCTTCGTCTTTAAGGGCCTCTCTTGCCCAATCGCGCCGGGTCGGCAAGGGTGCGCGTGCATACCCGATCATCGAATCTCCCATCGAATCGGGCTCGAAAATCTGGAGCTGTCGAATGAATGTGACGGAGGCCGTAGCGGCACGGCGATCGGTGCGGGGATTTCTCGACGCGCCGGTCGATCTGCCGATTTTGAAAGCGATCGTCACAAAGGCGGCTCGCGCGGCGACCGGCGGCAACCTCCAGCCATGGCATGTGGATCTGGTGACCGGCGAGTCGCTGGCCGCGCTCAAGGCGATCATGTCGGCAAAGCTGGTGGCGGGCGAGATCGAAGAACCGGCCTATGCGATCTATCCACCGAACCTGGCCGCCCCCTATCGTGACCGCCGCTTCGCGATCGGCGAGGCGATGTACGCCGAGATCGGCATTCCGCGCGAGGACAAGGCGGCGCGGCGGATGTGGTTCGCGCGCAACTTCCAGTTCTTCGGTGCGCCGGCGGCCCTGTTCTGCACGGTCGACCGTCAGATGGGGCCACCGCAATGGGCCGATCTCGGCATGTATCTGCAGAATGTGATGCTGCTTGCGGTCGAGGCGGGACTCGCGACCTGCGCGCAGGAATGCTGGGCGATGTATCCCGAGACGATCACCGGCTTTCTGGGCACGCCCGGGGAGCGGATGCTCTTTTGCGGGATGGCGATCGGCTATGAGGATCCCGCCGCGCCGGCGAACCGGCTGCGGAGCATGCGGGCGCCATCGGAGGAGTGGCTGACGGTTCGCCCATAGCCGCGATGCGGGTCGTGCTACAGGATGACCGTCTCGGGCCTCGCTTCCTCGATCGCCGCCAGGACCATCCGTTCCCACACTGCCGGATCGCCCGCCGCCGCCATCGCCTCGTCGGGCGCGCGCAGCGTGTGCAATATGGCGACGGCGTCGCTCAGATGATGCGACCAGCTGCGCTCGACCAGGTCGGCGGCGGATTCCTCGTCGCCCTTTGCGTTGGCGCTGATGCGCTGCCCGGCAAGGACTCGGGCGATTCGTTCGGCGATGGGGGTGGTGGCGACGTCCATGATCATCTCCTCGGGCTTTCACCCGGCTCAACCATCAAGACGCCGCCGGTATCCCTCAGCCCGCTGCGGGCGAACGGCGACCGCCGCCCGAATGCTGGCGACGCGGGCCACCGCCACCGGGGCGGCCAGTGCCGCCCGGCCGGCCGGAACCATGGGGACGGCCGGCGCCATGCGGCCGGGCAGCGCCTTCGGGGCGAGCGCCGGTCGGGCGTGCGGCATGAGTCGCGCGCGGCGGCGCACGGTGACGGCCGGATTCGTCACGGCGACGATCGTCGACGTCCGAGCCTGCCGGGCGCGCTGCCTTGATCCGCGCCGCTTCGGCGGTGAAGCCTTCCGGAAGCGGCATCGGTGTCGGCTTCACGCGGGTGAGCCGCTCGATGTCGCGCAGATAGGATTTCTCGTCATCGGCGCAGAAGCTGATCGCAACGCCCGATGCCCCAGCGCGCGCGGTGCGGCCGATGCGATGGACATATTGCTCCGGTACGTTGGGCAGCTCGAAATTGATGACGTGGCTGACGCCCGACACGTCGATGCCGCGCGCCGCGATATCGGTCGCGACGAGGATCTTCGCCTTGCCCGACTTGAACTCGGCGAGCGCGCGTTCGCGCTGCGGCTGGCTCTTATTGCCGTGGATCGCGTTGGAGGCGATGCCGTTATGGCCGAGCAGCTTCACGACGCGGTCGGCGCCATGCTTGGTGCGGGTGAAGACGAGGCAACGCTCGACCTCGGGATTCTGGAGCAGGATGGTCAGCAGCGCCTGCTTCTCGCCCTGGTTCACGAAGCTGACGAACTGATCGACGCGCTCCGCCGTCGTGGACACCGGCGCGACCTTGACGGTCGCCGGGTCCTTGAGGAACTGGTCGGCCAGTTCGCGGATCGCATTCGGCATGGTCGCCGAGAAGAACAGGGTCTGGCGCTGCTTGGGCAGCATCCGGACGATCTTGCGCAGCGCATGGATGAAGCCGAGATCGAGCATCTGATCTGCCTCGTCGAGGACGAGGATCTCGAGCATCGCCAGGCTGACGAAGCGCTGCTCGATCAGGTCGAGCAGGCGGCCCGGGGTCGCGACGAGAATGTCGACGCCGCGCGCCATGTCCTGGCGGTTCTTGTTGATGCTGGTGCCGCCGAACACGGTCGCGACCGACATCTTCGAGAAGCGGCCATAGTCACGCGCGCTGTCGGCGATCTGGCTGGCCAGCTCGCGGGTCGGCGCGAGGACGAGCATGCGGCAATGGGTGGGAAGCACCTTCTTGCCCTCGTTGGTGAGGCGCTGGATCGAGGGAAGGACGAAAGCAGCGGTCTTGCCGGTGCCGGTCTGGGCGATGCCGAGCAGGTCGCGGCCTTCGAGCAGGGTCGGGATCGACTGCTTCTGGATTGGGGTCGGGGTGGTGTAGCCCTTGGCTTCGAGGGCGCGGACGAGCGGCTCGTCGAGGCCGAGATGTGCAAAAGTCATGAAAATAAAGTCCGATAATAGCCGGGCTCGCGAATCCGGCGGACGCACGAGTGGCGGGGGAGAATGACACCCCGCGTGAAAAGGGAAGCCCGTTAAAAACGACCGAGGCGGAGCCTGGACCTTGCGATCCGATCACGCTGCATGACGCCTCGATGAGCGGCATATGCATGTTGCGGCGCAAAAAGTCAAGGTCGCTGCCGCGACAGGGAGATGCGATAACGGGCGCGATTCAACCCGCTGCACATATTCACTACCCGTTTCCTGCGATGGGGCGTTTGCTATGGTTGAGGAGACCGGGCGATGTGCCACGTGCTGATCATTGAAGACGAAACGCTGATCGCGCTCGATCTTCAGGATATGCTTGCATCTGCTGGCGCGACGACCTTTTCCTTTGCCGAAACCGAGAACGAGGCGCTCGACGCCGCGCGGGCACGCCGGCCTGACGTGATCATGTCGGATGTGATCCTGCGCGAAGGTACGGGGCCTCGCGCCGTAGAGGTGATCCAGGAAGAGATGGGGCCGCTGCCGGTGATCTTCATCACAGCGACGCCCGAATCCTGTTCCCCCTGCGAGCCGTCAGCGGTCATTCTCGGCAAGCCCATCACGAACGCAGCCGTGCGCGCCGCGTTCAAGGCGGTCGCGCCGTATTGAGACCGCGGGGCTAAAGCGAGCGCCCGATCAATTCCTTCATGATCTCGTTGGTGCCGCCGTAGATCCGGGTGACGCGCGCGCCACGCCATGCCCGCGCGATCGGATATTCGTTCATGTATCCGGCACCCCCATGGAGCTGGAGGCATTTGTCCATCACCTCCCATTGCAGCTCCGTGTGCCATAATTTGGCGGCGGCACCTTCCACTGCGGTCAGTTCCTTCGCCAGGTGCCGCTTGATCGCCCAGTCGAGATGCGCCCAGCCGACCTGGAGCTTCGACTTGAGGTCGGCGAGGACGAACCGCGTGTTCTGGAAATCGAACACCACGCCGGCAAAGGCCTTGCGGTCCTTGGTGAAGCTGATCGTCTCTTCGAACGCCTTTTGCGCCGAAGCCTGGGCCCCGATCGCGATCGACAGGCGCTCCTGCGGCAGCTGGCTCATCAGATAGATGAAGCCCTTGCCCTCTTCGCCGAGGCAATTGGTCATCGGCACGCGGACGTCTTCGAAGAAGAGTTCGCTCGTGTCGCCGGCATCCTGGCCGATCTTGTCGAGGTTGCGGCCACGCTTGAAGCCTTCGCGATCGCTCTCGACCAGGATGATCGACATTCCCTTATAGGCCGGCTTCGCGTCGGGATCGGTCTTGGCGACGACCAGGATCAGGTCGGCATTCTGGCCATTGGTGATATAAGTCTTGGAGCCGTTGACGACATAATGATTGCCGTCCTTCTTCGCGGTGGTGCGGACTGCCTGAAGGTCGGACCCGGTGCCCGGCTCGGTCATCGCGATCGCGGTGATCGTCTCGCCCGAGACGAGGCGCGGCAGCCATTGCTTCTTCTGCTCTTCGGAGCCGTACTGGACGATATAGTCGCAGACGATATCCGATTGGAGCGAGAAGCCGACCGGGATTCCGCCATAGCTGAGCTCCTCGTCGACGATCGCGTTATAGCCGAAATCGAGGCCGAGCCCGCCATATTCCTCGGGCACTGTCGGGCACAGCATCCCGACCGCGCCGGCCTTGGTCCAGATCGACTTGTCGACGATGCCGGCCTCTTCCCATGCGTTGACATGGGGAGCGGCTTCCTTTTCGAGGAAGCTGCGCACGCTTTGGCGGAAAGCCTCGTGATCTTCGTTATAGGCGAAGCGGCCGGGGATGGAGTCGAGCATATCAGTCCTCTCTTGAAACCTTTTGCGCAGGGTTTGCGGTCAGCTTACGCTCACGTCAAGCCGGTTGCGCTCGACAGCGCGGGCGAGCGGACTATGCTTGCCGGCAAAACGCAGGAGATCGCATGAAACTGGCCAGCCTCAAGCATGGACGCGATGGCAAGCTCATCATCGTCTCGAACGATCTGGCCTGGTATGCCGATGCGGGGCACATCGCCCCCACTTTGCAGGCAGCGCTCGACGATTGGGATCGGCTGCTGCCCGATCTGCAGAATCTCGCGACTGATCTCGAGCATGAGATGATTCCGATGCGACGCTTCCACGAGCATGATGCCGCGGCGCCGCTGCCGCGCGCCTATCAATGGGCCGATGGCTCGGCCTATGTGAACCATGTCGCCCTGGTACGGCAGGCCCGCGGTGCCGAGATGCCCGAGAGTTTCTGGCACGATCCGCTGATGTATCAGGGCGGCTCGGACGGATTCCTCGGCGCGCGCGATCCCATCCCGCTCGCCGACGAAACCTGGGGCTGTGATCTCGAGGCCGAGGTGGTCGTGGTGACGGGCGACGTGCCGCTTGGCGCGAACCGCGCCGAAGGGTTGGCGGCGGTGCGGCTGGTCGGGCTGACCAACGACGTGTCGCTGCGCAACCTCATCCCCGGCGAGCTCGCCAAGGGCTTCGGCTTCTTCCAGTCCAAACCCGCCAGCGCCTTCTCGCCGGTGTTCGTGACGCCCGATGCGCTCGGCGACTGGTGGCGGGACGGCAAGCTCAACCGCAAGCTGATGGTCGATCTCAACGGCAATCCATTCGGCCGCGCCGAGGCGGGTGAGGACATGACCTTCGATTTCGGCACGCTGATCGCCCATGCCGCAAAGACGCGAGCGCTCGGTGCGGGGACGATCATCGGCTCGGGTACCGTCTCGAACCGCGGCGCGGATGGCGGCCCGGGCAAGCCGATTGCCGATGGTGGCGTCGGCTATTCCTGCATTGCCGAGCTGCGTACGGTCGAGATGCTTCAGAGGGGTGCCCCAGTGACGCCCTTCCTGAAGACCGGCGATACCGTACGGATCTGGGCCGAGGATGACAGGCACCATCCGATCTTCGGGGTGATCGAGCAGACAATCGCGTGATTTTTTCTGTCTGCGACGGGGAGGAATCAATGGAAATCGTGCGACTTGATCGGGATCACATCCTCCCGATCAATCTTCTCCCGATAGTGATAATCTGACCGCAGCTTCGGCTGCCAGCCAGCCTCACCCCGATCGGGTGATCCGCCATGAGTCGCGCCGTCGCCGCGCGAGACCATGCTTGGCAGGTCGAGATCGCCGATGCTGCGCAGCATCGGCGTATGATCGATGATCCGGTCAGCGACGACATGGATCACCAACCCCTCGCGCTGCATTCGTCCGATCACGCTGACCATCGCCGACGCCATCACGGTGCGCCGCTGTGCCTCGAACCGGTCGGGCCACAGGATGGCGTTGGCGATGCCGGTTTCGTCCTCCAGCGTGAGGAACAGCACGCCCTTGGCGCTGCCCGGCCTCTGCCGGACGAGGATGATCCCCGCCACCTCGACCCGGGCACCGTCCTTCATCGTCTTGAGGTCGCCACAGGGCCGGATGCCCATGAGCTGGAGCTCAGGCCGCAGGAAGCTGAGCGGATGCCGGCGCAGCGAAAGCTGGGTCGCGCGATAATCCTCCACCACCTCGCGGCCGGCGGTCAGCGGGATCAGGGAAACCCGTTCTTCGCTCGCTTCCGGAAGAAGGGCGCCGGCCCGCGCGTCAGCCGCGGCGATCAGGGGCAGGGGTGCCTGACCCAGTCCCTTGATCGCCCAGAGCGCCTGGCGCCGGTCGAGGCCCAGACAGGCGAACGCATCGGCACGGGCCAGCCGCTCCAGAGCTGCGGGCCTGACCCCTGAGCGGCGCCAGGCATCCTCGATCGACAGGAAGGGGCCGGTGGCGCGTGCCTTCAGGATGGCCTCCGCTTCCTTGTCGCCGAGCCCCTGAACGATCCGCATGCCGAGCCTGATCGGCAGCAATCGCGCCCAATCTTCATCGCTCCCGCAGAAATGTTCGTTCTTCTCGCGCTGCAGGTCAGCATCGAGCACCTGCGTATCCCAGTCGCTTCGATTGATACAGACCGGCCGGACCTCCACTCCATGATCGCGCGCGTCGCGCACGATCTGCGCTGGCGCATAGAAGCCCATCGGCTGGGCGTTGAGCAGCGCAGCACAATAGAGATCGGGATGATGGCACTTCATCCAGCATGAGGCATAGGCGATCTTGGCGAAGCTCGCCGCATGGCTTTCGGGGAAGCCGTAGCTGCCGAATCCCTCGATCTGCTTCACCATGCGTTCGGCGAAATCGAGCGAGATGCCCCTTTCGAGCATGCCGTTGATCAGTGGCTCGCGGAACGCGCCCACGCCCCCGGTGGATTTGAACGTCGCCATCGCGCGCCGCAGCCGATCGGCGTCATTGGCGCTGAAGCCTGCCCCCACCATGGCGACCTGCATCGCCTGCTCCTGGAACAGCGGCACGCCGAGGGTCTTTTCCAGCACCTTCTGCAAGGCAGGGCTGGGATAGGTGACCGGCTCCTTGCCCTCGCGTCGCTTGAGATAGGGATGGACCATGTCACCCTGGATCGGCCCGGGCCGGACGATCGCTACCTCGATGACCAGGTCATAGAATTTCGCCGGTTTCATGCGCGGCAGCATCGACATCTGTGCCCGGCTCTCGATCTGGAAGACGCCGAGCGTGTCGGCCTTCTGGATCATCGCATAGGTTGCGGGATCGTCGTCCTGCATCTCGGGCGACGCCATGGTCAGGAAGATGCCCTTGCGTGTCTCGAGCAGTTGAAAGGCGCGGCGCATGCAGCCCAGCATGCCGAGGCCGAGGATGTCGACCTTCATCAGGCCGAGCTCCTCCACATCCAGCTTCTCCCATTCAACGACGCGGCGATCGACCATCGCGGCGGGTTCGACCGGCACCAGATCGTCGAGCCGGTCATGCGACAGCACGAAGCCGCCGGGATGTTGCGACAAATGCCGCGGCGTCTTGGCCTCGACCAGCTCGCTGACGAGCTGAAGGGTCAATGCAAGCTTGGGATCATCGCGATCGAGATTGAGCTGCTCGATATGCGCGTCATCCACGTCTTCGCTCGAAATGCCCCAGACCTGCCCGGCCAGTGCCGAGGTCATGTCCTCGGACAGACCCATCACCTTGCCGACCTCGCGCAGCGCGCCGCGTGTGCGGAACCGGCTGACCACTGCGGTCAGCGCGGCATGCTGTTTGCCATAGGTTTCATAGATCCACTGGATCACCTCCTCGCGCCGCTCATGCTCGAAATCGACGTCGATATCGGGGGGCTCATGCCGCGAGGTCGAGATGAATCGCTCGAACAGCAGGGTGTGCTTGACCGGGTCTATCGAGGTGATGCCGAGCACGAAGCAGATGATCGAGTTGGCCGCTGATCCGCGGCCCTGGCACAATATGTCCTGGCTGCGCGCAAAGCGAACGATCGAGTTCACGGTCAGGAAATAAGGCGCATAGTCCATTTCCCGGACCAGCTCGAGCTCATGTTCAAGCAGGTCCGAATAGGCCGGTGGCGGGCCGCCCGGGAACAGGTCTGCCAGCGCCGTCCGGGTCATCTTCTCCAGCGCGTCCTGCGGCGTCCTGCCGCTGATCACCACTTCGTCGGGATATCGATACTGGTCCCTGAGTTCGCGCAGCGAAAAGGTGCAGCGCTCAGCGATCGCCTCGGTCGCCCTGAGCGCTGCCGGGTGTGCACGAAAGCGACGCGCCATCTCTGCCGGGCCCTTCAAATGCCGGTCGGCACTGCGTTCGCGCCGGAAGCCGAGATCGTCGACCGCGCATTTGTTGCGGATCGCGGTGACGACATCCTGCAGCATGCGGCGCTCCGGCACGTGATACAGCACGTCGCCGGTCGCGAGCGGCGTCAGGCCGAAGCCCTGCGCCATCTGTTCGAGCTGATGGAGCCGGAGCGGGTCGCCGGGGCGACGCTGATGCGTCAGGCAGACATGGCCACGATCCTGGAAAATATCCGCCATCCAGCGCATCGCGACAGGGTCGCCATGATCAGCGAGACCAGGCACCAGCGCGCCGACAAGCCCGGCACTGTGCTGCGCAATATCTTCCCAATGCAGGAAGCATTGCCCCTTCTCGCCCTTTTGCGCATTGGCGCGGCCCTTGCCGAGCGTCAGCAGGCGGGTGAGGCGGCTCCAGGCCGGGCGATCCTCCGGCCAGACCAGGATCGACGCACCATCGACCAGATCAAGCCGGCAGCCGGCGATCATCCGGATGGGATAGCCCTGTTTGCTGATCTGCTCGGCCGCGACCAGTGCGCGAACGACGCCGCCGACCGAATTGCGATCAGTGATACCGAGTGCAGGCAGCCCCAGATGAGTCGCGGCCGCAAACAGCTCTTCCGACGACGAGACACCGCGCAGAAAGCTGAAATGCGTGGTGACCTGAAGCTCCGAATAGGTCACCCGAACGCCCCGTGCATGAACCAGCTGAGATCGCCGGTCTCGCTGCGTTCACCATCGCCGCGCCGGAACAGCCAGAAACGCTGGCCCACCTCATCCTCGACGCGGAAATAATCGCGCACGCTATGTTGTTCGGAAGCGCGTTTCCACCATTCGCCGCGAACGCGTTCGGGGCCGTCGGCCCGCACCACCTTGTGCGCCTGTCCACGCCAGGTGAAGCGGCGCGGGGGATGGTCGGGCAGCTCGGCGATGACATGGTCGAGCAGTTCGGGGCGGCGGAGCAGCCGGACCGGGCGTGGCCAGCGATGGTGCCAGGGGTGAAGATCGGACGATCGATCGAGTTGCCGGACATCGTCGAGTTTCGACTTCACGGCAGGCTGCGCCGGCGGATCGAGCGGCGGTGCCGCCTCGACCGAGCGCTCGGGCACTTCGCTTTCGACTGGCCGGGCTCGCCACAGGCGCGCATCGCCGATCCGGTTGGCAAGCGCATCGACCAGAGGCGCCAGGTCGGGCGGGCGATCCTCGAGCCGTTCGTCAAAGGATTGCGGGGCGAGAGGATCGGCACGACGGACATGCAGCGTTAGCGCATCCACGCCAAATCCCGGTGCGATCTCCTCGATGCGGCGTACGATCAGCCGCAGCAGATGGGCAGCGTCGCGGCTCGGCCGGGCGAGGCCGATCCGCAATCGCTGCGGCACCCCGTCGATCCGGTCGGCGACCAGCTCGATCACGCGCGCGCCCAGGCCGGCGCCGACGAGCGCGGTGACGAGGCGCGGCATGAGATGAGCAAGCCAATGCTCGATCGCCTCGGCGGTCGCGATCGGTTCGGCGAAGCGCTGGACGATGGCGATCGTTTCAGTCGGCACGACCGGATCGAGCGGCTCGCTCACCCGCCCCGTCGCCTGATCGAGCCGTTCGACCAGGCCAGCGCCGAAGCGCCGGGCAAGCGGCGCCCGCGGCATACCGGCGAGCTGGCCGATCCTGTCGACACCGAGGCGCTTGAGCAGCTCGACGGCGGCAGGGTCGAGCCGGAGCGCGACGACAGGGAGGGCGGCAATGGCGTCGATATGAGCAGAGGGCGGGCAGAGCAGGACGCCCTTGTCCCAGCGCCCATGAGGGGAACGCGCCAGTGCCCAGGCAGCGCCGGCCGTGTCCGCCACCGCGATCCTGGCCGTGATGCCGAGCCGGGCGAGCAGGCGCACGATCCGCCGCGCCATCGCCGCTTCGCCGCCGAACAGATGCGCAGCGCCGGTGATGTCGAGGAACAACCCGTCCTCTCCCGACACGGCGACGATCGGCGACCAGCGCCGTGCCGCGATGATGGCGAGGCGCCTGAGATCGGCGCGGTCGCCCTCGATATCGGCGGGCCTGATATCGAGCCCCGGCACCTGCGCCCGGGCCTGGGTCACCGCCATGCCGGGATGAAGGCCGACCGCCCGCGCCGCCGACGATGCCGCGGCGATCAGGATCTTGCTGCCCGCGCGCATTGAGGTGACGAGCGGCACGTCGCCGACTGTGTCGCACTGCCCTATCACGGGCAGGGAGTGGCGATTCTCGCGAGCCCAGCGTGCACCCGGCCGCCAGCCATCCCCGCGCTCATGTGCCGGTGGGACCGGCAAGATGGGTGGGAGGTCAGGCGGCGCGGCGGTGTGCGCTGCCTGCCGCAGCCGGTCGATCGGCCAGTCGGGCAGGTAGAGCGAGGCGACCCGTTTCATCGCATGCCTCCATTATCCAGTCATGGGGTTCGCCGCCGCGCTGCCGCACCAGCTCGATCCGCCAGCGCGGGCAGCCGACACCCTCGACCGGGAGCGGGGTCGAGGGCGCGGCCGCGATCCGCCAGCGCGTCACTGCGGCTGAAGGGACGGCGAGCGGATTGCCGCCTTCGCGCGCATGGCGTTTCAGCAGGAGGGCGATGGTCTTGCCGCCTTCGGCCGCGAGCTGAAGCCGGCGGGTATTGGGCATCGAGGCGCTCTTCACTTCGCCGATCACCGCACCGAGCCCGCGATGCCGCAGGCCCTCCTCCATCAGCGCGAGCAGCTCTGCATCGTCGCCGGCTTCGGCATGAAGGATGCGCTCGGGGGCAAGCCCCGACTGATACAGGCCGGGCGCGAACAGGTCGCGGCGCCTGACCACCCACAGCACTGGCCCCCAGGCGCGCGCAGCGACCCCGGCCATGAACAGGGTTGCGGCGGCATCGTCGCCAAGGCCTGGGCTGGCGGCTGCTATCTCATGGAGTGAATCGAGTCGCAGCCCGGTCGTCGCCAGCCGCGAATCGATGGCGCCCACCCCGAACGGCAGCACGGGGCGCCGACGCAGTCCATCGCCCTCGATCGCGCGTAGCGTTTCGCGTAGAGTGGAAAGGGCGACGGCAGACGACAAAGGCACGACTCGCTAATGGGTAATGTTCCCATTTTGTTCCTATAAGGCGAGCTGAGTCAAGCAGTCCTTGGCGCGAACACCCAATAGCGGTTGAGCGTGAAGCTGGCGAGCGGTGTCGCGAACAGCATTGCCGGCACGGGAGCCCAGGCAGGGCCGTGCATCGCGACAGTCGCGATCCAGACCCAGCAGGAATTGAGCGCGAGCGCGATCCCCGACACGAGCGCGAACTTGCCGAGGCTCGCCGCGCTTTGCTCGCCCGATCCGCGGAAGCTCCAGCGGCTATGGATTGCATAGCCGGCCGCCACCCCGCCGAAATGGCTGACGATATTGGCGAGAAGCGGATTTACGTGAAGAACGATCGCATAGACGAGATAGATCGCGACCGATAATGCGGTGACGCCGAGCCCCGCGACGACGAAGCGCGCGAGCTGAGTCAGCGCCTCACTATGGAACAGCTTTCGCAATGCGATCAACGACCGAGGATCGCGGTTCCGGTATAATCGATCATGTCGAGCAGCGCCCTGGGAGCCCTGGCGACGGTGCGCGCCGACAGGGCTAGGCCGGCATAGGCAGCGTAGACGGCGAGGAACGGCACCATGAACGCCACCGACAAGGGCGGTACGACCGCACCGGTGGCACGCCGAGCGATGGTCGAGACGGGCGCCTTGGTACGGATGATCGGGGCCATGTACATGATGCGATCCTTTCGAATACCGACCATCGCCCCAAATGGTTAACGGATCATCAAGATCGCCGCCACAGGCCCCTCGCCAAGCGCGTTGAAATTTTATAACAAGGTTCCGAACAGCGAATCCGCGCGTTTGCCCCTTAGCGACTGGCTGGGGCGAATGCTCGCGCTCGCGATTTGATTTTGGAGAACCCATGGCAAGCGACCTTCCGCGCGCCAATCTGCAGCCCCTGTCGCTCTATGTGCCGGAGCCCAAATTCCGGCCCGGCGATACGGTCGACTTCACCCAGGTCACAATTCCTGCGGCGGGCGATGTGCGTCGGCCGGACACTGCCGATCGGGCCGAGAGCTTCATCGATCTCGCTTATGAGCTGGTCCGCGTGCTCGACGATGAGGGCAGGGCGGTGGGCCCCTGGAATCCGCGCCTGTCGTCCGAGACGTTGCGCGCCATGCTGCGCAGCATGGCCCTGGTCCGCGCCTTTGACGAGCGCATGTTCCGCGCCCAGCGCCAGGGCAAGACGAGCTTCTACATGAAGTGCACCGGCGAAGAGGCGGTTGCTGTCGCTGCCGCCTTCGCGCTCGATTATGAGGATATGTGCTTCCCCTCCTATCGTCAGCAAGGCCTGCTGATCGCGCGCGGCTGGTCGATGGTCGACATGATGAACCAGATCTATTCGAACAGGGGCGACCGGCTTCAGGGCAAGCAGTTGCCGATCATGTATTCAGTCAAGGAAGCGGGCTTCTTCTCGATCTCGGGCAATCTCGCCACGCAATATCCGCAGGCGGTAGGCTGGGCGATGGCCTCGGCGGCCAAGGGCGATACGCGGATCGCCGCGACCTGGTGTGGCGAGGGCTCGACCGCTGAGGGCGATTTCCACTCTGCCTGCACCTTCGCGAGCGTCTACCGCGCGCCGGTGATCTTCAATGTCGTCAACAATCAATGGGCGATTTCGAGCTTTTCGGGGTTCGCCGGCGCTGAATCGACCACCTTCGCGGCGCGGGCGATCGGCTATGGCATTGCCGGCCTGCGCGTCGACGGCAATGACGCGCTCGCTGTCTATGCCGCGACCGCCTGGGCCGCCGAACGTGCGCGGACCAACCAGGGGCCGACGCTGATCGAGCATTTCACCTACCGCGTCGAAGGCCATTCGACCTCGGACGATCCCGGCCAGTACCGCTCCGCCGGTGAGGCGACGGCCTGGCCGCTCGGCGATCCGATCACGCGATTGAAGGACCATCTCATCGCGCTCGGCGAATGGGATGAGGCGCGCCATGCCGCGCAGGATGTCGAACTCGCCGAACAGGTGAAGCGCGCGCAGAAGGAAGCGGAAGCGAACGGCATCCTCGGCCACGGCCTCCACCAGCCGCTCGATACCTTGTTCGACGGCGTCTTCGAGGAGATGCCCTGGCATCTACGGGAGCAGCAGGCGCAGATGATTGCCGAGGAAACCGCCTCGGGCCGGCCATGGGCGCGCAAGTCATGAGCGCCATCACCGATCCCGCCGATATCATCGCCCCAGAGCCGAACGAACGCGGCACTGCCCGCATGAACATGATCCAGGCGATCAACTCGGCCATGGACGTGATGATGGGGCGCGATCCCGATGTGATCGTGATGGGGGAGGATGTCGGCTATTTCGGCGGCGTGTTCCGCGCGACCGCCGGCCTCCAGGCGAAATATGGCAAGACGCGCGTGTTCGACACGCCGATCACCGAATGCGGTATCATTGGCGTCGCGGTCGGGATGGGCGCCTACGGCCTGCGCCCGGTGCCCGAAATCCAGTTCGCCGACTATATCTACCCAGCGCTCGACCAGCTCGTGTCGGAGGCGGCGCGGCTGCGCTATCGCTCGGCGGGCGAATTCACCTCGCCGATCACGGTGCGCTCGCCCTTCGGCGGCGGCATCTTCGGCGGGCAGACCCACAGCCAGAGCCCCGAAGGAATCTTCACGCACGTCTCGGGCGTGAAGACGGTGATCCCCTCGACGCCCTATGACGCCAAGGGCCTGTTGATCGCAGCGATCGAGGACAATGATCCGACGATCTTCTTCGAGCCGAAGCGAATCTATAACGGCCCGTTCGATGGTCATTGGGACAGGCCGACGCAGAACTGGTCTCAGCATCCCGCCGGCGAAGTGCCGACCGGCTATTACAAGATCGAGCTCGGCAAGGCGAAGATCGTCCGCCCCGGCGAGGCGCTCACCATCCTCGCTTACGGCACCATGGTGCATGTCTGCCAGGCGGTCATCGCCGAGGCCGGCGTGGACGCCGAGATCATCGATCTGCGCACGCTCGTGCCGCTCGATATCGAGACGATCGAGGCCTCGGTGAAGAAGACCGGCCGCTGTATGATCGTCCATGAGGCGACCCGCACCAGCGGCTTTGGTGCCGAGCTGTCGGCGATCGTCCAGGAACGCTGTTTCTACCATCTCGAAGCGCCGATCGAGCGCGTGACCGGCTTCGATACGCCTTATCCGCACAGCCTTGAATGGGCCTATTTTCCCGGGCCGGTGCGGATCGGCGAGGCGCTGAAGAAAGTGATGAAGGACTGACATGAGGCGCTTTGTGTTCAAACTGCCGGATATCGGCGAAGGCATTTCCGAGGCGGAGATCGTCGCGTGGCACGTCGCGGTCGGCGACCGGGTCGAGGAGGACCAGCAGCTCGCTGACATGATGACCGACAAGGCGACGGTCGAGATGGAATCTCCCGTCGCCGGCACGGTGGTCGAGCTGGCCGGCGAGGTCGGCGATCAGGTGTCGATTGGCGCTGCTCTGGTGGTGATCGAGACTGACGCGGATGAGGGCGACGGTGCGATCGAGCCGTCATTGGAGACGATCGACGATATCGCGCCGGGCGATCTGCCGGTTGAAGAAACCCGAGCGGAAGAGGTGGAGGCGCAGTTCGAGGCTGAAACGCCGGGGGTCGAAGCCGTGCTCGAACCCTTTCCTTCGCCGGCGAAACAGGAAGAGGCGCCCGCGCCTTCTCCCACGCGCGCCCACGTCCTCGCCTCTCCCGCCGTCCGCGCCCGCGCTGCCGATCTCGGCATCGATCTCGCCTCGGTTAAATCCGATGGCGACCGCATCCGCCACGCCGATCTCGATGCCTATCTGCGCTACGGCACCGGCCAGGGCTATCACGCTCCCCATGCAAGCCATGCTCGCGCCGACGAGACGATCAAGGTCATCGGCATGCGCCGCCGCATCGCCGAGAATATGGCGGCGTCGAAGCGCGCGATCCCGCATTTCACTTATGTCGACGAAATCGACGTCACCGCGCTCGAGGAGATGCGCGCCGATCTCAACGCCAATCGCGGTGCGCGGCCCAAGCTCACCATGCTGCCGTTGCTGATCGCCGCGATCTGCAAGACGATTCCCGCCTTCCCGATGATCAACGCGCGCTATGACGACGAAGCCGGCGTGGTGACGCGCCACGGCTCGGTCCATCTCGGCATGGCGACCCAGACCGACGCCGGGCTGATGGTGCCGGTGATCCGCGACGCGCAGGACCGCAATGTGTGGCAGCTCGCGACCGAGATCGGCCGGCTCGCCGAGGCGGCGCGGACCGGGAAGGCGAAATCGGAGGAACTGTCCGGTTCCACCCTGACGATCACCTCCCTTGGCCCGCTCGGCGGCATTGCCACGACGCCGGTGATCAACCGGCCCGAGGTTGCGATCATCGGCCCGAACAAGATCGTCGAACGTCCGGTCTTTGCCAAAAATAATCAGGGGGGCGACGAGATTCGCCGCGCCAAGCTGATGAACCTTTCGATCAGCTGCGATCACCGAGTTGTCGATGGCTGGGATGCGGCGAGCTTCGTCCAGGCGCTCAAGAAATATCTCGAAACACCTGTCCTGCTGTTCGCTGACTGACCGGTACGCCCTGGGTCGGCTCAGCCCGTGGTCGCGATGACATTGTCGTCCGAGTTGCGGTCGATCCGGATATTATAGGGGTCGGCGCCCGCATATGCCGGCCGCGCCTTCGTCACCAGTCTCACCGTCTGCGTGCCGCTGTGCAGTGGAAGCCGCGTCAACGACAGCACGTCTTTCGCTGCGAAGCTGCCTTGTCCGGGCATCGCCCCGAACGCGCCGAATTCGGAGGTTTCGGCCATCTTCGCCTCGGTCTCCTTGCCCTTGCCATCGGCATAAAGCTTGCGCGCCTCGACCGTCAGCGTGGTTTCGAAGCGACCGTCGGGCAGCTTTTTCACGACCGCGCTCTTCGTCTTGATATCGTAGAGCGTGATGCGCTCGAACAGGTCGGTGATCAGGGCCTGTTCCTCGGGGCTCGCGCCCTTGCGGAACTCGGCGATCAGGTCGAGCGAGCGCGGATAGGGCGGTCCCTTGAGGCGGAAGCGTTCGAGATAGCGTTTCAGCGCCGCGTTGACCCGCGCCTCGCCCAGCGCATCCTTCAGCCGGTACATGACCAGCGAGCCCTTGCGGTAATGGATATATTGCTGGTTCTCGACCCGGTAGAGCGGCATTTCCTCGACCACGTCGCCGCCGCGGCCGCGCAGGTAGCGGTCGAGTTCATATTTCAGGAAGCGGCGAATCTGGTCGCGGCCATAGAGTTTTTCCATCACCATCAGCGCCGAATATTGCGCCAGCGTCTCTGTCAGCATCGTCGCGCCCTGCATGTCGGCGCCGATCGCCTGGTGCGCCCACCATTGATGCGCCAGTTCGTGCGCGGCGACATAGGTGACATAGTCGATCTTGTCGGGGTCGGAGAGATCGGCGTTGAAGCCGATCCCTTCCGAATAGGGCATGGTGCCGGCAAAGGCCTGCGCGAATTGGGCGTAATCGGGAAACTCGATGATTCGCGCCTGGCGGAACTGATAGGGCCCGAAATTGGGCTGATAATAATCGAGCCCATGGCCGAAGGCGGCGAGCATCCGGTCGACATTCCGGTAATGCCGCGCATCATAATAGACGGCGAGGTCGATGCCATTGTGCATCCGGTGCTTCTCGACATAACGCGCCGACTGGATCGAATAGAAATTCTGGATCGGCGCATCCGTGACGAACCGCGCGGTACGCCTCCCATGCGCTATCGTGTCGCTCACCTTGTAGCCCGGCGCGATCGGGGTCTGGCCGGCATCGGTGGTGACAGTGATGTCGGTCGTCACCAAGTCAGTGCGGATTTGGCTGAAGCGGGTCGCCGAGAGATCCTCGAGCTTTGCCGGGCGCAGTTCGGGCGGCAGGCCATATTTGCGGCGCTTGACCCGGTCCTGGAGCAGCCCGCCGCGATCCATCCCTATCGAGGGCGCGATCTCGAAGTTGTTCACGAAAGTGCCGTTCTCGACGACCCGCGTATCATTGCCGGTGTTGAGAAAGCCATGCTGGGTCCGCTCGGTGCGGAAGCCGAGCTCGGTCGTCGCGCCCGGCGCGAGCGGTGTCGCGAGCCGGTAGATGCGGTACTGATATTTGGGATAATCCTTGATCAGCGTGGCGCCCGGCAGGCTCAGCGAGACGATCTTGGTGATCTGGTCGTTCATCCGGACATGCACGTCGCGGATCGGGGCTGCGCTGTTGTTGATCAGGGTCAGCACGCCCTGTGCGGAGAGGCCCGGTTCTTTCGGCCGGACGTCGATCGCAACCCGCGCGGCTTTTACCGAAAGCTGCGGCAGCTTCTCATAGGGCAACAACGCCTTTTCATAGTCCGCCGAGAACTGATCGTCCGCGAGCGGCGTCGTGTAGTGGTTCAGGATATGGGTATTGTAGAAGATCCACCCACCGCTCGCGACGAATGCGGCCAGCGCCACTGCACCAACGGCGCCCGCCTGGCCCCCGAGCCGGGCAGGCAAGCGCGCGAGCCGCGGCCGCAACCGCGTCTCCGTGCCGCGCCGCCAAAGGAGATGCGCGAGCACGAGCAGGATCAGCGCAAAGGCGGACCAGTAGAAACGCAGCCAATAGGCGCCGATCCAGAACCGCCCCAGACCGTTCATGTCGGAGAGCGGCATATCGGTCACCTGACCGTAATTGTAGAGCGCGTCACCCCAGCCGAGAGTGCCGAAGACGATCTGGCTGATGAAGAACAGCATCATCACGCCCCAGCCCCAGAATTTATGCGGGCTGAGCGCCTGGATGAACACGGCGAGCACCGCGATCAGCGTTGCGTCGATCGTTCCGGGCAGGACGTACCAGAGCAGATATTTGCCGAGTTCGAGATCGGTATAGCCGTGGATCAGCTGAATGACGATGCCGGTCACAACGCTGACCAGCAGGGTGGTGCACAGCACCAGCGCGACCGCAAGCGCCTTGGGAATGACATAGGCCCAGTTGGGGATCGCGCTCGCATCGATGATCTCGTGCACCTTGCGGTCGCGCTCGCGCCAGACGAGCTCGCCGGCATAATAGATCGACACGATGATCGGGATGATGGTGAAGGTGCCTTGGAGCAGGCCGATAAAGACTCGGGTCAGGGGGAGGACGGGCGTTCCGAAAATCTCGCCGACATTGAGCAAGCCGCCGATCGAATTGAACACACCAAGCGCCAGCAGCACGAAATAGGCCGGGCTCTTGAACACCTGCGCCATTTCCAGCCTTGTGCGGACTCGCAATTGGGCGAAGGCGGTCGCGCGGCCGAACTGTGGCCGGGGCATTTCTCCGAGCGTTCCAGTGGGCGCTGCGTGCGCCTCGCTCTGCACGGCGAGTGCCTGGGCCTTGCGACTTTTCTTCGATGGTTTGGCACCGAAACGGAACGTTGCGTTCACTACGCCCAGGATCGCGACGGACACGGCGATGATCACCGCCCGATTCCAGAAGAACACGCCTTCGATCGGCGCCGTCAGCGTGTTGCGATCCGCCGCAGTCCAATATTTGGTGAGATAGCGAAAGGCCCCGGAACCAAGCGGCTCGGCATAGGCGCCGATCAGCTCATAAGCGGGATTGCGGCCGAGCACGACCCGGGTGATCGTCCACAGGATCAGGAATGCGACCACGCCGACATAGGTGGCCATCATCGATCGGGTCATCGTTGCGAGGGCGAAGAACAAGGCCGACGTCAGCAACAGGTTCGGCAGTCCGATCCACAGATAAGGAACCGCATAGTTCGCGAAGCTGTTCGGTCCGATCAGTTCGCTATCGACCCACCACATGTGCGAGCCGACCCATATACCGAGCGGGACCGCAAGAAAGCCGATCGCAGCCACGAGAAAAGCAGCGAGAAACCGGCCGAGGATATAAGCGGTTCGGGTGATCCGCGTCGCCCTCACGATCGGCCCGAACCCGGTATCGTCGTCCCGCACGATCACGTTCGCCACGAACGCGGTCGATACGAACATGTAAAAGAGCGACATGGGCAGCGTGATCTGGGCGATCGCATAAGGCGAATTCTTGTGGACATTGGCCCCGGACCCGATCGTGATCTGGTCGACCGTCGTTGCGGCGAAGGGGATCAGGAAGAAGAGGATGATCGCCACCCAGAAGACCGGGTTGCGAAGCTGGTAGCGAAGCTCGAAGCGGAAGACGCCGAGGAACATGCCCATGTTCAGGCCGCGCGGCGCGAGGCGTCGAGGGTCGAGAAATAGACATCCTCGAGCCCGCCCGAGACAGGTTCGAAACCTTCACCGGGCGATGCATCGGCCATGACATGGATGATCGTCCTGCCGGCGAACAGCCGGGTCGAGATGATCCGATATTTCTCGCGGGCTGCGTCGAGCTCGCTACGGTCGATCGTCTTCTGCCAGATATTGCCGCGGGTCGCCGCGATCAGGTCGAGCGGCGCGCCTTCGAGCAGGATTCGCCCCTCAGCCAGCACCGCCATGCGCGGACAGAGATCGGCGACGTCCTCGACGATATGAGTCGACAGGATCACGACGACCTTGTCGCCGATCTCGCCGAGCAGGTTGAGGAAACGGTTGCGTTCCTCGGGGTCGAGGCCGGCGGTCGGCTCGTCGACGATGATCAGCTTCGGGTTGCCGATCAGCGCCTGGGCAATGCCGAAACGCTGGCGCATGCCGCCCGAAAAGCCGGCAAGCGCCTTTTTGCGGACGTTCCACAGATTGACCTGGTTGAGCAGTCCCTCGACCGTCGTCTTGCGGTCGCCGCGGCCGGAGATGCCCTTCAGCACCGCCATGTGATCGAGCATGTCATAGGCCGAAACGCGCGGGTAGACGCCGAAATCCTGCGGCAGATAGCCGAGCGTGCGCCTGAGCTTCTCGGGCTCGGCGATCACTTCGATCCCGTCGAAAACGATCGAGCCCGAGGTCGGCGTCTGCAGCGTCGCCACGCTGCGCATCAGCGTCGATTTGCCCGCGCCGTTCGGGCCGAGCAGCCCGAACATGCCCTGCGGTATCGTCAGATCGACTCCATCGAGCGCGCGGGTGCCGTTGCCGTAGACATGGGTGAGCTTCTCGATCTTCAGCATGACAACCCTCCCGGTTGCGTGCATCTTATCAAGTGTGTTGCTGTTGTAAAGCAGCGAGATGTCAACAGGCCGAGACTGCGGCCGCCGGCTTATTCGTGGATGCGGCGGAGCATGTCGATCAGCGTCGCGATCTCGCGCTCGCTGAAGCGCGCCTTCAGCCATTGCTCATGGCCGAGGATGCATTGCTGCGCGCCGATCCGCGCCTCATGGCCGGCGGGCGTCAGGTGAAGCGTCTGGCGCCTCTTGTCGCTGGTCGATTTGCCGCGCTCGACATAGCCTCGCTTCTGGAGACGGTTGATGATCGCCATGATCGTCGCGCGATCGATCTGCAGCAGCCGGCCGATCTCGGCCTGGGAGATGTCGGGATGATCGTCGATCAGCCAGAGCACCGAGACCTGCTTCTGGGTCAGGCCCAGGTCGCTGAAGCTCTCGGTGAAATGCCGATAGACAGCACCATGCGCGAGGCGGATGTGGAACCCGAGGATCGAGTCCAGTTCGCCGATGTCGTTGCCCGGTTCCGCGGGCTGGGAAATGCCTGGCGCGGCCCCGCTCATGCCAACCCCAGCACCCGGGCTGCATTGTCCTTGAGGATCAGCGGCATCACCTCGTCGCGAAAGCCAGCTTCCTTCGCCGCCGCGATCCATTTGTCGGGGCGGATCAGCGGGAAGTCGGATCCGAACATCATCTTGTGCTTCAACTGCGTGTTTGCGTACTGAATCACCTGCTTCGGGAAATATTTGGGCGACCAGCCGGACAGGTCGATAAAGACATTGTCCTTGTGCAGCGCCATCGACAGGCTCTCGTCAGTCCAGGGCCAGCTCGGATGGGCGAGGATGATTTTCATGTCGGGGAAATCGACCGCGACATCGTCGATCAGCATCGGCTGCCCCCATTTCAGCCGCACCCCGCCGCCGCCGCGCATGCCCGTTCCCATGCCCGAATGGCCGGTGTGGAAGATCGCCGGCAGCTTGTGCTCGGCAATCACCTCGTAGATCGGATAGGCGACCCGGTCTGCCGGATGGCAATCCTGCATGATGCCGTGGAACTTGAAGCCCTTGACCCCGAAATTTTCGACCAGGTCGCGCGCCTCGCGGGCGCCCATCTTGCCCTTGTGCGGATCGATCGAGGCAAAGGGGATGACGATGTCGCCGTTCGCGGCGGCTAGTTCGGCGATCTCGTAATTGCTCACCCGTTTCGCGCCGATGCCGCTCTCGCAATCGACCGTGAACAGGCAGAAGGCGATATTCTGTTCCCGGTAGAAATCGATCGTCTCGGGGATGGTCGGACGCTTGCGGTCAGCCTTGAAATAGGCGCTGGCGGCGTCGAAATATTTGCCCATCACCGGGTCTTCGGGGTCGTGGCACGACACTTCCGCATGGACGTGGACATCAATGGCGGTGATTTTGGCGGGATCGATCATGCTGCGGTCTTCACAATTTCCTTGCGGGCGGCGTCAAGAGGTCCCTCCTGGCTGGCGCGCCCCTTCTGGGTATGGCCGTATCGAAAAGCGGTTACTGTTGATAGCTATCTCGTCCCGGCCTAGTCGGACGGCGGTATGTCATGCATACGATTTCCACAATCCATCATCACAGGGTTCCCAATGTCAGCGACACCGCCTTTCCGCGCCGATCATGTCGGCAGCTTCCTTCGCCCCAAGGCACTGCTTGATGCGCGTGCGCAGCATCGCAGCGGCGAGATCGACGCGGCGGTATTGCGCGCGGTCGAGGACGAAGCGATCCGCGGCATCGTCAAGTTCCAGGAAGATCTCGGGCTGAAGGGAATCACTGACGGCGAATTCCGACGGACCTATTTCCATACCGATTTCCTGCTTCAGCTCGACGGGGTGGTCGAAAAGGGCGGCACGCAGGTCAATTTCCGCCACATCAGCGGCACCGAGCTCGATTACGCGCCGCCGGCGATGGTGATCAACGGCAAGGTCAGCCATGTGAAGCCGATCCAGCAGGCCGATTTCGAGTTTCTGAAATCTGTCGTGAGCCAGACGCCAAAGGTCACGATCCCGTCGCCGACGATGCTCCACTTCCGCGCCGGCCGCGAAGGTATCCCGACCGACGTCTATCCCGAGATGGACGATTTCTTCGCTGATGTCGGCGCCGCCTACCGCGCCGAGGTGGCCACCCTCGCCGAGGCGGGCTGCCGCTATCTCCAGCTCGACGACACCAATCTCGCTTATCTGTGCGACGACACGCAGCGCGAGAACGCCCGCAAGCGCGGCATGGATCCGGACGATGCGCCGCGCCTCTACGCGTCGCTGATCAACAGCGCGATCCGCGACCGGCCCGACGACATGGTGACGGCGGTCCATCTGTGCCGCGGCAATTTCAGATCGAGCTGGGCAGCCGAGGGCGGTTATGAGCCGGTCGCCGAGGTCATGTTCAACGAGCTCGATATCGACGCCTTCTTCCTCGAATATGATGATCCGCGCTCGGGCGATTTCGCGCCGCTGCGCTTCGTGCCCAAGGGCAAGACGGTGGTGCTTGGCCTCGTCACCACCAAGCTCGGCGAGCTCGAGACCCGCGACGACATATTGCGCCGGATCGAGGAAGCGGCAAAGTTCCTCTCGGTCGACCAGATGGCGCTGAGCCCGCAATGCGGTTTCTCCTCGACCGTCCATGGCAACGACATCCTGGTCGAGCAGCAGGCGGACAAGATGCGCCTGGTGATCGACGTCGCCCGCGAGGTCTGGGGCGAGATCTGATCTCGCTCCCTGCTTCCTCCCCGTCTGTGATAGGGAGGAAGCAGCTGCCCTCCCTCTCGCTTGCTGCAGATAGTTATCGAGGGTAACAATCGGCTCGATAAATATACGGGAAGAGGGGACTGCGAATGGCCAGCGATCCAAGAACATTGATCGACGAGCGGCCGATGAGCGGGCTCCAGATCGCAGCGGTGGCGATTGCGGTCGGGCTCAACGCGCTGGACGGCTTCGACGTGCTCTCGATCAGCTTCGCCTCGCCCGGCATCGCGGCCGAGTGGGGGATCGACCGGGCGGCGCTCGGCGTCGTGCTGTCGATGGAGCTCATCGGCATGGCGGCCGGCTCGCTGCTGCTCGGCGGCGTTGCCGATTCGATCGGGCGGCGGCGGACAATCCTGGGCTGCCTTGTCGTCATGGTGTTCGGCATGGTGATGGCGACTCAGGCGCACGGCGTTGTCGACCTGTCGGTGTGGCGGGTGACGACGGGTCTGGGTATCGGCGGCATGCTGGCCGCGACCAATGCGATCACCGCTGAGTTCGCCAATCTGCGCCGCCGCAACCTCGCGCTTGCGATCATGGTGATCGGCTACCCGATCGGCGCGGTGATCGGCGGGTCGATCTCGGCACTGCTCCTCAAGGGCGGCGACTGGCGCACCGTCTTCGCCTTCGGTGCGATCGCGACCGCAGCCTTCATCCCTCTGGTCTGGTTCTTCGTGCCCGAGCCGGTGCAGTTCCTCGTGGCGCGGCGGCCCAAGGGCGCGCTCGAGGCAATCAATCGCACGCTCGCCCGAATGGGGCACGAAGTGGTCGATTCATTGCCCGAGGTGACGGCGGCCGAAAGCCGGCAATCGATCGCCGACATCTTCAGCCCGGCGCTGCTGGCCACGACGATTCTCGCCACCTTCGCCTATTTCGCGCATATCGTGAGCTTCTATTTCATCCTGAAATGGTCGCCCAAGATCGTCGTCGACATGGGGTTCGCGCCGAGCAGCGCGGCGGGCGTGCTGGTCTGGGCCAATATCGGCGGCGCGGTCGGCGGGGCGATCTTCGGCCTTCTCGCGCACCGTTTCGGGTTGAAGCCCTTGACGATCGCCGCCCTGCTCGCGTCGACGGTGATGGTATCGGTGTTCGGCAGCGCCGGCCACTCGACCCTCGCGCATCTGTCGACGCTTGCCTGCGCGGCGGGGTTGTTCACCAACGGTGCCGTTGTCGGTATCTACACGATCCTAGCGCGCGCCTTCCCAACCCATGTCCGCGCAACCGGCACCGGCTTCGCGATCGGGATCGGCCGCGGCGGCTCGGCCCTGTCGCCGATGCTGGCGGGGGTGTTGTTCCAGTCGGGCTTCGGGCTGCAGGGCGTGGCGATCGCGATGGCGATGGGGTCGCTGCTCGCTGCCGGCGCGTTGCTGATGCTCAGGCTGCGGGTCGATGCGCCGGTGATGGCTGGAAACTAGCCCGGACTATTCCTCGACCGCGGCGATCGCGCGGAGCGTTGCGGTCAGCGACTGGCGGGCAGCGGGGCTCAGCGCGGCCAGCATGCGTTCCTCATGGTCGCGGATGCGGGCGAGCGTATCCTTCAGCATCGTCATGCCCTTGTCGGTCAGCGTCAGGTTGAAGGCGCGGCGATCGGTTGCGGAGGGCTCGCGATCGACAAGGCCGAGCTCCCCGAGCTCGGTGATCAGCGCGACCATGTTGGCGCGCTGGATGCCGAGCGCCTTTCCGACAATGCCCTGGCTGATCCCGGGATTGGCGGCGATCACCGACATGACGCCGAACAGCCCCTGACGCATCGGCGTACCCGCGACCGCTCGGGCATAGTCGACGCTGAAGGCGCCCATCGCGCGGCGCAAATGATAGCCGACCAGGCCGTCGAGTACGCCGATATCGACGCGTTCGCCGTCGCTTTCCGCCATTGCCATGCCTGCCCTTTTGCTGTTGCTCTCGGCACTGCATCGCATCGCCTGCCGCCCGGTTCAACCGATCGCGTATCCCGGCGGGCGGATCGGCACGGGAATTCAGGCGGTGGTGGCCATGACGCCGATCAACGTCACCAGCGGAAACAAGGCAAGCGCCAAGTGTACGATGGTCTTCAACATGGTCTTTCTCCAGAAAAAGGGGGGGAGCGCCCGGCGACGGCGCCGGGCGCACGGTGTCAGAAGCGGTAGCCGATGCCGACCAGCGCCTGGTGGCGCGTCACGTCGTCGCCATAGTCCGTGTAGCGATACTCGGCCTTGGCATAGACATGCTCGCCGAGCATCTGCTCGACGCCGAGTCCGATCCGCCAGCCATCCTCGTCGCTGCGCGCGCTGACGCTTGTCGCGCCGGTCTTGACGGTGCCGTGAAACTCGCTGTTGGCCCAGCCGCCCTTGGCGTAGACGAGCGTGCGCGGCGCGACCCGCGCGCCAACCCGCAGCGAAACGTCGATATCGCGCCCGGTGTCGGCCGTTACGGTGGTGGCGCCGCTGGTATAGCTGCGGCCGTCGCCGAGCGCCCAGCCGATGCCGCCCTCGACGCCGATCGTCACCACCTTGCCGATGCCGACATCATAGCCGGCGGCGATGCCGAGGCGGGCCGCGTCGATCGAATTGGGGGTCGCTGCGACATGATCGTCGGCATGGACCGAATCATAGCCGACATTGGCTTCGATGCGCGGTCCGGTGAAGGTTGAATCCTGCGCAAAGGCCGGGGTCGCGGCGGCAGCGGCCGCCATGGCCGCTGAGGCAAGCAGGATATTGAAGATACGCATAAGTCTTCCTTGGTATGTGTGCAGCCGGTCCCTTGCCGGCGATGTCAGACGGCCATCAGCGGCCGACGCGGGGCCGGTTAGCGGGGAAGAAGGGGCAGGAAACCACCGTCGCGACGGGCGCGACGAAACTGCGTCCAGGATGGCGGGAGGGCCGACGAAGCGACGAGAAGGATGTGCCTGCGCCCGGCCTCGCGCCGATGCGTGCCGCGCCTCAGCTCTGCAGGCGGTGGCGCACTTCGTCCCAGTGGCGCGGGCCGACGCGGACGGTGGCGCCGGAACGCAGGATCAGCGCCATATGGCGGCCGATGGCGTTGATCTGCAGCACTGCCTTGGGGCGGACAAAGGCCGACCGATGGACGCGGATCATCTGGTCGGGGTCGAGACCCCGTTCGAGCGCCGTCATGGTGACGCGTATCATGTGGCTGCGGTCGCGGGTGTGGAGCAGCGCATAATCCTTGGCCGCCTCGATCCACTCGATCGTGTCGACCGGCACGCGAATCTGGCCACGCGAGGTCGGCACCCAGAATTCCCGGTGATAGTCGACATTGTCCGAAACGCTGGCCGGCTGGTCCGCATCGCTCGCCTCGGCCGCAGCCGCGGCGGGCGGCTCGACGCTCAGGCGGCGGATTACCGAACGGATACGGGCGAGCAGTTCGCGCGGCTCGAACGGCTTCATGATATAATCATCGGCGCCGATCTCGAGGCCGACCACCCGGTCGATCACGTCGCGCCGGGCGGTCAGCATCACGATGCCGATCGCGGGGTGATTGCTGCGCAGGCGCCGCGCGATGCTGAAGCCGTCCTCGACGGGCATGGTCACGTCGAGCACGACGAGTGCCGGCGTCCGCCGCGCGAGAATCGCGTCGAGCGCGGCGCCGCCATCGGCTTCCGCGACCTCGAGGCCCTGCTCGCCGAGATAGGCGGCGACGGGTTCGCGGAGATCTTCCTCGTCGTCGACGAGGACGATGAACGGTGTAGCGTCAGTCATGCCAGATCCATCTGCTGGAGGAAGCTGGTCACCGCTTCCGGGGTGAAGGGCTTTTCGAGGACAGGGCGCCGAGCCTCGCCGAGGAAGCGTTCGGCCGCGGCGCCGAGCGTATCGCCGGTCGCGAAACCGACCCGGTCGGCCAGATCGGGGCGTTCGGCCATGATCCAGGCATGGAGCTCGGGGCCGTCGATATCGGGCATGCGCAGGTCGCTGATCACCAGGTCGTAGCTGCCCTGGGCCAGCCGCGCTTTGGCCGCGGCGCCCCCCACGGCGATGTCGCAGGCAAAGCCTTCGATCGACAGGAAATCAGCGAGCGATTCCGCGATCTCGGCCTCGTCGTCGATCACCAGCGCGCGGCGCGGCGGCGCCGGCATGGCCAGCGGAAGCTCGGCCGGCATCGCCTGCAGCGTGGGATCGGGATCGACCGGAAGGACCAGCCTGAAGCAGGCGCCGGTGCTTGAAGGGACCAGCTCGAGCCGGCCGCCATGCGCCTCGGCCAGGCCCTGCGAGAAGGACAGGCCGACACCTGTGCCCTGGCCCTGCGGTTTGGTGGTGAAGAAGGGCTCGAAGATCCGCCGGCGCGCCTCATCGGGAATGCCCGGTCCCGTATCCGACACTTCGAGCATCACCGTGCCCGGATCGACGCCAAGCGCGGAGCGTAGCGTAAGCCTGGGTTCGACCGTGCTCGATTCGACCATTGCCTGCTGGGCGTTGACGATCAGGTTGATGATGATCTGGTGGAGCTGGTCGGAATCAGCCGAGATCAGCGGCAGCCCGGGCGCAAGGTCGAAGCTGGAGACGATCCCGTCCGTCTTGAGGCCATAATCCGCCAGCTCATGCGCCGCCGCGGCGACCGCGTTGAGATCGACTGCGGCGCGCTCCGGCCGCTTCTGCCGTGCCATGGCGAGAAAGGTCTGGACGATCCGCGCGCACCGGTCGGCCGCGCGCCTGATCTTCTGCGCCCGCTCGGCGAGTTCGGAGCCGCGCGACTGGCGCTCCATCATCACTGCCTGGGCGACGACGATCGACAGCGGATTGTTGAGCTCATGGCTGACCCCGGCGAGCAGCGAGCCGAGCGCCGAAAGCTTCTCGGTCTGGTACAGCGCCTCGCGGGATCGGGCCAGATCGGCTTCGGCGCGCTTGCGATCAGTGAGGTCGAGGGTGAAGCCGCCGGTCCTGGCGACCCCGGCGCTGCCGGTGATCGGGAATGCCATCGACAGCACATCGGTGATCCCGGGAAGCTGAGTGACTGCGACTTCGGCGCTCACCACCTCACCCGCCAGCGCGCGCGCTTCGATGGCCTCGAGTTCGGCGGCCGTATCCGGCGGGAACAGGTCGACGGGATGCTTGCCGTGGATGTCGTCCGGCGTGCGGCCGAACGCCTTGGCGAATTCGGGATTGACCCGGATATAGCGGCCCTCGCCGTCCTTCAGATGCATCGCGACGGGCGCATTTTCCAGGAACGCGGCGAGTTGCGCCTCGCTCTCGGCCAGGCGCTCCTCCGAACGCGCGCGCTCGAGTACGGCAAGGGTGCGGTCGGCGACCTCGCGTACCAGTTCCACCTCGCTGTCGGTCCAGTGACGCGGGCTGGCCTGCTGGACTGACAGGACCGCGACGATGTCGCCGCTGCGGACCATCGGCAGGGTCAGCGCCGCCGCCGCGCCCACCGATTCATAGAGCGGTCGATTGGTCTCGTCGAAGCGGTCGTCGGTCGCGACATCGTCGACGCGCAGCGCCTGGCCGCCGAGATGCGCCGCCATCACGCGCTCGCCGAGGGCCTTGAGTGGATAGGTCTCGCCGACGACGCTGATCACGCCGTCCTTCCATTCCTGCAGCACGCACAGCGCGTCGCCCGCGGGCGACGCCTCGGCATAGTTGGCGCGCGAGACGCCGAGATGCTGGCCGAGCTGGCTGAGCGTACGCGCGAGGATCGCGCGCGCGCCGGTCTCGTCGCGGATGCCGTCATTCCAGGCGATCAGGAACGCCTGGTTGCGCTCGCGCTCGAGCAGCGCGGCCTGCGCCCGCGCCCGCTCCAGCGCGACCCAGGTGCGCTCGGCGATGTCGCGCATCAGCTGGATCTCGCTGTCGCGCCAGCGGCGCGGGCGGTGATGCTGCACCGACAGGGCGGAACGCATCATCCCGTCCTCGACCAGCGGCATGCTGACGAATGCCAGGATCTCGCGATCGACATAGCGGTCGACGGCTGCCGGTTCGAGCCGGGGATCGCTCGCGACATCGTCGTAGCGGACGATGTCGCCGCGAACCCAGGCAGGATCGACCGAGGACCCGACGCTTTCGAGCGCGAAGCGATTGCCTTTGATGCTCGACACGCCGTCGCGCCATTCGTCGGTCACCGAGAAGATCCGGCCTGTGCCGTCGGTTTCCGCAAAGGTGGCGCGCGTGACGCCGAGATGGCGGCCGAGGCATTCGAGTGTCGTCGCCATGATCGCGTGCGTCGAGGTCTCGCCGCGCACGCGGTCGCTCCAGCCGATCAGAAACGCCTGGTTGCGCTCGCGCTCCTGCAGTGCCGCTTCGGCAGTGGCGCGCGACACCGTCGCCCAGACCCGCTCGGCCAGCTCTTCCGAAAGCTCGATCTCGTCGCGCGACCAGGTTCGGGGTTCGCAGACGAGCAACGCCATGCTCGCGACCAGCCGGCCCTCCTTGACGATCGGCACGATGATGCCCGATCGCGTCCCGAGCATGTCGGCGACTGACTGGACCGGGTCGCCCGGCGCGCGGGCGAGCAGGCGGTTGTCGTTGATCGCGCAGACCGTGCTGGCGGGGCCGGCGGCGGCCAGACTCTCGAACGCGCGGCTGATCAGCGGCACCGATGCCGGATCATTGATCGCCACGCCATGCTCCGCCCGGAAGACGGTCAGGCCGGCATCGACGATCGCTGTCTCACCGTAGAGGAAATGCGTGATGCCGAGATGCTGGGCCAGTATCCCGGCCAGCGTGGTGAGGATCTCGCCAACCTGCTTGAGGTCGCGGGTCTGATCGTTGAACGCGCGCAGCACCGCCTGGCGGCGATCCTGCGCCTGCTTGTCGCTGAGGTCGATCTGCACCCCGCACCAGCGCACCACCGCGCCGCGCGCATCGCGGATCGGCACTGCCTTGCTCAGGAACGGGCGATACAGCCCGTCACGCCCGCGCATGCGGATCTGCCGCGTCACGGGCTCGCCATGGGTGCGCATCTCACGCCACATCGACCGGACTAGCGACAGATCGTCGGGGTGGCAGACATCGCTTGGGTCGCCATGTTCGCCGCGTGTGCCGTCGAACATGTCGTGCCACTGGCTGTTGCCCCAGCGCAGTACGCCATGCTCGTCGCCGACCCAGCACAGCCCGGGCAGGTTCTCGGCGAGCAGGCGGAACTGCTCCTCGCTCTCGCGCAGCTTCGCGGTCAGCCGGAGATGCTCGAGCGACCCCCAGATCCGCGCGCCGGTCTGGGAGATCAGGGTGACTTCGTCCTCGGTCCAGCCGCGCGGCGAATCGTCGATCGCCCAGAACATCGCAACGAGTTCGCCATTGTCGATCAGCGGCACGGCAACGAAGGCGCGGTTGCTGCTCGCCGCCAGCAGCCGCTCCTCTTCATGCACCAGGCTGAGCGTGCTGACGTCGTTCACGATCAGGGTGCGGCCGCGCCGATATTCGCGGGTCAGGGCCGAATCGGCATAAAAGGGGTGCCGTCCCGCCATGCTTTTCAGCCCCTTGCGGGCCCAATCGAGCGGGATGTTGATGAACTCGATACCGGGTTCGAATTCGCCATAGCCGACCCGGGCCACGCCGAGGAAGCGCCCGAGCGCCTCGGCGGTAACGCTGAGGATGCGCAACGGGTCGGTCTCGGTGGCGAAATGCTCGGACAGCCACAGCTTGACGGCCTCCGCCGATTCGAAATCGGGAAAGCTGATGCCCGCGGTGATCTGGCGCTTGTCTGAAAGGCCCCCATGCATCGGTACGGTTTAGCAATAATTTCGCCGCATGGGGAGAATGGCCGATGCGGCCCGGTCGACCCGCTCGTCGCGTTCGTCGCATCTTCGTCGCAGCGGTCGCAAGCGATGGCGGAAAACTACCATTATTCGATGATGATGGCAGGCATGGAAAATGCTTCGATTGCCGCGAATACCGATGGGGAGGCGGCGCTTGCGGTCGGGCTGTTCGCCTCGATCTGCCGTGACCGGCTCGGTGACGAATTGCTCGCCTTCGCGCGGCGGTGCCCGACAGTCGGCCTGGGTGTCCACGAAATGCCGCGCGCCGCGTTGCTGCCGGCGCTCGAAGCGGGGGAGCTCGCCCTGGCGGTAATGCCCGGTACGGCGCGGCCCGGCCTGCGATCCGCCAGGCTCTGGACTGACCGGGTGATGATCGCGATGGGCGCTGATCACCCGCTCGCGGCCCGACCGATGGTCACTGTCGCTGAGCTGCGCGAGGAAATATTCCTGGTCTCGCGCCAGCAGCATGGCGGTGAGATGCACCGCCTCCTGTCCCACTGCATCCGCCCGCTGGCACCCGCTCTCAACGGCGTCCTGCTCGATCTGGGGCGGGCAAGATTGATGGAGCGGGTCGCCGGCGGCGCAGGACTCGCGCTGGTCTGTGCAAGCCATGTCGATGAGCTTGACGAGCGCGTGGCCGTCCGTCCGGTCGATGCGCCCGGTGCCAGTTTCCCGGTCTCCGCCTATTGGACAGCGCAGTCGCCGGCCTGGCCGCTTTCCGAGCTTCTCCGCATCCTGTTGTCCAGTCGGGCGCCTTGATGGCGTTGCTTGACGCGTTGGATCAGCCGGGACGCCGGCTGCCGCCCGGGCCGGCGGTCAGGCCGCGTCCGCTGCCGCAGGTGAAATGGACGCTCGATCGCGCGCCTTGATCTTCCTGATCGCGGCGAGCTGCCCGTCCAGGATCTTCAGCGCGTCGGTTTCTTCGGTGGTCAGGCCCTCGAGATGGATATGGGCGAGAATCACCTCGAGCGCGTCGCCGATGCGGCCGAGTTGCCGGCCATAGCTGCCGACCTCGTTGAGAACGTCCTGCTCGATCTCGGGATTTGCCGTCTGGCCGAGATTGACGTTGATCAGCCCGAATTGCGAACCCTGCTGGTAAAAGGTCCAGGGGTTGATCGCCTGCCACAATTTCTCGGGCGCAAGCGAGATCTGGAAAGGTTTCGTCACGGCCACCTCCATGCTGATCCCGCCAGTCTATCGACCGCGCACGACGAAGGCGATCAGTGAAACAGCCAGCATGGTCCCTCATTGCATCTTGATGAAATCGACAAAGGCACGGAGCGGCGCCGGCAGATGGCGGCGGCCGGGATAATAGAGGAAGGGGCCCGAGAAAGGCTGCCACCAGGGCTCGAGCACCGGCTCGAGCGCGCCGCTGTCGAGCGCCGGGCGCAGCCAGCCTTCGAACAGATGGATGATGCCGAGCCCGTCGATCGCCGCGCTGACCGCCAGGTCCACCGCGGCGCCGAGCCGCACCAACAGCGGCCCGGTCGGATCGACCCGTACGATCTCGCCGGCGCGCTCGAATTCCCATGTCGGCGTCGCGCCGCTGGCGAACTGCCCGCGCAGGCACGCGTGCGCCAGCAGGTCGCGGGGGTGCTCGGGCCGGCCATGCGCGTCGAGATAGGCAGGGGAGGCGGCGGTGGCGAAACATTGGATGCGCGGGCCGATCGGGACCGCGATCATGTCCTGTTCGAGCTTCTCGTCATAGCGAATGCCCGCGTCGCATCCGGCAGCCAGTACATCGACAAAACCGTCTTCGACCACGACTTCGAGCCTGATATCGGGATAGGCCTTGAGGAACGGAGTAACGATCGCCGGCAGCACGAGCCGCGACACGCTGGCCGGCACGTTGAGCTTGAGCGTGCCCGCGGGCCGGCCGCGAAAGGCGTTCACGACGCCAACCGCCGCCTCGACCTCGCTCAGTGCGGGGGCGAGTCGCTCGAACAACCGCGCCCCGGCCTCGGTCGGCGCAATGCTGCGGGTGGTGCGATGGAGCAGTCGCAGTCCGAGCCGCGTCTCCAGCCGCCGCACCGCTTCGCTGAGGCCCGAGGCGGAAACCCCGCTCGTCCGCGCCGCATCGCGGAATCCGCCCGCGCGCACCACCGCGACAAAGGCGGAAAGGTCAGTCAGGTCAGCTGGCATTGTGCAATATCCCGAACAGCCTGTGCCGATTGATAGGGATTATCATGCATGACTGCCACCGCCATATCGCGGTCACCCCATTCGGAGACCTGACATGACCGATATCACCGCCGCCGGCAGCTTCACGCTCGGCGATCGCACCGTGAAGCGCCTCGGCTATGGCGCGATGCAGCTTGCCGGCCCGGGCGTGTTCGGCCCGCCAAGGGATCATGATGCCGCGCTCGCTGTCCTGCGCGACGCGGTCGCCAGCGGCGTCGACCATATCGATACCAGCGATTTCTACGGCCCCCATGTCACCAACAAGCTGATCCGCGAGGCACTGCACCCCTATCCCGAGGGGCTGACGATCGTGACCAAGGTCGGTGCCGTACGCGGCGCCGACGCCTCCTGGAATCCGGCGCTCTCGGCGGCCGATCTCACCGGCGCAGTGCATGATAATCTGCGCCATCTCGGCGTCGAGGCGCTCGATGTCGTCAATCTCAGGGTTGGCGGCATCCTTGGCCCGAGCGAAGGCTCGATCGAGGAGCAGCTCACCACGCTCGCCGGTCTTCAACAACAGGGCCTGATTCGCCATCTCGGCCTGAGCAATGTGACCGCCGCGCAGATCGAGCAGGGCCGCGGCATCGCCGAGATCGTCTGCGTGCAGAACCACTATAATCTCGTCCATCGGGAGGATGACGCGCTGATCGACGCGCTCGCCGCTGCGGGCATCGCTTATGTGCCCTTCTTCCCGCTCGGCGGCTTCAGCCCGCTCCAGTCATCGACCTTGTCGCGCGTGGCGGCGGGCCTGGACGCGACGCCGATGCAGGTGGCGCTTGCCTGGCTGCTTCACCGCTCGCCCAATATCCTGCTGATTCCGGGCACCTCGTCAGTTGCCCATCTGCGGGAGAATCTGGCGGCGGCCGAGCTGATGCTGTCGGAGGACGCACTTGCCGAGTTGGAAGGTGTCGGCGGGGCGAGCGGCTCGGCGGCTCCGCACGCGTGACGCTCGCTCCGGTCACTCGCCAGATTCAATCTTTGCGGAAATCATGGGACGTGCGGGGGGAAGGAGCGCTGAGCCGCCTTCTTCCCGCTCTTTGACATGACTGAATCAAAATAGGCCGTGGGGTTCCCGCTTCTGTGGACGCCCCCATGGAAGCAAGCGGAAAAATTCGAGTATGTGCAGGTGATCGGAT
>NZ_BAAAEH010000031.1:0-61468 GCF_039522915.1 Sphingomonas oligophenolica
GCCCCAATTGAAAAGGCTTCAGCCACTCCAACCGAACCTACCGGCGCCAGCCGGTAGTCGTTCAGTTAGAACTTGAATTTCACGTCCATGCCGAATGTGCGCGGATCGCCATAGGCCTGCACGTCGTAGCCAGAAAACGCGTAGACGTTGTTACGATAGGAAACGTACAATTTGTTGCCGATGTTGCGAACCCAGACGCCAGCGCTGAATCGGCTTCCGCCAATGTTGTTATAATCGACGCGGGCATTGAACAACGAGTAGCTCGGAATGGCGGAGGCGTTGCCCTCCGTCGCCACGCCGACGCGCTTGCCCCGGTAATACCAGTCACCGGCGAACACCAAGGCTTCGTCGCCTTGGTTCAACGGCACCGTATATGCCGCGTTCAGGCCTGCCGTGTCTTTCGAAATATGCCCGAAAGTTGCACCATTCAAGTTGGTGTTTGCACCGACGACGGTGCAGGTGCTCGGCTGGATCAGTGCAAATTGGTCAAACTTGCCGAGAGTGCGGTTGTAAAAGCCACCCACGCGGAGGTTGCGCTTGATCGCCGCGTCCACTTCAAGTTCGAGACCCTTCGGGGACGCCTTGCCTGCATTAATGACATAGGATGCCACCGTGCCGCAATTGGCCAGTTCCTGGAACTGCATATCCTTGTACCAGCCACGGTAAGCGGCGACGTTCGCGCGAATCACCGCATCGTCATTGACGCGGATCGTGGCCTTGGCACCGAGCTCGATATCCGTGAGCTTTTCTGGCGCATAGGTCTGCAAAACCACGGGAACATTGGATGAAACAAGGTTCAGGCCGCCGGCCTTGTAGCTGTGCCGGCTTGAGACATAGACCAGAAGATCTCGGGATACTTGGTAATCAAGGCCAAGAGTCCAGCTGATATTCCTGTAAGTGTTTCTGTTTGTAACTGTTGGAGCCACCGCGGGCCCACCAGCCGCAGTGTAATCAATCGCGTCCAGAACGCCGGTGCGGATGTCCCAGGTATGACGAATACCAGCAGTGAATTTCAGTCCATTAAGGCCTATCTCGGAAAAGTCATATGTTCCCTGAGCGAACAACGCCTTAGAGGTGTACTGGTCGGTCGAGGTGGTCTGGTTGTTCAGACCGCCAAACAGAAAGGCCGGCTGCACAGTTCTGGTATGATCGCTTGAGAAAAAAGCTCCAACAATCCACTTCAAGGTATTTGTATTGCCCGAAAGTTGAAGTTCATCGCTGAACGAGTCAAGATATTTCGACTGCAATACATCGACCAGCGGAAAGTCTGTGCTGGTCTGCGACAAACTAACCCGCGGCTTTTGATTGGAATATCCGAAAATATTCTTCACAGTGCCGAAGCCTAGATCGTAGCTGGTCGTGTTGGTCGCGATAAAAACATCGTTGTCGTCGTTGTTTGGACGAACCGAATAATCGATAGTCCGCAATCCAAGCTGCTGCTGGCGATCAAACTGACCCTGAACCAAATTTGCCACACCAGTGCCGATCGCCTGGCTGCCCGTACCGTTTGCGATAACGAATTGTACCAAGTCGTAGTTGTAACGGCTGAAAATCAACGGATTCTGGTGCTGACGACCGTGGAAGTAGCTGAAATACGTTTCGTTGCGAAGCCGCTCCGTCGGAGTGGCCACCAACGACAGGCGCAGAACTTCATATTTCTTGTCCGCGCCGTCCGGCCCTGAAACGTTGCGCACAAAACCGTCCTGACGCGTAATTTGGCCCGACAGGCGGACTGCAAGCTTGTCGGTGATCAGCGGAACGTTCACGCCGGCACCGATCTGATAATAGCTGTAATTGCCGATTGTGCCGTCGGCGAAACCTGAAACGGTGCTGGTATCGGCAATGCGCGGGGTGAAGATCACTGCACCACCGGTGCTGTTCTTGCCAAACAGAGTTCCCTGCGGTCCGCGGATCACCTGCACCGAGTTGAGGTCGAAAAGCCCGCCAGCGAAAGCCCGCGAATTGATCGGGACATCCCCAAGATACGTCACGACCGTGTCATCGGACCCCTGGGCGACGGTCTGGCCGCGGAGTTGGAACACAGGAGCGGTCGAGCCGCCGAGCGGGTCGCTGGTGATCACGAGGCTTGGCGTATTATACTGCAGATCTTTTGCGCCAGTGATGCGCCTTTGCTCCAGCGCGTCTCCGCTCAGCACGGACACTGCAACCGGAACCTTCTGAATATTCTCGCTTGAGCGCCGCGCCGTGACGACGATGTCGGTTAAATCCGCTTCTTTAGGCGGAGCGGGGTTTTCGGAAGCGGCTGCCCCGGTTGATTGTTGCGCGAGTGCGGACGTCGCGAAAGTCATTGCTCCTGCAGAAGCACTCGCGGCGAGCGCGAGCAGTCTCATATATGTATTCATAAAGCCTTCCTAAAACTCTCAGCTTCGCCGCCCTTTAGTCGGCGTTCCTCGCTGAGATCCCTGAAAGCGCATTTCGGCGCTGGGCCGACCTTTGGCGGAGCAATCCGGCGAACTCAAGCAGACAAGTGCCGATGAGAATCACGTGTGTGATTGCGCCATCAGATGATGGCGGGTGGCTCTAATGCGCGGCCCGCCATGCTTTGGATCATCACTGCTGTTTTCGCCGAACCATCCATAATATGCTCGGGCGACGCGGCAGTTTAGTCGAACGTCACCATGACCTTGGCGCTCGATGGTTGCTTGGCAAGCTCGAACGCCTTGTCGAAATCGGAAAAGGGGAGCGTCGCGGTGACATAGGCGTCCAGCGTCGCTGGATCGACGTTGGGCAACTCGGCCAACGCATCGTGAAGTTCCTGCTCGTACGGTCCGGCCGTCGTGATCTCCATCTCCCGTGAAATGAGCGCGCGGAAATTCATTGGCACGGGATTGAAGTAGATCGCGCCGATCACGAGTCTCGAACGAAATTTGGCCATTCCTGTGATATTTTCTATGACACCGGGACCGGCCGCAAGATCGTAGAAAACGTCCGTGCCGACTGTTGGTTGTCCTCTGATCGGATCACCCGCGCCCTGCAACTCGGCGAGACGCGCGGGCAGGTCTTCCTTATTGGGATTGATGACTGCGTGCGCGCCCATCTGCGTCGCATAGGCCAACCGTTCGTCGGCGATGTCGATTGCGGTGATATGGCGAACATTGCGCCGCGCCAACCAAAGCACCGCCGCCAACCCAATCGGCCCGCAACCAAAGACGACGGCCTTGGTGGACGTGTCGGGGTTGCCCCGATTCACGGTATGAAGGCCCACTGCGAGCGGCTCCACCAGAGCGGCGCGATGCAGGTCAAGGTCGGCAGGCAGGGGTAAAAGGTTCTTGCCAAGCACTGCATCGCGAATGACAACGTGGCTCGCGAAAGCACCGTCATGAATGCCGGCACCGATCGTGCTGCCGTCGCTCGCGGTCGGGCTGATAAACACGCGCATCCCCGGCGAGACCGTATCGACCGCGCTCCCGACGGATTCCACTATGCCGGTCGCTTCATGGCCAAGTGCCATGGGCTGTCCGTCTGCTCGCAATGTTCCCCATTTTACGAAATGAAGGTCGCTGCCACAGATGCCACATGCCGAAACCTTGATCAGCGCATCGCGCGGTCCGCACGATGGCATCGGCACGTCATCGATGGAATAGCTGCCCGGGGTCAGAACTCTGACTGCTTTCATGGTATATCCTCTTGAACAAGTGCCACCGTATGTGCGGATGGCACACCGGCAAATTTCAGTCTATCGTTTGCCAGAATTCTACGCGGAGGATGCCTATGAGGCAATATCGGATGATCCAGTTTGGCGCGGGGGCGACAGGCAAGTTCGCCTTGCGATCTATCCTCACGCACCCCCAGCTTCAGCTTGTCGGTGTGGGTGTGCATAGTCCGCGGAACGCGGGGCGGGACGCCGGATCGATCTGCCGCATGCCCGATACGGGCGTTCTGACCACCACCGACACGTCCGCGCTTCTGGCGATGGACGCAGACTGTGTCTCGTTCATGCCTTGGGATCCGTATGCTGACGACGTCCTGCAGGCGGATACGCATTCCGGACAATTGTTCGCGTTGCTGTGTCGTTTCCTGGAGAGCGGAAAGAACGTGATCGCGTCCGCGCCCAATTCGCTCGTCTACGCCCAGCACCTTGGGGAAGAGACGGTGCGACGACTGGAAGCTGCGTGTATCAAGGGCAACGCAAGCTTTCTTTATGTCGGCATCTCTCCGGGCTTTATCCCGGATCGTCTTGTGCTTGGCCTGACGCAGATATCGGCTCGCATCGATACCATCGCAGTTCGCGAAATCATGAACTATGCGAACTACAATGAGCCCGATATGATAATGGGCCTTTACGGGTTCGGAGAGGATCCGACCGTATTCGATTTTTCCCGCGTGCTGGCAAGTTTTTCGCGCGGGCTGGGCGGCTCGGTCGCAATGGTCGCAGCGGGGATCAAGGCCCCGCTGGACGAAGTCAAGATGGATATCCAGTATGCCGTGGCCGATCGGGACTTTGAAATTGCCGCTGGCATGGTCCGGAAAGGGACAATCGCGGCGGAGCGATTGAGCGCCACAGGCATGGTGGGCGGCAAGGCACGTATCGTGGCCGAGCACATCACGCGCATCGCCGATGAGGCGGCTTCCCACTGGCCCTATTTCGGTGCGAACGGGATCGAGGGATATCAGATCGAAATCCACGGCGCGCCGGCGATGAAGGTGGAAGTGGAATTAGGAGCCTTTGGGCGCAATCCTATGGCGGACGCCGGGTGGGCCGTTGGCGGACACATCACCAATTCGGTCATCGGACTGTGCGAAGCAGCGCCGGGAATTCGCACTTTTCTGGACCTCCCGCTCGCTCCCGGTGCTTATCGCTTGTCCGCATGAAACGTCAGAGGATGGTGGTGATACCGCCGCCATCCACCCGCAGCGCCGCACCAGTTGTCGCCGACGCCTGTGGCGACGCGACATACACGACCATGTTCGCCACTTCATTCGTCGTGGCCAGGAGCGGCAGGAGGTGCGTTGGGCGATGTTCCTTGATCACCATTCGCTGCGCGTCATCGAAAGAGACATTCTGAGCCTCTGCCATCTGTTCGATCATTCCGGCTATCTGTTCGGTTAAAGTGGTGCCCACGACGATCGAGTTGCTGGTGACGGCAGTACCGCGCGCGCGTTCCGCAAGCCCTCTCGCCACGGCCAGGATGGCGGTTTTGGTTACGCTGTAGTGCAGTCGTTCGCCACGGGTAGTCACGCCGGATTCACTTGAGATGAAGATGAGGCGGCCAGAATTCCGTTCCAGCATCCCAGGCATGTAATGACGCGCCAGCCGGATACCGCTCATGACATTGGTTTCGAAAAAACGAAGCCATTCCTCGTCGGAGAGGTCGAAAAAGTCAGCCTCCCCCCAGATGCCAAGATTGTTGACGAGGATATCGGCTGTCGGAGCGAGCTGCGTAAAGCGATCCACGTCTTCCTTGCGCGCCAGATCGGCGGCGATGCCCTCGATCGTTACATCTGGATACAGCGCAGAAAGCTGTGCCACGACATCGTCCGTCACGTCCTGCCTGCGGCCATTGACGACCACGTCGGCGCCAGCACCGGCCAACCCCTTGGCGATCGCCAGACCGATTCCGCTGGTGGAGCCGGTTACGATGGCCTTGCGACCGGAAAGATCAATATTCACCTATTTACCCCAGGCCTGAAAATGGTTGCCGCGTAGGAATTCGGGTCGCCGAACCGACATCACATATGCTCCGCCATGCGATCAACGATATCGCGGGCACCCATCAGGAGAGAACCTGCGTCGATCAGATACTCGCTTCCCGTGATCATCGAGGAGTCGTCCGATGCAAGGAACGAAACAAGCTTGGCCACTTCCGCCGTATCCATGATCGTACGCAACGGAAGCAGGCTGGCAACCCACTCGCGGGGAACGACTTCGGTTTGTGGCGTCTTCATCCAACCCGGATGGACGGAGTTGATCCTGATCTTCTCCGGTCCAAGCATATGCGCGCCAGTCTTCGTGAGGCCGGTGACCGCAAATTTCGAGCCGGTATAGGCAAGTCCGCCCGACGAATGCACGCCCGCGGTGGACGAGATGTTCACGATGGAGCCGCCGCCAGCGCGCCGCATCGCGGGCACAACTGCCTTCATTCCCAGGAAAGTGCCAAGAGCGTTGACGGCGAAAATCGATTTGAAAAGCTCTTCCGTTACTTCGTCGAAGGGAACCTGCTCGATCAGGGCGGCATTGCTGACGAGCACATCGACCGAACCAAAAGCCGCTTCCGCTTCGGCAACGGCATCTGCCCATTCGCTCGACTGCGTCACGTCGAGCCGCCTGAACATGGCAGATTCGCCAATCGCGCGGGCGACGTCACGGCCCTGATCCTCAAGAATGTCGCAGAGCATCACCCGAGCACCTTCCCGGGCAAGGTCCGCTGCAATGCTGGCGCCGAGGCCTCGAGCCGCGCCGGTCACGATCGCATTTTTCCCGCTCAGTCGCATTTGCCTCTCCGTCCAATGAGCGTGGTTCAAGCAGGCGGCGTAGGTTGATCAGGTCGCCAGTTGACTCGCCGGAATTTATCCGGCCACTGTGGTTTTTCCTAACGGTCGTCAATAAGAAAACTTGGCATCCGCGGTGATCCCGCGTCAAGCGAAGGCATCTGGCAGGGACGAGTGTATGACGGTCGGGCCTTGGACGCGGGTATCGAGATGAGACGGTATTAACAACGCTTGTGACAACGCGGCTGACGTGGAGAAGATGGTGCGCGTGTTATCATCAAGAAGTTGTTCGCACCGCTCATCTCGCATGGCGACGGAATCCAGGTACGAAGCCATGCGCCAATTTTGGCGGGCGATGGCAGCGTCCCGCCCTTGGGAATGGCACCGTATTTCGACGGGTTGGCAAAAGGCGAGGCGCTTTGAAGTCGGTCATGACATAATCGGGGGCAAAGGCGTATGACAATCCAATCGGGCGATGAAACCCTTCCGGTGCGGCTCGGCAGGCCCGCCACCGCCGCTTTGCTGGCGTGCGGTTTGTTCGTTACCATCGGGCTGTTTTCGCCCGGCCTTGTCCTGCCGCAGATCGCCAGCGCTTTCGCCGGCACGTCGCAGGCGCCGTTGCTGACCGAGATGATTGGCGCGATCGCGGGCTTTGCTTTTGCTCTGGCTGCTCCATTCTGCGGCGTGCTGACCGGCAGGCTGGGTTGTCGGCGTGTCATCCTGCCCGCGCTACTCGTGTTCGCGCTAGTCGGTTCCCTTCCGGCCTTGCTCGACAATCTCTGGCTCATCGTCGCGTCAAGGTTCGTGCTGGGCGTCGCGACCGCCGCGATTTTCACCGGGGCGCTCGCCGGTATCGGCGCACTGGCCGCGGCGGAACAAGCGCGCCTTTTCGGGTGGTTCGCCGCGGTGGGCGGGGTCGCCGCCATCCTGTTGTTTCCAATCGTCGGCCAGCTCGGCCACATGGGCTGGCGGCCGGCGTTCCTCGTGCACCTCTCATCACTGGCCTTCGTGCCGCTCGTCCTTGCCATACCGGTCACTCTGGGTCGCCGCACGACAGCCCGTACATCCGTGTCGGACCGGCCGCGCCAGCCCGCCTTCAATATTGCCATGGCTGGCGTGCTGATCGTCGCGGGATTGACCGGCATGAGCATGATGCTCTCGCCGATCTACGCCCCGATCTATCTGGCGTCGCTTGGAATCACGGACACGCGCCTCGCCTCGATCCCTCTTACCATCGGTGCGGTGGCGGCAGTGCTGGGGTCTTTCGCATATGGTCCGGTCAACCGCCGGATAGGGATTATGGGGGTGTTCATACTCGGGACAGCGGCCATGGGTGTGGCTTTGGGCATTGCGGGCATTACGCGGGACATTTACGTCTTCACTGCGGCAATTGCCGGAATGAGTGCGATGGTGGCGCTGCTCAGCCCCAACCTGAATGCGGCCGCAGTCGCTTTCAGCCGCCCGGAACGTACCGCCCAGGCTATCGGCCTGGCCAACGGCGTGATGTTCGGGGCACAGTTGCTCTTCCCTTTCGTGGCTGCCTGGACACGTGCGCTGGTTGGCTTGTCGGGCGTCTTCCTCGTCTTTGGCATAGCGGCGGCAGCGGTCGCTTTACTGGCCGGCGTGCGGCGGCTGACCGCGCCGCGGCCGGCAGTCGACCGCTGAGTTCCTCATCGGGAGGCTGGCGCGGTCCGCTCGAGTGGTCGACACTTCTGGCACAAGACCGGTATTGAAAGGCAGGGCGGTTATGAATGTGCTAAAGTCGGCAAACCCACCCCACACCAAAAGCGCTGAGGACATATCGACGCGCAAGGGGCCGTGCGACTTCGGCCAAGGCGCGCGGACTTGACCGCGTGGTCGGCACAGTCGTCGCCCGACGTCGCCGCGACGCTGTTCAGGCTAGATGGCCGGATCGCGCTGGTGACTGGATCGGCGCGCGGGCTGGGGCTGGAAATGGCGGCGGCGCTCGCCTCGGCTGGCGCGACGGTATTGGTGAACAGCCGCGACCCTTCGAAGGCGGAAGAGATCGTCGCTGAGTTCCGCGGCGTCGGCCAGAAAGGCGAGGCACTCGCCTTCGATCCGGCCGATGAGACCGCGACGATCGCAGCACTTGAAAAGGTGCGCGCACGTCATGGCCGAATCGACATCCTGGTGGCCAATGCGGCGGCGCGCATGCGCCGTCCGTTCGAGGATATCCCACCGAAGGATTTCGCTAGGCTGATCGACACGAATCTGTTGGCGGTTCAGAGCCTGTGCTGGCACGCTCTGCCGCTTTTGAAAGCTGCGCCGGTTGGTCGCATAATCCTGATAAGCTCGGTGGCCGCGCAACGTGCATCCCCCAACGATGCCGCATACGCGACATCCAAGGCAGGGATAGAGGCGCTAATGCGGGCGCTGGCAGTGGAATACGGGCCTCTCGGCGTGACGTGCAACGCGATCGCGCCCGGTCCCTTTCTGACCGAGGTTAACCAGAAGATCGCTGCCGATATCGGTGATGCTATAAGGCACAAGGTTCCGGTCGGTCGCTTCGCCCAGCCGCGTGAGCTTGCCGGGGCGCTGCTGTTCCTTGCCTCGGAAGCGGCTTCCTTCGTCAACGGTCAGGTGCTTGTCGTCGACGGCGGCGCTGCAGCCGCGCTATAAGCTATACCGACGGTCTTTGGCCCTCGCGCGTGCGGGACTTGCGGCACGATGACCAGCTCCCACTTATCACTGAGTGCTGTTTCCCGGCCGGGGCGTCGTATGCGAGGCTTATTGACCATATGGCGCAAAGCGATGCCCGTACGATGAACGGGACCGCGGCTTGTGTCGATCCGGATCGCGAGGAACTGATCTCGCTGATCTACGAGGCGTCGGTGCATCCCGATGGGTGGCAACCTTTCCTGAACGCGTTTCACCGGAGCCTATCAGCCTATTTTTCGGCTATCATGTTCCGGCACCGACCGCATGGATCGCTGACGCTCATGGTGCGGCGTGGCGACGATGGTGAGGACGGCATCCCCAGTCGCATCTACGCCGATATCGCCGGTAGTGGCCCCATCGATTATGAGACGATGGAAAGTGGCCAGATCTACACGCTGCGCGACTTCAGCGCGCATGGCGAGATCGCGACCGCGCCCGTCTTCACTGAACATCTCAAGGTGGCTGACAAGGGCCATCTCGAATTGGTTGCGGTTGGCCCGGCCGACGGCTTTCGTGCGCAATTTCTGTGGGTGCGCGATGACGCGACCGGGCCGCTTGATGCGGGCGAGCGGGCTTGGCTGAAATCCCTGCTGCCCCATCTGGAGCGGGGGATGGCGATTTTCGCCCGCAAGATCTTGCTGCAGGTTTCGAGCGGTATCTGCACCGAGGCGCTGGAGCAACTCGCCTTTGGTGCGGCCGCGCTGGACAAAGATGGCCGCATCCTTGTCTGCAACCGCGTCGCAGATGAGCTGATTGACCAGAGCGAAGATCTCAGGCGCGTTAACGGCCGGCTGATCTTCCGGCGCAAGGACCATGCGCAGACGATACGCGAATTCGCGACCAATCTCGACATCGCACGAACCGAGGCGGTGTTTCGGCTGCGAAACGGGGAAGAGACGATTGGCGTGCTCGCGAGGCCGATCGCCCCGCGAGCAGCGGACAACGCCATGACGACGGCGCGGGTGATCGTCTATCTGCACGCCTTGACTGGACATGCGCAACCATCGCCAGTGCTGCTGTCCAAGCTGTTTGGCCTAACGCCTTCCGAAGCGATGCTGGCAATCCTGCTGAGCGAGGGAGCAACGTTACGCGAGGCAGCGCAGCAGATGGGCATTACTGAAAACAGTGCTCGCACGTACAGCAAGCGCATTTTCCTGAAAGCAGGCGTGCGTCGGCAGGCCGACCTGGTCCGCGTGATCCTGCGAAGCGTTGCCATGTTCGGCAATGGCTGACCGCCATCGGAACAGCCCTTGCTCCGTTGATATATTGTACGCGCGTCGCGGCATAAGCGCGCTCACGACCGACCGCACGCGTCGATCAGTCTGTCAGGGCGGTCAGATCGGGCCAGAAGCTGTCGGCGCCGCGCGCGCACAGCTGGCCACCGAGCCGTGTGGCCCAATGGCTGTCATTGCCGAATTCGGAACGCCAGGTCCAAAGTCGGCGGGTGAGGGGATGCAGGCCATATTCTTCCGTGAAGCCGATAGCCCCATGGACCTGATGCGCGATACCGGCACCCGTTCCCACCGCGATGTTGCAGCGCAGTTTGGCAGCGCCAATCTCGAATGTGCCATTCCCGCGATCAAGCGCCTGTGCCGCGGCGCTTGCCGCGCAGTTGGCGGCAGCCGCTTCGCAGGCAAACGTAGCCAGATTCTGCTGGACGGCCTGGAATGCGGAAAGATTTCGCCCGAATTGTTTGCGCTGGTTCACATAATCCGTGCTGATCGCCAGAGCGGCATCAAGCGCGCCCGCAATCTGCGCCGATCGCGCGAAAGCGCCAAGAGCGAAGATATCGACATCCTGCGTTACCGCACGGCCATGGCAGATCGTGACCTGATCGCGCGCTTCACCCGATATTGTCGTGGCGCGTCGGGCAGCCGAGGCTGGCAGCTCGACGATCAGGCTGGAGCCTTTTTCGAACGGCGCGACGACGAAGGCTGCGCCATCGCTGACAATAACGTCCTCCAGCGTCCCTTCAAATTGATCGCCCGATATCGTCCCGTTGGCTGCTCTCGCGATCGTGCCGCGCCCTTGGAAGCCGTGTCGCGAACCCAGGTGCGCCGCCAGCACGCTCTCGACGAGCGGTAGTCCCAGAGCATGGTAGCCAGCGGCCCGGAAGACGATCAGAGCATCCTGCCAAGACCCGCCGAAGCCGCCATGCGCATCATCGACAAGAAGGTCGGGCAAGCTGAGTTCCTCCACGCGGGGCCACGCCTCCGCGAGGGTAGTTTTATGGCCCAGTTCGCCGAAAAGTGCCTGAGTCATGTCACTCAGCATTGTCTGCTGTTCATTCATCTCAGGCCAAGTCCTTTAGCGATGATTCCCTTGAGAATTTCTCGAGTGCCGCCGCGCAACGAGAATGACGGCGAGACTTGTAGCAAGTGACCGAGCACTCGGGCCAGCGGAGCACCGCTTGCAAGATCGAGATCGACCGCGGCCTGCACAAGCGCGGGCATGGACTGCTCGAAGGTGTTGCCCAGATCCTTGACGATCGTTGCTTCCAGCGCGGGGTCTTCGCCTGCCGACAGCTTTGCTGCGACGGTTGCGGACATCATCCGCAAGGTCCACATTTCCGCCGCGAGCGTACCGACAAGTTGCTTGACCGCCTCGTCGGCGTCGGGACCTACATGACGCAGCAATTCGAGAAACAGCGCGGTCGACGACAGGTAGCGCTCCGGGCCGGAACGTTCCAGCGACAATTCAGCGGTAACCTGCCTCCAACCATTTCCTTCCTGGCCGACAAGCGCATGCTCTTCCAATTCTACCGAGTCGAAAAAAACTTCGTTGAAATCATGGCCGCCGGTCAGATCGATGATGGGCCGGATCGTGACGCCAGGCGCATCCATGGGAATGACGAACTGGCTTAGGCCCTCGTTCCTCTGAGATCCCGGAACCGTGCGTACCAAAGCGATCATGACGTGGGAGAAATGTGCGCCGGTCGTCCAGACCTTCTGGCCCTCCACGATCCAGCGGTTGCCGCTCCTGTGCGCCATCGTCTTGACGGACGCCAGATCGGAGCCGGAATTCGGTTCAGACAACCCGATGCAGGCGAACACCTCGCCTTTCGCCATGCCCGGCACCCAGCGGCGCCTTTGCTCCTCCCGACCGTAGTTCAGGAGCATCCCGCCGGTCTGCCGATCCGCGATCCAGTGCGCGCCCACCGGCGCGCCGGCCGCGAGCAGTTCCTCCAGAACGACGTATCGCTCCAGACTGGAGCGTTCATGCCCGCCATATTCGCGCGGCCACGTCATCCCGATCAGGCCAGCCTCACCGAGCAGGCGGCTGAAATTTGGATCGGCCACGGCCCAGCAGTTCGCCCGCTTCGCGGGATCCGGATTTACAGGATAGGAAGCGATCAGATTCCTGACCTTTTGCCGGAGGGATTCCGCCGACTCGGGCCAGTGTATCTGTTGTGCTGTAAAAGTCTGCACGCAGGAGCTCCGTCAATTCAACGGAGCATCTGCCTTTGTCCCATTATGTTTGCAACGCCGCGTGCGCCTGATCTACCCACACGGAGCAGGCATTACAGGTGTAATAGGCGCTTTCTCGTTCAGGCGCACCCTTCCGCCTCGATAACCTCGTGCGATCGGCGCCATTCGATGTACCGCGCGGTCTCTTCTCGCAGCACTGCCAGATAAGTGTCGCGATTTTCGCGCAAGTTGTCGCTAAGGCCCGGCACGCCGACGACCAGCTGTTCCTCATTGTTCACCTGCGGCAGCCGCATCGCGATCATGCCACCGCCTTTCGTGATCGTATCGAAGGTCGAGGCCCAGCCCAGACTGCGTACTTCGGCAACCTGCTCCATCAACGTCTGTATGCAATCGCGCGGCTGGCCTTCGCCCGCCTCCGCGTTGGTACGCATGGCGATCCGCTTGATGTCGGAGTCCGGCAGGTCCGCCAGCAGCATCAGACCCGTGCCGGATCGGATAAGCGGCCGCCTCGATCCCTTCACCACGAACAGGCGAACGGGGTTGGTCGACTGGACGATGTGGATATATTCAGACCAGATCTGATTGCGAACGGCCACGACCACGGCCTGGTTCGTACGCGCGTTGACTCGCTGGAGCAGGCGCATCAGCAAGCCGTCGCTGATCATGGCGCCGTTAACCCAATTGCCCAGCAACGCCACTCTGGTCGTCGGGCTGAAGGCCCGTGTCTTGGGATTGAACTGAAGATACCCCATAACGACCATGCTACGAAGCAAGACCGACGTGCTCGACTGGGGGAGATCGAGAAGATCTGACACTTCGTAGACCGGGGCTTCTCGCCGGAGGACGTCAAAGAGTTCCAATATCCTCAAGACTCGACCAGCGGACTTGACGACACCTTCCGTTTCGGCGCTGTTCCACCCAACGACGTTGCGCTCATTCAGTGATCGTGAAAGCTGCCTCGCTCGCATCCGCTCTCTCCCATTTTTCTATCTATCATTTGAAAATCGACTCTGTCAAGGATGCGCGGAGGATGCAGCGCCTCTATTTCAGGGCCGTTCTATATTTTCTCCCATCTTATACGATGCGCGCTGCAGGGCAACGATGAACGAAAGGATAAGCGCCCATCATGGCTTCCGGCACGGGCACGGTCCCATCCTACCAGACGGCGCTCGAGATAGGGCGGCAAGTTGAATCGTTCGTGCGCAACGTCGTGATCCCTTATGAAACAGATACCCGATTCGATCACCATGGCTATCCGACCGAGGAACTGGTTCAGGAACTCAAGCAGCGCGCCCGGGACGCGGGAGTCCTTTCTCCGCATATCCGGTCGGACGGCACTCATCTGACACAGCGGGAGACCGCCATCGTCCTGGCCCGCACGGGTTTGTCGCCGCTTGGGTCGGTTGCGTGCAACACCAGCGCGCCGGATGAAGGCAATATGTACCTGCTGGGCAAAATGGGAACGCCGATGATCAAGGAGCGCTTCTTGGAGCCCTTGAGGGCCGGTCGCGCCAGATCTGCCTTTTTTATGACCGAACCTGACAATGGTTGCGGCTCAGACCCTTCGCTGATGAAAACAACCTGCCGCCGGGATGGGGACGATTGGGTTGTCAACGGCCGAAAGGCGTTCATCACCGGCATGGTCGGCGCCAAGATCGGGATTATCATGGCAAAGTCGGCTGATCCCGAGACGGACGGCGGGGCCTGCATGTTCATCGTCGACCTTCCCAGTGACGCGATCAGGGTCGAGCATGTTCCCAACACCCTCGACTCGCAACTGCCCGGCGGTCACGCGATGGTATCGATCGAGAATTTGCGAGTGCCGGCCGATCAGATGCTGGGCGAGCCGGGCGAGGCCTTCCGCTACGCCCAGGTACGACTTTCTCCCGCGCGCCTGTCACATTGCATGCGCTGGCTGGGTGCCTGCCGTCGGGCCAACGAGATCGCGGTGGACTATGCCAATCGCAGAGTCGCCTTCGGCAAGACGATTATTGACCATGAGGGCGTGGGCTTCATGCTGGCCGACAACCTCATCGATTTGAAGCAATGCGAACTGATGATCGACTGGTGTGCCGATGTACTCGACACCGGGTCGTTGGGGATGATGGAAAGCTCGATGACCAAGGTCGCGGTTTCCGAGATGCTGATGAAGGTCGCGGACCGGTGCGTTCAGGTGATGGGAGGGATGGGGGTAAGCGGTGATACCGTGGTGGAACAAATCTTCCGCGAGATCCGGTGCTTCCGCATTTACGACGGCCCGACCGAAGTGCACAAATGGAGCCTGGCCAAGCGGATCAAGCGTCAATGGCGCGAGGCGCAGGCATGAGCGGCGAAGCCGCTGCGGCGAGCGCCGGTACAGAGCCCGTTCGCGAGGGCTCCAAGTTCGACGAGGCACGCCTCGAACGCTGGCTGCAGGAGACCGTCGAAGACTTCGAAGGCCCGTTGACCGTGGAGCAGTTTCGCGGCGGCCAGTCCAATCCCACCTTCAAACTTACGACTCCCGGGCGCTTATACGTCATGCGCCGCAAGCCTCCCGGCGCCACGGTCCCGGGTGCGCATGCCGTGGACCGGGAAGCATGCGTCATGGGCGCACTGGGGACGGTCGGCTTCCCGGTCGCCCGGGTCTACGGGGTGTGCACCGACGACGATGTCCTGGGCAGCTGGTTTTATGTCATGGAACTTATCGATGGCCGGATCGAGTGGGACAGCAGGCTGCCGGGAATGAGCCAAGCGGATCGAGCGGCCCATTTCGATGCCATGAACGGCGCAATCGCCGCATTGCATCGTATCGATCCCCTTACGATCGGACTCGATGATTTCGGCAAGGCCGGCAATTATTTCGAGCGCCAGATCGCACGCTGGTCGCGGCAATATCTCGCCGATGCGGATGCTGGCCGCGACGAGGCGATGGATCGTCTGATCCAGCGGCTGCCGTCGCGCGTGATTGCGGACGAGGCACCGCGGATCGTTCACGGCGATTTCCGATGCGACAACCTGATCTTCGCGCCCGACGCTCCGACGGTGCGGGCCGTGCTTGACTGGGAATTGTCGACACTCGGCCACCCGCTGGCCGACTTTGCGTATAACGCGATGGTTTATCGCTTACCCGAAAATATCATTTCAGGCCTCGCAGGCGAAGATCTGGTGATGCTCGGTCTGCCGTCAGAGCGGGAATATCTGGAGGCGTATTGTGAGAAGGTCGGTCGAGCGCCGCTGGCGGCGCAGGACTGGGCGTTTTGCATCGCTTTCAACCTGTTTCGTCTCGCGGCGATCTATCACGGAATCAAGGGGCGGATGATCCGGGGCAACGCTGCATCGCTCCACGCGCAGCAGCGGGCGGATAATTTTCCCGTGCTCACGCGCATGGCGCTCAGCATCCTCGATGGTGACTGAAACGGTTCGGCATCCCTCGCGCCGCGGGTTCCAAGCGGCTGACGGCGGCAATTCCGGGGAGGCAATACGGCTTTCGGGCAGGTTGGTCATCAGGCCCGAACGATATAGCGGGCAACTGCGGATGAGTGGTACCCCTGTGCACGTTCGCGAAGTAATGACATAGGTCCGCTTTCTCCGCCGGCGACACGCAGTCCGGATAGGGAAGTCGCGGAAGTCCATTTATAAGGATACGTATGAGCACGTCTGAATTGTCCGCCATGATCGCGACGGCCGAGGAGATCGTCGAAGAAACTCGGAACGGACGCATGTTCATCCTCGTGGACGACGAGGATCGCGAGAATGAGGGCGATCTCGTCATACCCGCGCAGATGGCGACACCGGATGCGATCAACTTCATGGCGAAACATGGGCGCGGCCTGATCTGCCTGTCGCTGACCCGGGCGAGGGCGGAGCAACTTGGCCTCGAGATGATGTCCCAGAATAACGGGACACAGCATGAGACCGCTTTCACCGTATCGATCGAAGCACGCGATGGCGTCACGACCGGAATATCGGCCGCCGACCGTGCCCGTACGATCGCCGTTGCGATCGACGCCAGCAAGGGGCGGGATGAGATCGTCACGCCCGGGCATGTCTTCCCCTTGGTCGCCCGCGACGGCGGGGTGCTGGTGCGGGCGGGGCATACCGAAGCATCTGTCGATGTCGCCCGCCTGGCCGGCCTCGTTCCCGCAGGGGTGATCTGCGAGATCATGGCAGAAGACGGTACGATGGCCCGGATGCCCGATCTTCTGAAGTTTGCTGCGCGGCACAATCTGAAAATCGGCACCATCAAGGACCTGATCGCCCATCGTCTTCGATTTGACCATCTGGTCGAGACGATTGCGCGATCGACGTTCAGGTCCGACACGGGCGACGAATGGGAAATGTTCGTTTATCGCAACAAAATCGACGGAACACGGGCCTATGCCTTGCGGATGGGGAGGGTGGATCCGGCGACGCCGACGCTGGTCCGCGTTCATGTTGCGTCCGCTTTCTACGATATGCTGGACGTGCCCGGTCCCCGTCGCGGACTGATTCCGAGAGCGATGCGAAAGATTGTCGAGCATGGCTCGGGTATCATCCTCGTTCTTCTACCCTCGCCGGACGTCGGGATTGGCGTTGGTCCCACGGGCAATCCGGCCGATGCGCGCAGCTTCGGCATCGGCGCCCAAATCCTCGCGGACCTGGGCGTGCATGATATGATCCTGCTACGCACCAGCATGCGGCACGCGATTACGGGCGTTGGCGGATACGGTCTGGACATCGTCGACGAAATGCTGCTGGAGCCGCGCGAGACCTGATCAGGCTGCCGTGTAGGCTGTCTTTGTCGTCGTGTAGAATTCTGCGGCATAGCGGCCTTGCTCTCTAGGACCGTAGCTGGACGATTTACGTCCGCCAAACGGCACATGAAAGTCGACGCCGGCGGTTGGCGTGTTGACCATCACCATGCCTGCGGCCGAGCGCCGCTTGAAATCGCTCGCATGTTTAAGCGACGTCGTCACGATTCCCGACGAGAGGCCGAACGGCGTGTCATTGGCGATCGCCACAGCGTCATCGTAATCCTGTGCCTGGATCACGCAGGCGACCGGCCCGAAAATCTCCTCGCGCGCGATCCGCATGTCATTGCGTGCATCGACGAACAGTGCCGGGTTCATGAAATGGCCCGGCCGGTCTCGTTCCAGCAGATCGCCACCCCGGACGAGCTGTGCGCCCTCCTGCTGGCCAAGCGCGACATAATCCAGGTTTCCGCGCAACTGCTTCGCTTCGGCGACCGGACCGATGTCCGTTCGTGGATCCAGCGCGGCGCCCACGCGAACCCGTTCCAGGCGTTTTGTCAGGCCTGCCACAAAGGCATCGTGGATCCCTCTGGTGACAATGAGGCGCGACGATGCCGTGCAACGCTGCCCCGTGGAATAATAGGCACCCTGAACGGCGACCTCAACCGCGATGTCCAGCTCTGCATCGTCCAGTACGATCAAGGGGTTCTTCCCCCCCATTTCAAGCTGCACTTTCGCCAGACGACCAACGAGCTGGCTTGCGAGGCGTTGGCCGACCTCCTGCGAGCCGGTGAAGCTGACCGCTGCGACGTCGCGATGGTTGACGATCGTCTCGCCGACGACGCTGCCTCGCCCCATGACGAGGTTGAACACGCCGCCCGGGACCCCTGCGCGAACAAGGATATCCGTCAGCGCCCAGGCAGATGCCGGCACGGAATCCGCAGGTTTGAAAACGACCGTATTGCCATAGGCGAGCGCCCCGGCAATTTTCCAGGCCGGGATCGCGATCGGGAAATTCCACGGCGTGATGAGTCCCACCACCCCAACCGGCTCGCGGGTCACCTCCACCGACAAGCCGGGACGGACAGATTCGATCAGTTCGCCGCCTGGACGGAGTGCTTCGCCAGCGAACCATTTGAAGACATTGCCCGCGCGCGCGACTTCGCCGACGCCTTCCACACGGGTTTTGCCTTCTTCTCGTGACAGAAGCTCGCCCAGTTCATCCTTGCGGGCCAGAATTTCGCTTCCCGCGCGGTCGAGTATTTCAAAGCGCCGCATGATTCCGGCCTCTCGCCAACCGGCGCGGGCTTCGGCGGCCGCCTCGATTGCCACTTCGACCTGACGCGGATCGGCGCGGGCATATTCGCCGACGATGTCGTTCAGATCGGAGGGGTTTACGTTCTCGGAGACATCATTCCCCGCGAACCATTCGCCCGCGATCCAATTCCTGTAAATCGACATCTTCGCTCCTGCGTTGGGTCGTTCGGTCGGCCTACTTTCCCGTAAATGAAGGCTTGCGCTTCTCGACGAACGCATTGAGCGCTTCGCGGTGATCCTGGGTCGCGTGCGCAAGCGGCTGCATTGCTGCGGAAAAGTCCAGGACGCGTTCAAGGCTCATGTCCTGTGCGCTGGTCATCAGCTTTTTGGTCATGCGCACGGATTGAGGCGGATTGACCGCTATGCGCTCAGCGATCGACATTGCCTTGTCGAGCAGGTCGCCCTCATCCACCACATAGGAAACAAGCCCCCAGGCCAGCGCCGTCTCCGCCGAAATCGTGTCCCCGGTGAAGGCCATTTCGCGAGCGCGGCTTTGCCCCACAGCACGCGGAAGCAGCCAGGCTCCGCCGTCACCAGGCACCAGGCCCACTTTCACAAAGCTTTCGGCAAAGCTGGCATTCCTGGAAGCAACGCGAATGTCGCACATGCAGGCCAAGTCGCATCCCGCACCGATGGCGGGGCCGTTCACCGCCGCGATGATGGGCACCTCCAGCCGCTCGAAGGCGAGGGGGACGCGCTGGAGCCCTTCAAGATACCAGAGACGATTGTCGACGGGTGCGGCGTATGCGTTGCCGTCCGGGGCGGCCATTGCCTTGAGGTTGCCGCCCGATGAGAACGCGGAGCCGGCCCCGGTCAGGATCGCTACCCGCACATCCTTGTCGGCATTCAGGCGCGCGAACGACTCTATCAGCCCGGAAATGATCGCCGGTTCCGACACGGGATTGCGCAGGTCCGGCATGTTCAGGGTTAGGGTGACGATGTGGCCGACCTGCTTATATAGTACCGCTGCGCTGTCCATTGTCATCTCCGCGTTCTGCTCGTCTCGATTTGGAATGCTCTCGGGGGGTATTGAAGAGCGCAGCTACTGTCCATTCCCCGGACATCCTCATCCGCTACGTGATTTGCTCTGTTAGCAGGGACATACGGGCACTGGACGGTTGCATGCCGACGCCCCGTGTCTCACGGTCGGGCGGTGAGGGGAACAATTGTAGATTATGTCTTTGACGGATTTGCGCGCATTGCTGGGGCTTGAGCCAAGTGGCGACGATCGTTGGCGATCGGTAGCGGCGGACATGAACGCCGGTGGCGAGGTCTTCGGGGGCCAGTATCTCGGCTTGTCGGTTCATGCCGCGATGCTGAGTGCGCCCGGCCGCATGCCGCACGCGCTCAGCGCATTCTTCCTGCGGAGCGCCCGTGCCAGTGATCAGGTGGAATATCATGTGGAGCGGACGCGTGACGGCCGTACGTTCGCACATCGCCGGGTTGCGGCGTGGCAGGACGGTAAGGAAGTCTATCGCGCCGAAATCAGTTTCCACGACCCGGAAGACGACCAGCCGTTCCACGAGGCGAAAGCACCGGAAGCACCCGACATCGAAACGCTGAAATCGCAACACCAGTGCGTGCTGGATCGGGCCGATGAACTTGATCCGCTTGTGGTGCGGCGCGTGATAAACCGTGCTTCGTTCGAGAGCTATTTCCCCGACCCCGAGGAGGGCCTCGGTAAACCGGGGACCCGACCCTACACGCTCGCCTGGCTGCGTCCGTCTCCACCGCCACTGCCAGGCGATATGATCGGTTATTTCGCGACGCTCGCCTATCTGACCGATGCATGTGCGAATTTCGCGGGGCGGATCATGCACGCCAAGCAACTGCACGACGGTGAGTTGGCATCCAGTTCGCTCAACCATGCCATCTGGTTCCACGCGACTCCACGGCCGATCGACACGCTGCTTTATGAGGTCGATAGCCCCTATGCTGGCGGCGGCCTGGGTTTCAACCGGGGTACGATGTTCGACGTGGAAGGCCGGGTGCTGGCGTCCATCACGCAGGAGGCGCTGATCCGCCGCCGGCGTAATTAGCAAGGGCGCAGCCGCCCGGCGCTTTGCCGTCTAGGGCGTTTCGGAAAGTCCGTAGCCGGGTTTAGGCAAGGAGAAGTTGATATGGCGGAACGACGCAATGCGGCGATCATCGGGGCCACCGGCCTCGTGGGCCGGGGTATTGCCAGAGCGCTTCATGGCGCTGGCTGGGCCGTCACCGCTATCGGCCGAGATGAAATCAAGTTGGCGGCCCTGAGAGAGGAGCTCGAAGGTCAGGCCCGGATCATCGTCGGCAGCGTCGCCGACGATGAAACGGCACAGCGCACAGCCTCAGATGTGGCGGCGCTTTCCGGCACGTTTGATGCTGTCATCACGACAATCAACCGACCGGTTTCGTCCCAGCCCGCGCTGGATATGCCGGGCGAGACGCTGATCGACTTTTTTCGTGAGAATGTCGCCACTCATCATTGCGCCGCGAAGGCCTTCATTCCGCTGTTATCAAAAGGAGGTCGTTATCTCGGCATAGGCGGCGGCATGGCCGACTTCACGGTTCCGGGGCTGGTGGGGGTTTCGATGAGCCAGGCTGCGCAGCGCAATCTGTTCCGGTTTCTCGCCCAAGAAAGCGAAGAGCGCGGTGTATCCGTAATCGAGCTCATGCTCTATTCGCACATTGTCGATCCAGCAGATGAGGCCGTGGCCGACCCTCGCGGTATCAGGGCGAATGAAGTGGGCGCGCACGTTCTCGCCATTCTGCAGCGACCCGACGAATTCACGGGTCCGATTCTGACCCTGAAGTCCCGCAAACAGGTAGGAATGGCCGAGCGCAGTCAATAACCCGAATGCCGCAGGTGCGTTCGATCGAACAAGAAATATCGAGGCATGAGCGTGCCACAACACTCGAGAGGACAAGCCGTGTCAGGTATCAGCTACGAATGGAGGAACGGCTGGCGCACCGTAGCCAGCGGCTTCGTCGGAGTCATCTTCATGACAGCGGTCTCCATTGTGACGGGGGTTGTTATGGCTCCTTTGACTGCGGAGTTCGGCTGGTCACGTGCTATCATCACGTCGAACGTGCTCATCTGTTCTGTGATGACGTTACTCCTGGCGCCTGTCCTCGGGCGTCTCATGGCCCGCTTCGGCCCGAGGCGCTGCGCTTTGATCGCCATCCTGGCGGCCAGTCCCGCTCTCGTGTTGATATCGCTGGCTGGTGGAAGCCCGCTCACATGGCTGGCCGCCTGGACCGTCTTTGCGATTATTAATGTCGGAATCAGTCCCATGGTCTGGTCGGGAGCGGTAGCCGCGCTCTTCGACCGTGCGCGCGGCATGGCATTGGCAATCACGCTCAGCGGCGCCGGCATTGCCTACTTCGCATTCCCGCAATTGGCAGTCGTGATGCTCAGGAATTTCGGGTGGCGCGGCGTCTATGCGGGGATCGCGGCCTTGCTGCTGCTTATATTGTTGCCGCTCGTCTATTTCTGGTTTTGTCGGCCTGCGGATGTGAGTGTGACACCTGACTCCAAAGATCATGTGCGCGCCCGTCTTGCCGATACCGGATTCACGCTGGGACAGGCGTTACGCATGCGCCATTTCTGGCAATTCATTGCCGTGGCGATCCTCATGGCGCTGGCAGAGGGCTCCTTACAGGTTCATTTCTTCCCCATCCTGCGGGAAGGGGGCTTGCCCTCGTCCGAAGCGGCGTGGGTCATATCGTTGATGGGAATTGCGCTGATCGCAGGCCGCATCCTCGCCGGCTTCATGCAGGATCGCTTTCCCCCGGTCCCCGTATTCGGCTTTTCGATCGCAATCGTTCTGGCTAGCTGTCTGCTCCTCCGGTTCTTCTCCGGTGATCCGCTGATGGCGATGGCTGTTTCGATCTGCCTCGGAGTGGGATCGGGTGGTACAACCATCGGCCTTGCGTATTTGGCCAGCCGCTATTTCGGACTGTCCGCTTATCCCTCCGTCTATGGCCTTTTGATGGGCGGTTTTTCGCTGGGTTACGGCGTTGCACCAGTCGTGGCAGGCTATTTCCGGGAGGTGACAGGGAGTTATATCCCGACGTTCGACTGGCTGATAGTCGCACTCGTCGTCGCGGTGATTCTAACCGGGCTCATGGGTCCGGTGAAGGTCGGCAGTGCGTCCTGAGAGGCCCGTGCGACTCTTCAGTTCATCCAGCGACCGCCATTTACGATCAGAGTCTGGCCGGTGACGAAACCGGCCTGCTCGCTTGCGAAAAACGCCACCGCATGGGCAATGTCCTCGGGTTCGCCCAGTCGGTGGAGCGGCGTTTCGGCGATAGCCTTGGCTACGAATGTTTCGGGTAGCAGATCCATTGCCCGCGTGCGGATATACCCGGGTGCGATAGCGTTTACGGTAACGCCAAATTCAGCGAGCTCGCGCGACAGCGACCGAGTGAAACCGATCACGCCGGCCTTCGCAGCGGCATAGGCCGCAGAAGACTTGCTGCCGATGAAAGCGGAATCGGAAGCGATATTGACGATCCGGCCGGACTTGCGGTTTCGCATGCTCGGCACAGCCTCGCGGCAGGCGTCCATCGCCGTGTGCAGGCAGATGCGCACGAGGAAGTCGGCAAGGTCGGGCCCGGCATCCCAGAACGGCGCCGCCTTGTCACGTGCACTCTGGCCGACATTATTCACGAGGATTTCGACAGGGCCAAGTACCTGGGCGACCGAGATAAACGCCGCCTTCATGGCCGAACGGTCCAGCATATCGGTTTCGATCGCCACTGCGGATTTTCCGAGCAGTTCGACTTCGGCGGCAAGCGACGCGAGCCCCTCGCCGTCGATATCGAACAGTCCCAGGTCGGCTCCGTCGCGCGCCAAACGAAGGGCGATGGCGCGGCCGATGCCGTTGGCCGCACCGGTCACCACCGCCACTTTGCGATCGGTTTGCGGGGCGGCCACTACCATCATCACTTCCGGAACTGAGGCTTGCGCTTTTCCACGAAGGCGTGGACCGCTTCCTTGTGGTCCGGCAACTGGCTTGAGATGCTCTCCAGCGCGAAACCGGCGTCGACCATACTGGCGAGATCCTGACGCAGGGGGATGTTCAGGATCGACTTCGAGAAGCGGAGGGCCGCCATGGAATTGTTGCGCAGCTTGCCAACAATCCGGTCAACTTCGGCATCCAGCTCTTCGGGTGCGACCACCTTTGCAATCAGGCCCATGTCCTTCGCCTCGCGCGCGCTGACAAGGTCGCCAGTCAGCAGGAAATATTTGGCAAGCGCCGATCCGATATTCTTGGGCCAGAACACGGCGCCGCCGTCCCCTGCTGCCAGGCCGACGCGCACGTGCGGATCGGCAAAGCGCGCATTCTCGCTGGCGATGACGATATCGCAGCAGAGAGCGAGTGTGCAGCCCATGCCGATAGCGTCACCATTGACCTTCGCGATGATCGGCTTTTCGGTATCGAGCATCAATTGCATGAAGCGCTTGCCGTTGCGATAGCCGGCAAGGAAGTTGTCGATGCCATCAAGGTTGCGCTTCATGCCCTCGAGATCGCCACCGGCCGAAAAGGCACGTCCCTCGCCGGTTACGACGATGATCTCCACGCGCGGATCCTGATCGGCCTCGAAGAATATCCGCGGAAGTAAATCGTCCATATGCGTAGCTATGGCGTTGAGGTTGTCCGGGTTGTTCAACGTGACAGTAAGAATGCCATCCGTGAGATCGAATTTGAATTCTTTCGGAAAAATCGCGAAATCCATGGTAAAACCTTTCTTGAGATTGGGTAGATCGATATTCACAAGAGTTCAGGTAAAAAAGTACGGGACGCATTTATTGCCCGGTGAATTGAGCCTTTCGCTTTTCCTTGAACGCGCTTGTACCTTCGCGAAAGTCGTCGGAACGAATCATCAGCGGCTGCATGATCTTTTCGCCTGCAAGCGCTTCTTCGAACGTCTGCGCCTCTGCCGCCGCAAATTGTCGTTTTATCATCCTTAAGGATAGCGTGGGACTTTGTGCCAGTTCGGCCGCCAGAGCGTTCGCGCGATCGAGGATGCCATCAGCATGGGCAAGTTCGCTGACCAGGCCCATATCCATTGCTTCTTGGCCGGAGACGAACCGGCCGGAATAGACCAGCGCCTTGGCGCGAAGCATACCCAGATTCTGCGACAGTAAGTGAACTGCCCCACCGTCCGGCGCCAGCCCGATATGCCGGAACGCGAACTGGAAACGGGCGTCGGGTGCGGCGACGACATAGTCACAGGCCAACGCCATCGACCAGCCTACGCCGATACATACCCCGCGCACAGCGGCGATGATGGGGATATCGGTCCGGATAAGGCTGCGCACCATGCGGTGAAGAATTTCCACACGGGCCATTGAATCCGCGATGCCGCCACCGCCCATCTCGCTGACGTCCGCCCCGGCGCAGAAATCCCGTCCGCTGCCCGTCAGGACGACCGCCCGGATTGAAACATCGTCCTGAATCTGCTCGAAAAGCTTTGGCACATCGACCCGCATCGCGAGGCTGAGTGCGTTCTTTTTTTCGGGACGGTCCAAAGTGACCGTCGCGACATTGCCATTGCTTTCGAGCGTGACTGTCATGGTGGCGCCCTTCAAACCGTTTCCGGCAAGCCCATGATGCATGTCGCCTGGCTGGAGAGCGTGCCCCCGTTGCCATGAGCCAGCGCCAACCTTGCACCTTTCACCTGACGGTCACCGCAATCGCCGCGAAGCTGCCGGATGGATTCCACCATTGTGAAAAGGCTATACATGCCCGGATGACAGAATGACAGGCCGCCGCCGTTCGTGTTGACCGGCAGGGATCCGCCCGGCGCGATGGCGCCGCTCGCCACGAATGGGCCGCCTTCGCCCTTCGGACAGAAACCCAGATCCTCCAGAAACATGATGGTGTTGATCGTGAAGGCGTCGTACACGTTCAGTACGTCGATGTCATCGGGGGCAAGTCCAGCCTGGGCAAAGGCGCGACGCCCCGTTTCCAGCGCGGCCGACACGGTCAGATCGGCCAGCTGCGCAATCTCGTGATGCCAGGTCGCGGACGCGACGCCCAGTAGCGCGACCGGCGTTTTGTGCAGATCCTTTGCGCGATCCGCGCGCGTCATGACGACAGCTGCGCCGCCATCCGTGACCAGGCAACAGTCGGCGACATGGAGAGGATCGGCGACCAGACGGGTCGCGAGCACATCCTCGATCGACAACGGACCCTGACGGAACGCCTCGGGATTGAGGTTGGCCCATTGTCTTGCAGCGACGGCGACCGACGCGAGTTGTTCGGACGTGGTGCCGTACTGATACATGTGTCGCGATGCCGCAAGCGCGTAGGATGCGGCGGGATTGTTGGGACGGTACGGAATTTCGAAGGGCGAGGGCATCTGCGCCGACACCAGCTTCCCGGCACCTGTACGCTGATTGGAACCGTAGCAGATAAGGGCGTGGTCGATCAGGCCGGCGTCCAGCGCCAGCATGGCCCATTCAGCATGCGTAACGAAGGCAGAGCCGCCGGTGCGGCTGTTATTGGTCATCGCCGGCCGGATGCCGAGATATTCCGCGAGGGTCAGCCCCGACAGGAAGTCCGAAGGTAGACAGATAAACAGGCCGTCGATATCGGAAGGTGTGAGCCCGGCGTCTGCGATTGCAAGCCGCGCGGCCTCTGCTGCGATTTCGATCGCCGTATATCCAGGCGCTTCGCCACATCCAAATGTCGCTGCGCCAACGAACGCGGTTTTCCCGCGAAGCTGTGAGCCGCGGGTCATTGTGCGCCGTCCGCTTCGAACGCCACGATCTTGCCGTCAGGGCCATCGACGACCTTGGCACGCACGCGCATCCCGATACGGACGTCCTCGGCAGGCATGGATTGTACATGCGTCATCAGGCGCGGCCCTTCGTCCAGTTCAACGATCACGATGCTCACATTTTCCGCCGGCGGCTTCATGCGCTTGACGGTCGTCGCATAAACGGTGCCCAGTCCGCTCGGTTCGACCCACTCAAGGTCGGTTGCGCCCGTGCGCGGGGCGATCATGCGGGGATAGAATACCCACTCTCCGGTACTGGGCGACCGCTGGATCAGGAACCTGCCTTCCGCGAGGTGCTTGAAATAGGTGGTCGTGGGGGGCGCCTGGGTCAAACCGTGTCTCCTTGGTGGGAAGGCTGAGCGATCAATCGAACCGAGCCCGGCCGCGATCGAGCACGACTTTGTCCCGATCGGTCACCGTGCACCTGAAGACCGTCTCGTGCGGAGTGGTCCATATGTCCGTGCGGAGGGTCTCGCCGGGGAAAACAGGCGAGGAAAAGCGGCACGATAGTTCGCGCAGTGCCGATGCAGGCCGATTGCCGGACCCTGCCAGTAGCGCGTATCCGGCGACGCCGAACGTCGCGAGCCCGTGCAGTATCGGACGGGAGAAGCCGGCTGCTTCGGCGACTCTCGGATCCGCATGAAGAGGATTGAGGTCTGCGGAAAGTCGGTAAATGAGCGCGGCCTGGGCCGGAATAACACGCGTTACCGACGCATCTGGTGCCCGATCGGGTATGGTGGCATCGGGCTGGGCCTTCCCAACCGAAGGGCCACCAAAGCCGCCATCGCCGCGACAGAACATGGACATGACCTGGGTCGATTGCAGAACGCCGGTTGCCTGGTCGATCAAGTCACGGCGAACGCGCAGCAACGCGCCTCGTCCTTCCCCCTTGTCGATGATCTCGTCCACGGAGTTGCGGGCGATGAGGATGGCCTCGGTGGGCATCGGCGTGTGAATGATCAGCGACTGTTCACCGTGGACGACCTTGCGAAAATCTATGCCGGTATCAGGCTCGCTGATCCAGAATCCGGGATGGCCCAGCACAACAGCCATGGTCGGCAGCGCCTCGAGCCCGTTTTCATACACATATTGTAATTCGTTGAGATCGGTGGGGTTTGATCCCAGTCCAAGACCAAGGGCATACAGAATTGTGTCGCGCCAGGAATAGCTATGGGTCTTGTCGGCAAATTCGCGCGCCATCAAACGGGTATAGTCGATCGCCATGCCATTCTCCTGCAAGCATTGCGCGTAGTGCACGAGCGATCGGCAGAGCAACCTGCCCTGATCCAAATTATGTATGTGTTGGCGATGTCGGTTCTTCCCTCGCGAGCTGTTCGACAAGCTCGATGGCGTCAACAAGGTCCGACACGACGAAAACGCGGGCGAGGGACTTCATGTGGGGGCTGGCCATCGTTGCCGTGGCGATGGCCGTGATGTCGGAAGATGTGAGCGAGTCCACGTCAAGCGAAGAAAGGGACGTCGGGAGACCGATCTCGTCCAGGAAGGATTTGAGATCGACCAACTCCTGCGTGCTCTGCTCCGCGGCGAGTTGCACCAGCGTTCCATAAGCCACATGTTCACCGTGCAGCCGGTTCCTGGCGCCGCGCAGGGGCATCAACCCGCGTGTGACCGAATGAGCGATCGCCAGGCCTCCATTTTCGAACCCCATGGCGCTGAGCAGCACGCACGCCTCGATCGTAGCTTCGAGAGCTTCGGTGACCTCGTGCCGCCTTGCATCGGCGATGGCGGCGACGCCGTGCTCGCGCAGCATCCGGTAAGCTGCCTGAGCGATGGCGCGGCCCGAATGGGTGGCGCGCGTGCCATGCTTCGTCAGACCGCTGCCGGCCCAGCACGCCTCGGCTTCGAATGTCTTGGCGATGGCGTCGCCGATTCCCGCACGCAGGAAACGGACCGGCGCCTGCGCGATGACCTGGGTGTCAACAACGACAGCAGCTGGATTGCAGGGCATCTGATCGACCCGCACCAGACGATGTTCATCGTCATACATGGCGATGCCGCGACTTGCCGGTCCATCGTTCGAAGCGATGGTGGGCACCGAGATGACGGCAACCGAAAGGCGCAGTGCCACGGCTTTGCCTGCATCGAGCGCCTTGCCGCCCCCGACTGCAACCACCAGATCGCATCCGATGCAACCTACCGCCGCGGATGCGATGGCAGCGTCGGTAACTTCGCCCGCGAACGGGACGATCGCCACGGGCGAGGCGAAACCCGATCGAAGATCTTGGGCGAAAAAGTCGAGAATCTGCGCGTCGATGACGATGACTGGCCGTTGGCCGATGCGCGCTGCGATCGCTCCCACTTGCTTGAGAGCACCGGGCCCCTGCACGTAGAGCGGCGTGGCCGCAAAGACGCGCATTATCGCCTGGCCCCACTGTTCATGCGTCTCAATGCCCCGTGAAGATGGCCTGACGCTTTTCCCGAAATGCAGCCACGCCTTCGGCATGATCGCTCGTCATGCTCAGCATGGGCTGCTGCTGAATCTCGAACGCCAGAGCGTCGTTTAGTGAGCCCGGACCCCGCACAAAAGCGGACTTCATCGCCGCGATCGCGAGTGGCGCGATACCCCGATAGTCAGCGGCCTTTGTTAGAGCCGCCGACAATGCTCCACCCGCCGGAACCAGCATGTCGACGATGCCGATCCGGTGGGCTTCCTCCGCTTTTACCGGACGGCCGGTGAACATGATGTCGCGTGCGAGTGTTCGACCGACGCGCTGGGGCAGGGACCAGACGAGTCCACAGTCCGCCGTCAGGCCGATCTTCCCGAATGCCGCTCCGAAGCGGGCGCCTTCTCCGGCGATCACGAAATCGCATGCCGACGCAAACGACAGACCGGCACCGAACGCTGCCCCCTCGACTGCTGCGATGACGGGCTTCGGTCCTCCCGCGATGATCTCGACCGCACGGTGCAGCGGCGTGAGACGACGCCGTGATCGCGCCGGATCCGGGCCGCCAGCAAGCATCAATTGCCGGATATCGGCTCCGGCCGTGAAGTTCCCGCCGGCGCCCGTCAGAACGATCGATCGGACCGCTTCGTCCGTCATCGCAGCTTCCAGCGCAGCCAGGAACGCCTGGCGCATGTCATCGGACAGCGGGTTGAGCCGTTCGGCGTCGTTGAGCGTCAACACGCAGACATCGTCATGCAGAGCAGCAAGGACGATTTCGGATCGGGGAGGTTGCATTATCTCGCCTGACGGAAGGAGGTTATGGTTTGGGAAAGCCGGTGCTGAGCGTGACATGCTCCCATTCGGCCAGATTGGCGCTTACGCTTTCCAGCTTGCTTCGGACGCTGCTCAATGCATCGCCCCCGAGGACAAGGCGCAGCGGTGGGTGCTGTGCGTCAACCGCGATCAGGATCGCCCCTATGGCTCTTGCCGGATCGCCGGGCATCAGGTCGCCTGCACCCGATAGTCCGGCACGAGTCATGCCGGCCGGCGTGGTATCATATATCGAGAGAGGCGCGCGCGCGATCCGCTCCGACCCCTTGAAGAAATTGGTGCGAAATCCGCCGGGTTCGATCAGGGTGACGCTGATGCCAAAAGGCTTGAGCTCTCCGCTGAGGGATTCGCTGAACCCTTCAACGCCATGCTTGGCGGCGCAATAGGCTGCCATGCCGGGAAGCCCCACCAGCCCTGCCATGGACGAAAAATTGAGAATGTGACCCTTGCTTTCGCGCAGGGCAGGCAAGGCGGCCTTGGTGACATAGATCGTGCCGCTCAGGTTGGTCTCGATTGCGTGGTCGATCTCATCCTCATCCAGTTCCTCGAGCGCACCCGCCAGCCCGTACCCTGCATTGTTGACGAGGATATCGAGACCGCCCAACGTCGATACGCCATCATGTATGGCGCCCGGGATGCGTTTCCTGTCGGTCACGTCAAGCACGATGGCGTGCGCGCGTCCGGGTGCCAGAGCCTCGAACTGGTCGATTTGCTCCGCATTCCGCAACGTGCCGACCACGCTATCGCCCCTTCCCAAGGCCGCTTCGGCAAGCAGCCTGCCAAAGCCGCTCGAAACCCCGGTAATGAACCAACGCTTACTGTCGTTCATGGGACGATATCCCTTTGTAGTGATTGTCGCAGCATAAGGTGATCAGCGCCGGGAAACCAGCACAGGGTAGGGCCGGGACCGGCTATCACTCATTTGATCTCTCTTGTTTCGATGACGGCGTCGAGAGCCAGAATCCCCTTGCCCTCGTCCATGACCCGCAGCGGATTGATCTCCAGCGTGACAATGACATCCGCATTCGCCGCTGCGAGCCTGGACACGGAGCTGATGGCCTGCGCCAGAGCGGAAATATCCGCCTTGGCGCGGCCGCGGAAACCGTCGAGCAACGGAAAACTGCGGATGGAACGGATCATCTCGACCGCCTCCTCCGGCGTGGCGGGTGCCAGGCGGGTGGCCACGTCCTTGAGCAGTTCCACGGTCACTCCGCCGAGGCCGAACATCACCACCGGACCGAGCAACGGATCGCCATGGACGCCGACGATGCACTCGGTCCCGCCAGAGATCATCGGGGATACGAGGAAGCCCGTGATCCGTGCGTCGGGCACGGCAGCTGACACGTCGGCCAACATCTTTTCGACGCATGTGTCGATTTCCTGCGGCGTCACGTTCAGGGCGACGCCGCCGACGTCAGACTTGTGCAGAATATCGGGCGAAACGACCTTGACGGCCATCGGCGCGCCAATGCTTTGTCCGGCCTCTCGTGCCGACGCCGCGTCCGTAACCAGGAACTCGGGAGGGCAGGGTATGCCGATCTCCGACAGCAGAGCTTTGGCCGTCTTTTCGGAAAACTCCCGACCCGCCTCGATCCGGGGCAGGCCATACAGCGCCGTCACATCGGGCAAGGAGCGGTCCCAGGCCACGGGGAATTGCGCGAGGGCGGCCATAGCGCGGATCGCGCGCGCCGGCTCGCGAATACAGATGAACCCCGCATCGCCATAAGCACGGACGGTCTCTTGTGGCGCCGTCACGGAGAGGGCCATCGGCGTGGCCGCGTTGCGTCCGGCAGACTCTCTCAGGCTATTGAGCAACGGGTCGCGGATGAACGGCAGGCCGGCGATCAGGCCGATATTGCAATAGGCCATGTCGAATTCCCCCGACTGAACAACGGCATCGAGCGCCTTGGCGAACATCGGCGGATCGTTGGCAACCTGCCCGGTAAGGTCGATGGGGTTGGCTGCGGCACCATTTGGCGAAAGCTCCATCAGCCGATCCTGCAAACCGGCCGAAGCCGTCGGTACGGCGAGCCGTTCGTCTTCGGCGAAGTCCGCAGCCTGCACGCCGATGCCGCCGGAATTGGTGACGATGGCGATCCGCCTGCCGCGTGGAAAGCGACCACGGCTGGCGGCATAAGCAACGTCCAGCATCTCCTCTGTGCTGCGCGCGCGGTATGCGCCAAAGCGCTCGAACACCGCGTCGTACACGCCATCGGAACCGGCGAGAGAGGCGGTGTGCGATGCCGCTGCGCGTGCGCCCTGCTCCGTACGCCCTACCTTCAGCAACACGACCGGCTTGCGTCGGCTATGTGCCGCTTCCAGCGCGGCAAAGAAGGAAACCTTGTCGCGTACCCCTTCTATGTAACCGATCACGACGTCGACATCGTCGCTCTCGGCAAGAAACTGCATTGCCTCGCCCAGCCCGACATCGACTTCGTTGCCCGTGGTGATCCAGATTCCGAAATCGAGGTTCACCTCGCGCGCGGATTTGACGACCTCACCGGCATAGCCACCGCTCTGACTCACCAGACCAAGCCGGCCCGTGGTGCCGCGCACGTCGTCGAAGATGCCCGAGAAGGACAGGAAGACGTTGGCGTGCAGATTGTACAGGCCCAGGCAGTTCGGTCCGAGCAGGCGCATGTCGGCGCGCCGCGCCACGTCGAGAACCTGATCCTGCAGGCGGGCACCTTCGTCGCCCATTTCGGCAAAGCCCGCGCTGAAGATCACCGCTGCGCCTACGCCCTTGCGCGCGCAGGCTTCGATAGCGGGGAGTACGGCCGGCGCGGGCAGGGCGAGCACGGCGCAGTCCGCCCGCGCCGGAAGATCATCAATCGTCGACCACGCCTTCAGGCCTTGAACTTCGCTCCGACCGGGATTGACCGGATAGATGTCGCCGTCAAAGCCGACTTCCTTGAGATGGCGCAACGCCCGGCCTCCGATGCGGGTGACGTCGGCGGACGCGCCTACCATGGCCACCGAGGCGGGTCGCAAAAGCGCGTCGAGCCCGCGTCGCTCAGGCATCCTTCCAGCCCTTTCCTTCGGTCGCCAGACGTTCGAGAAGCTTGCCGGGGCCCCAGCGCGGTCCATTGCGTTGGGCCGCTCCCAGCGCGGCCTCGTAAATCCGGTGCAATCCGACTTGCTCGCCCCAGTACATCGGGCCGCCCTTGTGCGCCGGAAAGCCATAGCCGTTCACCCAGGCGACATCGATATCGCTGGCCCGGATCGCGGTGCCGTCCTCGATTTCCTTGGCGCCTTCGTTGACAAGGGGGGCAAACAGGCGGAACTCGATTTCCTCATCCGTGAACGTGCGGCGCTGGACGCCCAGTTCACGCGCTACCTGCTCGATGATATCCGTGGTTTCGGGGTCCGGATGCTTTTCGCGGCCTTCGTAACGGTAGAAACCCTTGCCCGTTTTCATGCCGTGCCGACCGCGCTCTACGAGGCGTTCGAGTATCGGGGAAAAGCGCTCGCCTGGCGGCAGCGTCGCCTTGCGCGCCTCGCGCACCAGCACGCCCACGTCCAAACCGCTCATGTCTCGCATGGAAATGGGGCCCATGGGCATGCCGAACTTCTCGGCGACCAGGTCGATCTGCTCCGGGGTCGCGCCCTGCTCCATCAGGAATTCGGCTTCGCCGGTATAATATTGCAACATCCGATTGCCGATGAAGCCATCGCAATTGCCTGCCAGAACCACGTTCTTGCCCAATGTCTTGCCCAGCGCCATGACCGTGGCGATGGTTTGCTCCGACGTCAGCTTGCCCCGAATATTCTCCTGGAGCTTCATAACATTGGCGGGCGAGAAGAAATGGACGCCGACCACATTTCCGGGTCGGTTGGTCGCGGCCGCAATGGCATCGATGTCGAGCGACGACGTATTGGTGCCGAGGATGGCATCGGGCTTCATCACCGCATCAAGTCGGGAAAAGATGTCGCGCTTGATATCCATGCGCTCGAACGCGGCTTCCACCACGATATCTGCGTCGGCAAAGTCGGCATAATCGGTAGCGGTCGCAATCAGTGCGAGGGCCTTGTCGGCGGTTGCCTGTGTCATCGAACCCCGGCCCACCGACACGTCGTAATTCTTGCGGATCAGATTGATTCCCCTGGATACGGCGTCCTCGCTGATGTCGGTCAGATGGACGGGAATGCCGGCGTTCGCGAAAACCATCGCGATGCCGCCCCCCATGGTGCCCGCGCCGATGACCGCGGCGGAGCCGATGGGCCTGGGTTCGGCCGCGAGCCCGGGCACGCGGCGCGCTTCCCGCTCAGCGAAGAAATAGTGCATCAGGGCCGCGCGCTGGTCGCTTGCATAAAGCTCCCGGAATTTCGCGATCTCGAAAGCCAGTCCTTCGGCGGGCGGCAGCGTGCAGGCAGCTTCGATACAGTCGATGATGACGAGGGGGGCGATCTTGCCACGCGCCTTTTTAGCGACGCTTTGGCGAGCCTTGGTGAACAGGTCCGGGCTAATGCCTTCGACCTTCTCGTTACGCTCGATCACCGGCGTCAGTGTCGCGCCATGAGTCGCCATCCTGCGGGCGTGATCGATCGCGCCCATGACCAAGTCTTCAACGACCGCGTCGATGATTCCCAGTTCGAGCGCCCTGGCCGCCGAGATATGCCTTCCGGTGGTGATAAGGTCGATCGCGACCTCCGGACCGACCAGTCGGGGCAGGCGCTGGGTCCCGCCCGCGCCCGGCAAAAGTCCCAGGTTCACCTCGGGTAGGCCGACCTTTGCCGATGCCAGGGCGACACGCGCATGGCAGGTGAGCGCGAGTTCGAACCCTCCCCCCAGGGCCGTGCCGTGAATGGCGGCGACCGTCGGCTTGGGAAAGGTTTCGAGACTGTGCTGAAGGTCTGGCAAGCTTGGCAGAATCTTCGACTTCTCGGTGCCGAATTCGGTGATGTCCGCCCCTGCAATGAAGGTTCCCCCGCCGCCGACGATCACGACCGCGATCACGGCCGAATCGCTTTTGGCGTGCGCCAGGCCTTCGCCCAATCCGGTGCGAACGGCTGCGCTAAGTGCATTCACCGGCGGATATTCCACCGTGAGGACTGCAACATTGTCCGTCACGTCGTATCGCACCGCATTCATACCATGATCTCCGTTGATTCCAGCTAGTGGGTTCGCGAGGCGCACCATCCAAGGCTCTGTGGGCATTGCCGGGAGGATGTGTCCACCACGGATGTGATTGATCATGGTGTCGGCGCTGCCGACTTGTCGTCAGGCGCAGCAACGATCTATGTTTCTGGAATGAGGGAATGAATAGTATTGTCATGTCCTGTATTCCGGTCCAACTCGATGTTACCTCCGCGCTTCCACGCTATGTATCGAAACGGGCGAAGGTAGATATAGTGACCTGTTATTTCTCACCGATCCAGATTGTATTCGGACAACGCCGAGCTTTATTGCCGTGATGAACCATAGGACGTACGACAAGCGCTATCATCATTTTCAAGTGCCCGATCGGACGTGCTATAACGCGGCAAAGGCAGTCGCGGATCGCGGACACCTCGTAATCTTGTCGGACCATCATGGGGTAGTGGATAGTTCGCGGCTTCCCGATCAGAAATAGGCGATGCGCCCTACGGCCACGCTCCCCCAACCATGCTACGGCGTCCGAAACCTGCCGGAGTCTTGATGGCGGCAGTCTTGACACGTTGCTCGCGACCATGCCGCATTTGTAAAGCCGGGGTGGTCACTCGATGTGCGTGTCGCAACGCCTGGCACAGCAGGCCTGCCCATATCGTGTGAAACCGTACCATATCGCCTATCGAGTTTTGCTCTGCGGCAGGTTCGTCCGGCAAAGGGACCAACACCTTATTCGCACGCCCTTTGACGTTGGGAATTCTATTTGACGACTGATAGAATTTCAATCACCGTCGCAGATGAGGTTCGGAGGATGCGTTGTCGGACGGTTTTGCAATTGATCTGCCAAAGCTCGCGCGTTGGCTGGACATGGCATTGGGCGGATCGACATCGGACGTAGATGTTCGGACCGTTTCCGGGGGAGCGAGCAACCTCACATATCGGGTCTGTCGCGGCGACAGGTCATACGCGATGCGTGTTCCGACAGCGCATCGCAACGACAGCACCGCAGATACTTTGCGGCGCGAAATGACCTTGCTGGAGGCTTTGGGCGGAAGCGTGATCCCTCATGCCCGGCTGGTCGCCAAAGATGCCGATGGCGAAGTTTTGGGCGCACCCTTCATCATGACGGAGTGGATTGACGGCTTTTCTCCGCGGGCGCCGTTGCCGATGGGTTTTCGCGGTTCAGACAGCGCACGTGCGCTGGCCACAAATCTGGTCGACGCGCTGGCAGCGATCGGGAATGAGGATTATCAGGCCTTGGGGCTTGGTGCATTCGGCAAGCCGGCCGGGTTCCTAGAGCGGCAGGTCGATCGCTGGCTCTCGCAGCTCGAACGTGCGCGTTCACGCCCTCTGGACGGGATCGATGACCTGTGCAGCGCCTTGCGCTGCTCGCGCCCTCAGACGCAGCGTACGGCGCTGATTCATGGCGATTATCAGTTCGTCAACGTCATGTTCTCACTCCAGGCGCCGCCAAGGCTGGCGGCCGTCATCGACTGGGAAACCGCGACGATCGGCGATCCGCTTCTTGACCTCGGCTGGATGCTGGCGGGTTGGCAGGAGAGGGGTGAGCCGCCGACCCATGCGAGTTACATGGATTGGGCCGACATGCCCAGCCGCGCCGCCATGGCGGAGCGGTATTCGATGGCGACGGGCCTGGACGTGTCCGACATCAACTATTACGTCGCGTTGGCGCTGTTAAAGTTGGTGGCGATCATGGAGGGCTGGTATTTCCAGTATCTCAATGGACACTCGAAAGCTGCTGGTCACGCTGTGATGGAGACGATGGTGCCTGACATGATAAGGCGGGCCCTGGTCTTCGCAGCCGCGAGATGAGTTCCGTTAATCATCAAAACGGGAACTGCATGATTGCCTGAGGCATCGATCCGATTTCGTGGATATATCGTCGGTTAGTCTAATATTGTTAGGAGAACAGGGTTGAAAATTGATTTGAGTGGTCACCGGGCGATCGTGACGGCATCGACCAGCGGCATTGGCTTGGCGATCGCCAAGGGGATGTTGAACGCGGGCGCGGACGTTGTCGTCAACGGACGGCGGCCGGAGGTGACTGAGGCCGCCGTGGCGGATCTAAAGCGACTCTTCCCCGGCTCGGGGGTGGTGGGGGTCTCGGCGGATCTCAGTTCCAAGGACGGCGTCGCTCATTTCATCGAGCTTGCCGGGGACGCGGACATTCTTGTCAACAACGTCGGCATGTATGAGCGCGTCGAATTCTTTGACATCACTGACGAGCAATGGTTTCGTATCTTTGAAACCAACGTTATGAGCGCCATTCGTCTTGCGCGGCATTATATGCCCGGCATGCTCGCCAAGAATTGGGGCCGGGTAATCTCTATTGCCAGCGAATCCGGCGTCACCACACCGCGGGACCGCATGCATTACGGAATAAGCAAGACCGCGCTGATCGCATTGGGGCGTGGATTGGCGGAAACCGCAAAGGGAACGTCTGTGACGTCCAACTCGATCGTCGTCGGGTTGACGATGACCGAAAATGTCGAGCGGGAGATCGAGGCGAACGCGCAGAAGCAGGGTGTTACCTCGCTCGATCTGCAGCGCCAGGCGGCGGCTCATCATCGGCCGACACAGTTGCTGCAGCGCCTGGCAACCTCCGAAGAAGTCGCCAACATGGTCGTCTATATCGCGTCTCATCAGGCCTCTGCGACGACCGGAGCAGCCCTGCGCGTCGAGGGCGGCGGCATCTCGTCTATTCTCTAACAGAAGGCAGGGGATGCAAGCGCCCCATTTGCGGGCGGGCGCCTCGCAGACTGGTCGCGGCGTCATGCTTTATTACGACAACCTGTTTCGGGAGGGTAGGATGCATCACACTGGTCGCAACGCGGTGACGAAGAGCTTCCCGCTTTGGGGTGCATTGCCGCCGAAAACAGAACCATATCAGTTGATTGAGCAATTGCGGGACGGCGACGAGGTTTTCTACGCGCCCGACAGTCATGCAAGTGGCGCGGGAACCTGGATTTTCACGCGCTTCAGTCAGATCAAGGAATTATATTCCAAGACCGAACAATTGTCGGTTCAGAATCAGACCGGGGTCGGTGCGCTGCTGGGGGAAGCTATGCGGATGGTTCCAACCGAGGCTGACCCGCCACATCATTCCGGGTATCGAGGCGTGCTCCGGCCATTCTTCATGAACGGGCCGCTCGACAAGTTGCTGCCTTCCATCCGGCTGCTGTCCGACGAACTTGTGCAGAGCCTCAGGCCTCGTGGCGCGTGCGAGTTCATGGCAGAATACGCGCGCCGTTTCCCTGTCGGCGTGTTCCTTCGCCTCATGGGCCTGCCGTTCGAAGACATCGATATGCTGAATGACCTTGCGTCGACGATCACCTATCATCCCGACCCGTCGGAAAAGGGGCGAGCGCTGGCTGGGATCAAGAGCTATCTGGAAGAGCAGGTCAGGACTGCCGAGGCTGCTCCCCGTGACGACATCATCTCGCACATCGCGACGGCCCGGATTGGCGAGAGGCCGATCAACGACGAGGAAAAGTTCGCATTGTCGTTCAACGTTTTCGTAGGCGGCATGGACACTGTGTCCGCGTCGCTGGGATGGCATTTCCGCTATCTTGCCATGAACCCCGACGTGCAAACCCGTCTCCGGGCCGACAGGTCGTTGATCCCAGGCGCGATCGAAGAACTGCTCAGGGTTTACTCAGTTGTCAGCAGTGCGAGGACGGCCGTCGAGGATTTTGAGATCGCGGGCGTCAATATCCGCAAGGGTGACATGATTACCCTGGGGACCGAGCTTGCCAATCGAGACCCGCAAGCGTTCGAAAATCCCGACGATGTTAATATCGACCGGAGCCCCAATCGTCATCTGAGTTTCGGCTACGGCCTCCACCATTGTCTCGGCGCGCCGCTGGCACGGCGCGAACTGAAAGTCGCGATGGAAAGCTGGTTCGATTGCGTGTCCACATTCCGCATCGTCGGTGATCCTAACGACGGAATGCCGGCTTGGATCGGGAATATCCTTTCAGTCGAGAGCCTTCATCTCGCCTGGTGATTTCGGTCACTCGCCAATATCATATCGCAGGAGTTGCCTTACATGTCTCTGTTGAACCGGCATCGCGATGCCGCCGCCGAAATTCCGAACCTTCGGCATGTCATAGCTGGGGTCGCCCATGCCAGCGGCTCGGCGGGGACATTCGAACATATCAATCCGGCAACGGGGCAGGCGCAAGCGATTGTGCCGTTGGCCGGAGCACGCGAAGTCGATGCTGCGGTAGCGGCGGCGAACGCGGCCTTTCCCGGCTGGCGCAGTACAGCCCCGGAAAGGCGTCGGCAAATTCTGGAGCGGCTCGCCACGCTGATCGATGAGAATAGCGAGCAACTCGCGCGACTTTCAGCGCTCGAATTCGGCGGTGTTATCGCTTTCAATCGTCATTTGGCGCTACTGGCGCGACAGTTCACCAATTATTATGCCGGCTGGGCGGACAAGCTGGAAGGACAGGTTGTCACGCACGACGAAGAGTCCGGCTTCGTTTACACCATCCCCGAACCGCTCGGCGCGGTTGCCGTCATCGTGACATGGAACGGCCCCCTCATCTCGCTTGGCATGAAAGTGATCCCAGCGCTCGCTGCGGGCAATACCGTCGTCCTGAAGCCTGCGGAAATCGCGCCTTTTTCTTCTCAGTTGTTCCTTGATCTCGCGCGGGAGGCCGGCGTGCCCGATGGCGTGATCAATCTGGTTCATGGCGGTGTCGAGGCGGGCACCGCCCTGACTGGCCATCCGGGTATCGCGAAAATCACCTTCACGGGCGGCCCGGCTACCGCGCATCGCATTCTTGAAGCCGCCGCGCGCAATCTGACGCCCGCCGTGCTGGAACTGGGCGGCAAATCCGCAAATCTCGTCTTTGCGGATGCGGATCTTGACGCGGCGTGTCAGCATACCGCGCTGATGGGTCTTGCCAATGCCGGCCAGGGTTGCGCGTTGCCGACCCGCGTTCTGGTGCAGGATGAGGTGTATTCGGACTTCGTGGGGCGGTTGGAAGCTGTCGTTACGTCGCTGAAGGTCGGCGATCCGCTGGCCGACGACACGATCGTCGGTCCGGTGATCAGTCGAGCGTCGAGCGACCGGATTCTGGGGATCGTCGATGAAGCAGCCAGCACGGGCGCGGGCCGCATCGTCACGGGGGGCAAGCGACTTGACGGAGAACTCGGCACCGGCTGGTTTCTGGCTCCGACCGTTCTTGCCGATGTCGATCCCAACAGTTCGATTGCGCAGAAGGAGATTTTCGGCCCGGTCATCTCCGTGATGCGTTTCAGGTCAGAAGAGGAAGCGGTCGCGCTTGCAAACGGCACCGGCTACGGTCTTTCGGCTTACATCCAGAGCGGCGATGCCAAGCGCGTCAGGCGCCTGATCGGCCAGTTGCGGTCCGGCACGGTGGGCGTTAACGGCGGCGCTCCGCTGACCTACAATGCACCCTTCGGGGGGCTCGGCCTGAGCGGTTACGGCAAGGAAGGCGGCAAGGCCGGAATTGACGAGTTTCTCCATTTCAAGACCGTTTTGGTTCGTTGACCACGGGCGCTTGGGCGGGGTGACGTACAAACTGAGCGAGGTGGGGGCGGCCGGCGCCTCGTCTCCACCGAAGCGCGAGAGGCAAAGCATGTATCGCGCCGTCGTGGCCGACGAACTCGGGCCTGTTGGTCACTATACGCTCCGTCACCTCCCAAGGCCGCAGCTCGAGGCAGGGGAAGTGCGGGTTGCTCTTGTGGCGGTGGGTATCAGTTATGTCGATGTCCTGACGGCGGAGGGCAATTATCAGGTCAAACCGCCGGTCCCCTTCATCCCTGGCAGCGAAGCGGCCGGCGTGGTGATCGAAACCGCGCCCGACGTGCCCGACGTGTCCGTCGGCGATCGCGTGGTCTGCGGCGGCTGGTATGGCCTGCTCGCGGACGAATGTGTTTTGCCGCGCGACGCCGTCACGCCGATCCCGCCCGGCATCGACCTGGTCGAGGCTGCTGTTTTTCCGGCCAGCTTTTCCACCGCCTGGCACGCCCTGGTGGACCGAGCGCATGTCCGACCGGGCGAAACGGTGCTGGTACTGGGCGCTGGAGGGGCAACGGGCTACGCGGCGGTGCAGGTGGCGAAGGTGCTGGGGGCCCATGTCATCGCGTCCGCCTCCACGCATGAAAAGCGTGCGCTCGCCACCGGAGGGGGCGCGGACGCAACCATCGACGCGCGCGCCGCCGATTGGCGGGATGCGGTGAAAGCCGCGAACGGCGGCATGCCGGTCGACGTGGTATTCGATCCGATCGGCGGAGCCGCCACCGATGCGGCCTTTCGCAGCCTTGCGTGGTGCGGCCGTCACCTTATCGTGGGTTTCCCTGGCGGCATCGCCAGCTTGCGGACCAACCTTCCCCTGCTCAAGGGAGCGAGTCTCGTCGGCGTGAACATACGCCAATTCTATCTTTCGCAACCGGACAAGGCGGCCGCGAACATGGCGCATCTCCTCGATCTGGCCAGCGCGGGCAGATTGCGCCCGGCCGTCGCCCGAAACTATCCGATCGAGGACTATGCCCTTGTCATGGCCGAGGCAGCGAAGGGCGAGAGCGCCGGAAGGATCGTGGTGAACCTGAATATGCGCTAGCGATCCGTATTCGTCGTCCCGGCTTCGCCTCGCATTACATATCCGATAGCCGGGGCATGTCGCGGATTAGCCGTTGCGTTCGCAGGTTCACGCCGCCACCGGTGGGTTGCGCATTGCTTCGGTATCTGCGTTTCGACCCCTCCCGATCTCTTTCGGAGCATCCCTCATGTCTGAATCCACTCAAGAGACCCCTGTCTTGACGGTGAGCCAGGAGGGACCCGTCGCTGTCGTCACCATCAATCGGCCCGAGGCGATGAACTCGCTGTCACGCGCCGTGTTCGAGGCCATGGAGAAGGCCTTTTCGGGCTTTGGCGAAGACGTTCTGGTCGTCGTGCTGACGGGTGCGGGAGAGCGCGCCTTCTGCGCTGGTCTCGATATGAAGGAGATGGCATCGGGCGAGGGAATTACTGGCCCGAGCGACGACTCCATCGGCTTTGGTCATACCCGTTTCGGCCTGGCAAGCTTTCAGGGCGTGGTCATTGGAGCGATCAACGGGGTTGCGGTTGCAGGAGGGCTGGAACTCGCGCTGTGCTGCGACATCAGAATAGCATCGACGACCGCTCGTTTCGGCGATGCCCATGCGCGTGTCGGCCTGCTTCCCGGAGCGCTGCTGAGTTCCCTCCTTCCGCACCTGATCGGCGTGAGCAGGGCGAAGGAGATGGCGTTGTCCAGTCGGCTCATTGACGCGGCCACCGCGGAACGGTGGGGACTGGTGAACAGGCTTGTGGAGCCGGACATGCTCCTTGAGGAGGCAAAGGCGCTCGCCCGCGACATCGCCAAGCATGATCGCAGGATCATCATGGCCTATAACACGCTGATCGACGAGAATTTCGGCATGACTTACCGGGACGCGATCGACAATGAATTCCGCGCGTCCAAGGAATTCGAAGCGCGCCATTGAGGCGCTTCGGCTGTCAAGGTACCAGATAAGGCAAGGGCGAAGCGATGATCACTTCGCCCTTTTGCCATGCCGTCGAGCGCGTAGCCGCAGGAAGTCGCCCGCGGCACGCTGAATCCACTGTCAGACCGACAGGCCGGCGGCGGCGACACCAGCGATTGCAGCCTTCTCGTCATTGTCACTGGTGTCGCCCGTCACACCTACCGCGCCAAGCAGATCACCGCTTTCGTCGCGTATGAGCACGCCGCCGGCTGCGGGAACGATGCCGGCCGGGTTCAGCCCTGCCGCTGCGTTGACGAAGGTTGGGCGTTCGATTGCCATATCACCGATGGCGCGCGATGATACGCCCAGCGCCAAGGCGCCCGAGGCCTTGGCGGTGGCGATCTGCGGGCGCAGATTGGACGATCCATCCTCGCGGGCGAACGCCACCATGTGCCCGCCGGCATCCAGTACCACCACGCTGAGCGGCTTCAGGCCAAGCGTGCGCCCCTCCTTCAGTGCTGCCGTCACGATGGTTTGAGCCTGATCGAGTGAAATGCGTGTCATAGTTTTTTACTCCGGGAAAGGTTGTTCAGGGCCGCAGGTCGGGGACCGCCGGTCGCCCAGTCGAGCAGTTCGACGGTGTGCACGACCGGGATGCCGGAAAACCGTGCAATCTGGGTCGCGCAACCGATATTGCCAGTGGCAATCACGTCCGCATCCAGGTTGTCGATATTCCCGGCTTTCCGCTTGCCCAGCGTGTCCGCGATCTCCGGTTGCAGGATGTTGTACGTGCCAGCCGAACCGCAGCATAAATGCGCTTCTGCCGGTGTGCGCACGGTGTAGCCGGCAAGCGTGAGCAAGCGCTTGGGCGTTTCCGTCACTTTCTGGCCGTGCTGAAGCGAGCAAGCCGGATGGTAGGCAACGACTATTCCACTCGTCTCGGCCACGGGCAAATCGATGCGCGCGAGATATTCGGAGGCATCCATCGTGAGCGCGCTGACACGGGCCGCCTTTTCGGCATAGTCCAAATCATTGCGCAGCAAAAATCCGTAATCCTTGATCATGGTGCCGCAGCCCGAAGCGGTCACGATGATGCCGTCGAGACCCCGATCTTCGATCAGCGCGGTCCAGGCATCGACATTGCGGCGAGCGGCGGCGATGGCGTCGTCCTCGCGCCCCATATGATGGACCAGAGCGCCGCAGCAACCCTCTCCCGCTGCAAACACCACGTCGTGGCCGCAGCGATTGAGCAGGCGCACGGTGGCCTCGCGGAATTCCGGCCTGAGCACCGGCTCTGCGCATCCTTGCAGCAATGCGACCCGGCCCTTGGCGCCCGGCACCGCCGTCGACTGTAACGAGGCGGGCGCCCGGACATCCGCTGGCGCCAGGTCGAGCATCGCCGCGAGCGGCTTGAGCGCCGGGATCATACGGAATAGCGGCCTCATCGGCTTGGCAATCGGCGCCAAGATCAGCGACCAGCGAAACCGGGATTGATAGGGCAGAACGGCGGCCAGCAAGCCGCGAATGAACCGATCGCCGGCGGGTCGCTTGTAATTGTCGTTGATATAAGTCCGCGCGTGATCCGCCAGGTGCATGTAATTCACCCCGGAGGGGCAGGTGGTCATGCAGGAAAGACATGACAGACAACGATCGACATGTTTGACCACCTCGGGGCTAGGGACGCGCTGATTTTCCAGCATGTCCTTCATCAGGTAGATGCGCCCGCGCGGAGAATCGAGTTCGTCTCCCAACAGTACATACGTCGGGCACGTCGCGGTGCAGAATCCGCAGTGCACGCACTTGCGGATGACCTGCTCGGACGATTGCATCGCCGGGTCTGCCAGCGCCTCAGGCGGGAAACTGGTCTGCATCCGCATCCTCCATAAAGCGACCGGTGACGAAGACGCCGGCGGGATCGAACGCACGCCGTACGCGCTGTTCGAGCATGGCGACCCCGGATTGGCGAGGGTGAAAGACCGGGATATGCGCCCGCATTTCAGCGGGCGCACGCGCAAGTTTCGCCTCGCCGCCGAGTTTTGCCGCTTCGTCCCGCACCTGCCCGCCGCGCTCGTCCGTGCCGATCCAGAGGCGGCCGCCACCCCAGTCCATCGACCAGTTGATTCCCAGCGGCTCCAGGGCCTTGATCAGGCCGGTCGCATAGCGTGGAGGCAAATGCACGTCCCACAGGATATCGCCGTGAACGGCGTCGCCCGACATGGCTTTTCGCCAGAGAGGCGCGGCTTCCTCCTCCGGCATGCGCTCGAAGGAGCAATGGCCGGCGAGCAAGCGAGGCAATGTGACACAGCGCGCCTCTACGGAAGCCGCAAATCCCGCCACCCGCAGCAGAACCTCGCCAGTCGGAAGCGCCGCTGCGGCCGAAACATCCGCATTGCTGCCCAGGGCGCAGGCCATGACGGCATAAGCACCTTCCGGCGTGATGCTTCTTGCCGCCAGCGTCACCGTCTGCCGTGGCCTCGGGAGTACCTTGAGTGTAATCTCGGTCATCGCACCGAGCCGTCCCCATGACCCCGCCATCAACTTGGGGAGGTCATAACCGGTCACGTTTTTCACGACTTTCGCGCCCGCGACGAACGTCTGGCCTCGTCCGGAAACGGCGGTAAAGCCCAACAGATGGTCTCGAGCGCTCCCCGCCGTTACCCGCCGCGATCCGGCAACGCCGGCCGCCACCGTACCACCGATCGTCGCAGCCGGATCGCCCCAAGGCTCGAAGGCGAGCATTTGCCCCTCGGCCGCGATCAGCGCGTCGATCTCGGCCAGCGATGTGCCCGGACGGACGGTCAGGACGAGTTCAGCGGAATCATAATCGACGATGCCCGCAATCTGCCGCAAGGCGACGATTTGGCTTTGTCTGGGTGCGCCGAAATCTGTCTTCGTTCCCCCACCGGACAGTTCCAGCTTCGTGCCATCCGCGGCAGCGCTGGCCACGATCTCCGCGAGATCGCGTGTGTCTCTGGGAGTGAGCATCAAAATCTCGGCAGATCGGGGTGCGGGAGAGCGCCGTGGTGAACATGCATGCGGCCGAGTTCTGCACAGCGATGCAGCGTCGGGAAGACCTTTCCGGGATTGAGCAACAGCCCGGGGTCGAAGGCGCATTTGACGCTCTGCTGCTGCTTCAGGTCGATATCGCTGAACATTTCGGGCATCAGATCACGCTTTTCGATTCCCACGCCGTGCTCGCCGGTCAATACGCCTCCTACCTCGACGCATAGCCGTAAGATGTCGTTTCCGAATTCCTCCGCACGATCAAGTTCGCCCGGAATATTGGCATCGTACAGGATGAGGGGATGGAGATTGCCGTCGCCGGCATGGAAAACGTTCGCGACGCCCAATCCGTATTTCTGCGACAACTCCTCCATTCTGCGTAGCACATCGGGGAGGCGGCGTCGGGGAATGGTCCCGTCCATGCAATAATAATCGGGAGAGATCCGGCCAACTGCGGGAAACGCGGCCTTGCGCCCGGCCCAGAAAGCGACGCGCTCGGCCTCATCCTGTGAGACGCGCGAAGTCACCGCGCCGTTGGCGTCGGCAATACCCGCGATTTCGGCTATCAGATGATCGCATTCCGCCGATGGCCCGTCCACTTCGATGATCAGCAGCGCCCCCACGTCCAGCGGATAACCCACATTCACGAAGGCCTCGGCGGCATGGATGGCGGGACGATCCATCATCTCCATACCCGCCGGGATGATCCCCTCGGCGATCACCTGAGCGACGCAGGCTCCGGCGCTTTCTGCGTCGGCAAAGCCGACCAGAACGGCGCGCGCCGTTTCCGGCTTGGGCAGGATGCGCACCGTCACTTCCGTCACCACGCCGAGCAGACCTTCCGACCCGACGACGACGCCCAGCAAGTCCAGCCCGCCGGCGTCGAGATGTCGCCCGCCGAGGCGCACGACCTCTCCGTTCATCAGCACCAGCTCGACGCCCAGAACATTGTTCGTCGTCAGCCCGTATTTCAGGCAATGGACCCCGCCGGAGTTCTCCGCGACATTTCCGCCGATCGAACAGGCGATCTGGCTCGATGGATCGGGTGCGTAATAAAAGCCCTTGCCTTCCACCGCCTGGGTGATCGCGAGGTTGGTGACGCCGGGCTGCACGACAGCGATGCGATCCTCATAGTCGATCTCGAGAATGCGCTTGAATTTCCCCATGGCGAGTAGGACCGCATCTTCGAGCGGAAGCGCGCCGCCCGAAAGGGACGTCCCCGATCCGCGCGGCACCACCTTCACATTCTCGCGCTCGCACCAGCGCAGCACCTGGCATACCTGCTCCACCGTTTCCGGCAGCACGACGACCATCGGTTGCTGGCGATAGGCAGTCAGTCCGTCCGATTCCCAGGGCCGCAGGCTATCGGGATCGTCGATTACCCCTTCGCCAGGCACGATTTTACGCAGCGCCGCCACGATATGGGCGCGCTTTGCCAACGTCTGTGCGTCCGGTTTGGGCATGGCGATCGACATTATCGGTCTCTTGTCATCATCGTGCGCGATGAGCATGCCGTCTACACGGTGCCATGGTCGATACAAGGAATCCGCCGTTTCGGCGGCATGATATCTCCCATGAGATAATGCCTCCTAACAGGCGACTCTGAAGCATTGCGGTTGGCGGCCGGGCGGACCTTGACTACGGCCCCGATGCCGCCTGCGGGTCAGGCTGCCATGCGCGGGACCGCTGGTGCTTGCCGCGCGCCACGCACCAGCCGACCCGGCAGCGCGCCGGTCGGCTGGTCGTCTTGCTGGGTCACGACGCCGCTCACGACGGTTGCGCGATATCCTGTCGACGGCTGGAAGAGACGCTTGCCGCCAGCAGGCAGATCCCGGACTATCTCGGGCCGGTAGAGCGTCAGCCGATCGAGATCGATAATATTCAGATCGCCTTTGTATCCTTGCGCGATGACCCCCCGGTCGTTGAGGCCCACGGCCGCTGCAGGCCGGTTGGTCATCGCCTGGATCAGCGCGGGCAGGCTGTGGCCCAGCGGCCCGTTCCGTCGCTGCGTCAGCATGTAGCTGGTATAGGCGGCATCGCAGATCATCCCATAATGCGCGCCTCCGTCTCCCAGACCCATTATTGCCAGATCGGATTCAACGAGCGGGTGCATTGCCGCCACATAGGTGCGGGGCTCTGTGGAGAAGAGGCCCAGGATTGCGCGCCCCTCATCTTCCAGCAGCGTGTCATAAATCAGGTCGTCCAGCGCGATGCCCCGAAGTCGCGCCTGCACGCCCAGGCTATCCTCGAGCGACAGATGGTAGTCGAGCGGATCCCGGAACAGGAACAGATACTCGCGCATGTCGACGATTTTCACGAACGCCGGGTTGGGATCGTCGGGGCCTTCCGCCATCAACTGGCGTCGGAAGGCGGGATCGCGCATCCGCTCGACCTTCTCGGCCAACGGTGCCTGTGCGATCGCGCGGTAACTGGGATGCAGCGAAAAGGGGTGGTAGCTGAGGTCCAGGCCGAAAAGAACGCCTGTCGCGCGGGGCGCGAAATGTGCGCGGATCGTCAGTCCCTCACGGGCGGCGTCGTGCAGCGCGTCGACATAATCGCTGTTCGGGAGAAGCAGGCTGAAATTGACCGGCCGGCCGGACGTGCGCGCCACCTCCCGGAACACGCCCATTTCCACTTCCGCCGTGCTTTCGAGACTGGGGATGCACTGAAACACGCCCGCGCCCGCATCTTTCAGGCCCAGTGCCAGCGCGCGCAGTTCCTCTTCGCCCGTGCCGACGGACGGCGCGGGATCGCCGTTGCGGAAACGATGGAAGAGGCTGCGGGACGTGGAGACGCCCAAGGCCCCGGCGTGCACAGCTTCGGCCACAAGCCGACGCATTTCGGCCAGGTCGGCTTGGGTCGCGGGTTCCAGATCGACGCCACGCCGCCCCATGACAAAGACGCGAAGGGGGCTGTGCGGAAGCTGCGTCGCGAAGTCGACGTCCGAAGCGCGCTGCTCAAGCGCGTCGAGATAGTCAGGGAAGCTGGTCCAGTTCCACGGAACGCCCTGCGCCATCACCACCTCGGGAATATCCTCCACGCCCTCCATCAGCTTGATGACCATTTCATGGTCATCCGGTCGGCTGGGCGCAAAGCCGACGCCGCAATTGCCCATGACCACCGTCGTAACGCCGTGGTTGGATGAGGGGACCATGCGGTTTTCCCAGGTGATCTGCCCATCATAATGGGTATGCACATCGACGAAGCCCGGTGTGACGATGCATCCGTCCGCATCGATTTCCCTAATACCGCGCCCGTCAACACGACCTACGGCGACAATAAGCCCGTTTCGGATCGCCACGTCCGCACGGACAGGGGTATTGCCTTGGCCGTCGATGATTGTTCCGCCGCGTACGACCAGATCATATTCAGCCATGCCGTCTCTCCATCAGCTTGCCGTGTGCGGCAAATTGTCGGCAGCGCACATAAACGGGAAAGCCGTGTCGGCGCATTACCCATTTGTGGACTGGGAGCCGAGAAGTCGGCATTCCGTCCGGGGATGCCGCAGCTTTGCATAACCGCGGTCCTGATCTCGGCGCCAAGGCGCCAGTCTTTTGTCGGCCAAAAAATGCGCGGCCGTTGTGGGATCAAGCGGGCTGGGACGAAATAACTTGTCGATAGGAAAGCCATTCGTCAGTAGATTAATCGGTAGCGCCGTGCGGACCGAATGCGCGGCGGCCTGCTAGGAATGCCGCTCGGGCTTGCGGGCGTGAATCAAGGAGCAAAGTTCGCGCTGATGTGCGCGGCCGTGAGAGCGGCGTTGATTCCTTACCCGGCGATGACGGCTAGGCACTGCCGCCTTGCTTACGGATTCAAGAAAGGAGATCGATTTTGAAAATTGATACCGTAGCGGCAATTGTAACCGGCGGGGCTTCCGGTCTTGGCGCGGCCACTGCAAGGCGGCTGGCGGCCGCCGGGGCGAGAGTTACGGTGTTCGATCTCAATGCCGAAACCGGCGAGGCGGTAGCCTCCGAGATCGGCGGCCAATTCATCTCCGTCGACGTCACCAACGAGCAGGCGGTCAAGGCCGCGATCCTCCAGGCGGAGGAAAAACACGACAAGGCTCGGATCCTGGTCAGCTGTGCCGGCATCGCGCCACCTGCCAAGGTCATCAACCGCGACGGCAGCCCGATCGCGTTGGCCGACTTCGCAAAGATCGTGAACATCAACCTGATCGGCACGTTTAACGTACTGTCGAAATTCGCTGCCCGTATTCACGATGCCGAACCTTTAGGCGAAGAACGCGGCGTCATTATCAACACCGCGTCGGTCGCCGCATTTGAAGGGCAGGTAGGCCAGGCTGCGTATTCGGCCTCCAAGGGCGGCGTGGCCGCCATGGCACTCCCGATCGCGCGTGAATTTGCTCGCTACGGCATTCGTGTGATGACTATCGCGCCCGGCATCTTCTGGACGCCGATGCTCGCATCCCTGCCGGCGGAGGCGCAGGAGTCGCTTGGCATGCAGGTGCCTTTCCCCAGCCGTCTGGGCAAGCCGGAGGAATATGCGCAACTGGCCGAATGCATCATCGCCAACCCGATGCTGAACGGCGAAGTGATCCGCCTCGATGGCGCGATCCGGATGTCGCCCAGGTGAGCGGCTCGCCCGTCCTGTTCGATCTCGCCGCAGGAATCGCGCGCGTGACGCTTAACCGGCCGCAGTCGGGCAATGCCATCGATCTTCCCATGGCGCGCGCGCTGGCGGAGGTATCGACCCGCTGTCAGACCGACACCGCGATTCGCTGCGTCGTGCTCACGGGCGCGGGCCGCCTGTTCTGCGCCGGTGGCGACGTGGAAAGCTTCAGGACCGCCGACGATGGGGTGGATTCGCTGCTGAGCGACCTGGCAGGCACGTTGCACCGAGCGATCGCCGGGTTTGCGCGTATGGCCAAGCCGCTGCTGGTGCTGGTCAACGGTCCGGCGGCGGGCGCGGGGTTCAGCCTCGCCCTGGCGGGCGATGTCGTCCTGTGCGCGCGCTCCGCCCACTTCACGGCGGCCTATGGCTTGCTGGGGCTGACTGCGGATGGCGGGATGAGTTGGTGGCTTCCGCGGTTGGTGGGGTTGCGCAAGGCGCAGGAAATCATCCTGACCAACCGTCGGATCAAAGCCGACGAGGCCGAGGCGATCGGCATCGTGACCAGATGCGTGGAGGATGATGCACTCGCGGCCGAGGGGGAGGCGACCGCAGTCCGCCTCGCGAGCGCCGCGACCGGTGCGGTGGGCGCCGCGCGCGCCCTTTTGCGCACGACGTTCGAAACGGCATACGAAACGCAACTGGAGAATGAGCTGCAATCGATGGTGCGGGCTGGCGCATCGGCGGAATGCCGCGAAGGGCTGCGATCCTATTTCGAGAAGCGCGCCCCCGATTTTGAAAAGGGATAAGACGGCGGAGGCTTGTATCGCCGAGGCGGCCCGCACCGCCGGCGGCCTAGCCCGCAAGGGCGGCCTTCCCGGGGTCCACCTCGCCGACCTTCAGCTGCGTAATGCGTGACGGCAATCGGTCCTTCGCCTTCGGTCGCAATCTCGTCCTCGCGTCGAAACGGGCCGCCTAGAAGCATCTGGCCATGATGCCGCCATCGATCGTGATCGAATCGCCTGTATGGTATGACGACATGTCGCTTGCCAGATAGATGATGATCCCGTCGAGATTTTCGGCGCGACCGATACGCCCGAGAGGAACTTTCTGCAGCAGGGCAACGGCCATGGGGGAATCTTGGTCGCCCAGGTCAGACGCGAAATAGCCTGGGCAGATGACGTTGACGCGAACGCCATAAGGGGCGAGCTCCACTGCCAGCCCCTTCGACATGGAATTCAACCCGCCCTTGGCGGCTGCGTAATGCTCCATGCCTGGGTTACCGGCAAAAACCAAAAGGCTGCCGTTCAGAATTATCGAGCCGCCGGGGTCGCCTGCCTCTGCCCGCTTCTTCATGTGGCGGGCGGCTTCGCGGCACGTGTAAAATGCACCGTGCAGGTTGATGGCGAGCAGATCGTGCCAAACGGAATTCGTCATTTCCGTGAAGGGCGTGAAGTTCGTCACACCCGCATTGGCAATCGCGCAGTCCACGCGGCCGAATTCGCTCACCGCGTCGGCAAAGCCCTCGACGACGTCCTGTTCGGTGGCGACATCCACCATCCGATGAGCCACCCGCCTCCCGTGGACGCGAAGCTCTTCGGCCGCCGCCGCATTGCGGTCTTCCCGACGCCCCCAGATGATCACATCGGCCCCGGCGCGGGCGAGAGCATGAGCCATTCCGAGCCCGAGACCGGAATTCGCGCCCGTCACAAGTGCGACCTTTCCACTCAGGTCAAACAGACTGTCTGCCATGTCAGTTCACCTCCGGCCGGACTTCGGGAAAGCGGTTGAAGTAGAAGTCGAAGCGCTTGCGCAGTTGCGCGGGATCAACCCCGAAATCTCCTTTGAGATCGTAAGCGAGCTGGCCATGCTTGCCCCGCCGATTGGCGTCGACTGCCTTCTGTATCGAGGCGCGGGCCACGTCATCGAACGCAAGTCCGGCCTTGTGATAAATGGCCTCGATTTCGCCGAGCGGGTCCGCCATCAGCCTGTGAAAATAGAGGTCATAGGTGCGGCCCGGATCAAGCGCCTCCCGGTCTTCCACGCAGCGCCGCAGGAGATGCTCGTACCGTTCGATCCAGTAAGTGGCGATCTGATCAAGATCCAGGCGGTTTTGGGTGAAGCGTGCGGAATAGCCCAGCATAGTAATGCCGGACTGGATCGACGCGACCGGATCGCGATGATTGATCACGATGAAGGCGCCCGGGAATGCCTTGGCCACCGCCGTCAACTGCTCCATGTGCTGAGGGCATTTGCCGACCCAACGGCCCGGACCCTGCTGAAAAACCAGCGCCTTTATGGCGCGGCGCAGATAACCGAGAGAAGGCGCTGGATCATGCATATATTGATAATCGCGCCATGCGGGAATGTTGGCGAACCACTCGAAATAATAACCGCCGAAATCCATGCCCGTCAGTTCGATGTCCTCCGTGATATGATCAGGCATGAACTCATGCGTCAACTTTGCGATAGGTGAGATCGCGTCCATCTCCACCCATTCCACTTCGGCCAGCTCGAACCGAGTGTCCCTGCCGTCTTTGATGTAGCGATCGGCTACTGGACGTAGTCCTTCCCAGTGTTGGAGCGAGCGCATGCGGGAATCGGCGGCCAGCAGTTGCAGAATATAGGTCGTGCCGGATCGAGGAAGACCGGCGTCTATGATCGGGGGATCGAGATGCACGTTCTCTGCCTCGGGATGCTTGCGGATGAAATCCTCGAGTTCCAGGCGCGCCCGCAAAAATCGAACCGCCAGACCAAAGAAGCCGGCCCGCCCGGCCGGCGCAAGATTTTTGTCCGCGTCGGCGGCGGACATGATCAGATCGAGCCGCGGCATGAAACCCATGTCGCCGAAATAATCCAGGCCTGTCTGAGCCTTTGCGGCATCGATCGCCGCTTCCGCGCTGAGGGTTACGGGATTCGCAGCCGTGTATTCGACAAGTTTCTGCTGCACCGCCGTAAGGACAGGGTCCTTCATATCGGCGACGCGAACCGTTTCGACGCTCATGGCAATTCCGCTCCCATCCTGGCGCTGCGCCGGCTATTGCCCGACACAGTCATTGCATGTCGTTTCAGCGAGGTCTCATGCGAGCGCGTTCCGCGCCGAAATAATACGACCTTCCAGCCACCCGAGCAGATCGAATATCCGCCCTTGCGTGCCATCGGCGAGCGCATCCAGCACAGCCAGTTCCACTTCCCGAACGCGCTTATTTGATGGGGCCACGCCAACGGCCATTTCGATAAAATGCAGCGCCTTTTCGGGATGCCCGGCGCTTAATTCTTCCCTGGCCTTGCACGCCACCTGTTCCGCGCCGCCCATCGCTTCGACTATATCGGGCCAGATCGCGCTCGTCGGCGTCGCATACAATTCGCTCGTATGCTCGTGCCGGAACCACCCGGCATATTCCTCATGCACGGCACGCACGATCCAGTGCGGCGGGCAACGGCCATCGCGCGGCGTCAAATGATCCGGGATGACGATGGTCTGCATCAGGTCCGAAAGTTTCGAGCCAGCCTCCATTCCCTTCACCGTCTCGTCATGGAGATGGCGCACCGCATCATGCACCTTCATTAGATCCGACTTGATCCGGTTCGTGCCCTGGATCGGCTGTTCGTGACCGGTAATGAGCAGTTCCGGCTCCTGCGCGACGATGTCGCGGCACTGCGCCAACCAGCCGGGAATCGAGCGCTGCCGGTCCCCCCGCGCAGTATAGAAATTGGGCAATGCGCCGTGAATCGCCCCGGCCCAGTTGCCGGTGAACACGGTGCGCTCCTCCGGCAGCCACACCGCGATCGAATCCTGAGTTTCGCCCGACCACAGGCTTTTGAGGACGAAGTGCGTCTTTCCTTGGGTAAAGTCGAACTCTTCATCGAATGTCGTGAGTACGGCGGGGAGAATTTCGGGCGTCCCGACCTGCTTGTTGGCGCCAGTCATCATCGAAGCGATGACATTCGTGTAACGCCGCGTGAAGAAGTTGGTCAGCATCTTGCGCTCATCGACGAGTTGACGCGTCATCTTCTGCGCGACAATCTCTGTCTGCGGGTCCGCGAACGCTGGCCAGCCGCCGATATGATCGGTGTGGTTCTGGGTAAAGATGAGTTTCCTGATGTCGAGCGGGCGACCCAATAGTTCCTCGAACTTTTCGCGAATCCGGGTTCCTTGTTGCTCGGTCCCGGAGTTGATCACCACGTCGCCATCGGCAGTGGTGATGACATAGGCGTTGGAGATCGCATGGACCATGGCGATATGTTCGTTGATCCACTCGGCCGGACGACGCGGATCCCAACGGATCATCGCGATCACCGGATGATCGAGAGTGCGGAACTCAGTCATACTTGCTCCTTACGCCGAGCGATATGTGGGGATAAGTGCCGAAAACTCCGCGTCATAGGATGGTTCGTACCAGACATGCTCGAGCCAGATGCCGATCGTTTCGCGCTCGTCTGTGTAGACGAAGCGAACATTCGGGCCGGAGTCGCCGGTATAATCGATCGTCGTCTTCTTCTCGAGTTCGGCGATATAAGCGTTCCAGCGATCGATGGGGCCCGCGATCTTGACGCAACAGTGATGAAAGACGTTTGCGTGGCTCCCATCAGAGGGAAGCGCGTCACGATAAATCCTGTCGATGCCGCCGCCTACGGGCTGGATCAATTCGATCTGAATATTATCGACGTTGGCGAGCGCTATCCGTAACGCCATTTCTCCCGTTTCGTCACGCAGACGTGCGGGAATGGCAATGTCGGTGGTGAAAAAGTCCTGCAATTTGAAACGGCGGGCGAACTGGTCCATTGAGCGGTCCAGATCGGGCGTTACCCACGCCGTCTGCATTATATTGGCCAGTCCCGTAGGATTTGGAATCAACATCGGCCATCTCCTCAGGTTTTTCTGTTCTGGAAAGCTGTTCGGCTGACAAGCGCTATCCATCGGGCGCAAGCTTGATCGCTGCAAGCGATTTAAGGGGTGTTGGCCGCCAATATCGCTGTCAGTAGTGGCAGATATCTTGGTTATGATTTACGCTCCCGCATACTTGCGCTTCGATGCGGATGGAGTTTGAATGGGTTAAATGCCGAGGGTCGATTGGATTCGACGAAGCGCAATTTGCGCAGGTAGTTGAGCTGCAACGAGCTTTAATGCTGCATTGCTGTGACAATAACTATAATCTGTTCACATAAGCGGATAATATTGGAGAGTTTCTGAGGTGACTGAGAACGCTTTACGTCATGATGACCTGACTAAGTCTTCAACCAAGTCCGATTTAACGGGCAGGACGGCGATCATTACCGGCGGGGGCGCAGGGATCGGTCAAGCGATTGCACTCACTCTTGCCAGTCACGGCGCACGCGCGATTATATTCGACAGGATATCGGATCGCGTAGCTGAAACCATAAAGATGATGGAAGCGGGCGGGGGAACGGCATCCGGTGCTTCATTGGACATCACTGACGATTCAGCCGTTGACGATGCCGTTTCGAAGATCATCGACCAAGGAAGCGGCATCGACATCCTCGTCAATTGCGCCGGCATTTTCGACGATTACAAGGCAGCGGGGGGCGCCTCGACGGCGTTGTGGAATCGCGTCATCGCCGTAAACCTAACCGCTCCCTTCATCCTGACGCGCGCGATACTGCCGCATATGGTGAACGCCCGCCGCGGCTCGATCATCAACATCGCGTCGGTGGCCGGGCTGCGCGGCGGAGTCGGGGGCGCCGCCTACACCGCATCGAAACATGGGCTGATCGGTCTGACGCGATCGGTCGCTTGGGGATACCGGTCGGAGGGCATCCGCTGCAACGCAATTTGCCCAGGTGCGATCGGCGGAACCGCGATCCTGGATGACAGCGCGATCGATATGGACTATTTCGCGCTTTGCGAACCGGTCGGCGCACTGGCTGGCAATCCAGGCGAACCGCAGTCGATTGCCGATGCTGCCCTGTTTTTGGCGTCCGATCAGTCGTCCTTTATGAGCGGCGTGGTCGTGCCCGTGGACGGCGGCTGGAGCGCCGGCTGACTCCAACCGTTCCGAGTGACGTGCCCGGCTGAAAGCGATCATCCCTCGATTTGCGGGACACCGATGACCCCGTGCAAAGGCAGGGGGTGTATGATGGCACGTTCCACGAACCGGCGGTTTACCGCCGCGTTCAAGCGCGCTGCGGTTGCGCCGCGATCTGGAGCGGGCGCGGATGGAGCGTGATATATAAAAAGCCGCCGACATCGTATCCGTTTGGTTCCTCCTGTCAGCATGACGACGGGAGCGGTGGGCGACACGACACCTACGGATCCGTGCTCTCGGCGCAACCGGGCGAGTGGCAGAGGCGGCCAGCTACTAACTCGAGCTCTCAGCTCGTATACATCGGCCTGCCCACACTTTCGTGCTCCCGGTGCCTCTGTCCCTGATGGTCGCACCATATACCAAAACCAGCATGGTCTCAGCGGGGATTCCGGCACCGGCAACCCTCGTACCGGTTACCAATGCAATCGAGGCGCTGAACTCGAAGCTGCGGCGCGCGGTGCGAACCCGCAGCCACTTCCCCGGTGACGGCGCCACGATGAAGCTGCTATACCTCGTGCTCAACAAAGCCGCCGACGAATGGAAGCGGCCGCCGCGTGAATGGGCCGAGGCAAAAACTCAGTTCGCCGTCATCTCCGGCGAACGGTTCGTCATCTTATGACGATAACAGGCCTCACGCACAAATATCGGACAGTCCCTCGGGACGTCTTAACAATTCGAGCAGGACACCGCTCGATTCTTCATAATCCTGGGCGATAAGGTGAACACCATGCCTCTTGGCATCAGCACGGTCTGCGATTTTCGTCGGCAGGACGATTGCGCGTTGGAATCGACGCTCTGGGCATGCGCCCTTCGAAGTGTCCGCCGCCGACCGTGGGATAGCCGCCTAGATCCCGCAGGTTAAAGCTGCCCTCTAACCGCAGCAGTCTTTCGAAGATGATTGGCTCCATGAGTCTCACCTTTCCCTTGCGACGATAACGGATTTCCGTGGCCAACGAGACAGGGCGGCCCGTCAGTTTGCATGTCCGCATGCGACCATTTCGATCATTTCCGCAGTTGCGACCCGCCAGATGTGATCGAATCGTACTCGCACAATTTGTTTTCAGCTCGGCATGGGCGTCGCGCGATGCCTCAGCCACTTACGTTTCAACCGTTGCTTCTCACGTCCACCGGCTTAACATTGCTGCGGCTTCCCGAGCATCTTGGATTATGCCAGGTGTTCGGGAAAAGCGAGGTGCTGGAACCGCCTGGACCAAGCCGTCCTTTTCAACGAATGTTTCACGAGCTTGCAGATGGGGATGGCTGGGCGATTGATGGTTACGATTGTGAGGGCGACCTCGCGTCCACTTCGACAAATTCATAGTTCATTGTGCGACAGCCTCGTGTGGCGATGCGCTGATCATCGAATTGAGCCTGTCGCGAATGATCGTTTCGGCTTCGTCTATCATCCTGTCCAATAGTTGCTGACAGGTCGGCACGTCGTGGATCAGCCCTTGTATCTGCCCGGCCCACACCAGGCCGGCATCCAGATCGCCGGTTTCGAGCGCCTTGCGCCCCAGAGCGCCGCCGACCAGAGGGCGTATATCCTCGAACACGGCACCGGGCTGGTTCGAGATGTCCACGACGCGATCGGACACGCTGTTCCTGGCAACGCGTCCGGTATTGTGGAAGCGGCGAAAGATGAGATTTGTCGCGCGCTCGTCATTGGCGACGATAAACTGCTTTATCTTGTCGTGGATCGGCGCTTCCTGGGTCGCGCAGAAGCGGGTTCCCATGTTGATGCCGTCCGCGCCGAGCGCGAGCGCGGCCGCCAGTCCCCGGCCATCGCCGAACCCGCCGCTGGCGATGATGGGGATTTTGACCTTGTCGGCCGTCGCGGGAATGAGCACCAGGCCGGGTATGTCATCTTCGCCCGGATGGCCGGCGCATTCGAAACCGTCGATCGAGATGACGTCGACACCCATCCGTTCCGCCGACAAGGCGTGTCTGACAGCCGTGCATTTGTGGAGGACGACAATCCCATTGGCCTTGAAGTCCTCCACATGCTCTTGCGGCTTATGGCCTGCGGTCTCGACGATCTTTATGCCGCTTTCGATGATCGCGCGGCGATATTCCGCATAGGGCGGCGGCGTCACCGACGGAAGGATCGTCAGGTTCACGCCGAACGGCTTGTCGGTCATCGACCTGCAACGGTCGATCTCGCGACGAAGATCGTCTGGCGTGGGCTGGGTGAGCGCGGTCAGGATGCCGAGACCACCGGCATTCGATACGGCGGATGCGAGTTCCGCCCGGCCAACCCACATCATGCCGCCTTGCACGATCGGCTTCTCGATGCCCAGAAGCGCGGTAAAGCGATTGCGGATGGCCATCACAGCGCCTCCACAATCGTCACGTTGGCGATGCCGCCGCCTTCGCACATGGTCTGCAGGCCGTACCGCTTGCCACGCGCTTTGAGGGCATGGATCAACGTCGCCATCAGCTTCGTTCCGCTGGCGCCCAGCGGATGGCCAAGGGCAATGGCGCCACCGTTCACATTGAGTTTGGCGGGATCGCCGCCAATCGCCTGCAGCCAGGCCAGTGGCACGGGTGCGAACGCCTCATTCACCTCGTAAAGATCGATGTCTTCGATCTTCATGCCGGCACGCGCCAGAGCTTTCCGCGTCGCGGGGATCGGCTCCTCGAGCATGATGACCGGATCGCCGGCGGTCACCGTCATGTTGACGATGCGAGCGATCGGAGTCAGGCCATAGTCTTTGAGGGCGCGTTCCGACACGATCAGGGCGCCGGAGGCGCCGTCGCAAATCTGGCTCGCGTTGGCGGCGGAGATAACGCCGCCCGCCCGCAGCAGCTTGACCGATCCGATGCTTTCAGCCGTTGCATCGCCACGAATGCCTTCGTCGGCCGTGCGCGAGGTACCATCGACCTCCAGGGGAATAATTTCCCGGTCGAAGGCCCCCGCAGCCGTTGCAGCGGCTGCGCGTCGGTGACTTTCAAGCGCGAACCGATCGAGTGTTTCGCGATCGAAGCCATATTTCCGGGCGATCATCTCGGCGCCCGCAAACTGGCTGAACTCCTCCACGCCATACTGCGCCTTGATACGGTCGCTGAGCGGTCCGACACCTACGCCCTCCTTGGTGTGAAACGACAGGTTCGAGAACATCGGCACGCGGGTCATGCTTTCCGCGCCTGCCGCTATGACGACATCCATCGTGCCGGACATCACGGCCTGCGCCGCGAATTGCACGGCCTGCTGCGAACTGCCGCACTGCCTGTCGATCGTGACGGCAGGCACGCTCTGCGGAAGCTTCGACGCCAGCACCGCATTGCGCGCGAACGCGAACGCCTGTTCGCCTGCTTGCGTGACACAGCCGAGGATCACATCCTCCACGGCCGCGCCATCCATGCCGGTGCGATCGATAAGTCCGTCAAGGACTTCAGCGGCCATGTCGGCAGGATGCCAGCCGGCAAACTGCCCCTTGCGCTTGCCGCCAGGCGTGCGGATGGCATCGACGATATAGGCTTCGGCCATGATCAGGCTACTCTGAAATCAGGGGTTCTTTTGGCGAAAGAGGCGACACATGGAATTTCCTTACAAAGAGCGTGCGGTGACCATTCGCTGGATGTTGGATGTGCCTTCGCAGATTTGGCAGACCCGAGCATGTGGAGACGGGTTCGTATTAGTCTGACAGTACCCGCTCAGGAAAGCCTCTCGCCCAACGCGACGGCGAACCCGTCCATACCAAGAATGTCGCGATCGCATTTTCCCGGAGCGATGACAGCGCTCCAGTTATCGCGCAATGCCTCTGCGGCGACGGCGCCCGGAATTATGATGCCCTCACCCAACGTCAGTTGCATCTGACTGAACCAGCCACCGGCGGCAAAGAAAATCGATCCATTGGCCGGGCATTCGTCATGGCTCAGCAGCGTAACCAGCGGGACAACCTGTTCCGCAGTGCCACCGAAGACCGGCGTGGCGGGCGCGTTTTGGTCGTCTTCAAACGCTTTCATCATTCTTGTATTCGCGACAGGGCAGACGACGTTCGCGCGAATATTATGGTTGCGTCCGGCAGCGGCAATCGTCTTGGCCAGTCCAATCATCCCGGCCTTCGCCGTGGCATAATGCGGACCGGTTTCGTTACCCATCAAGGCGGCCGGAGACCCCGTCAGAACGATCCTGCCGCCAGTCTGTTGCTTCCGCATCTGGGCGTAGGCTGCCTGCGCGAGCAAAAAGGGTCCTTTTACCTGGATGTCGAACATGCGATTGATCTCGGCAAGGGCAATGTTTCCCAATTCGCAGGCATGAAGGATTCCTGCGTTGGACACCATGACGTCGAGACGACCCCAATGAGAGATCGGCTTTTTCACCATCGCCTCGACGTCATCTAGGTTAGCGACGTTGCCGAAATCGGCGATGGCCGTTCCACCTTCAGCGATGATTTCATCGACGGTTTGCTGAGCGGGATTACTGTTTGATCCCCCGCCGCCCACATCGGTTCCCAAATCGTTGACCACGACCATTGCCCCACGCCGGGCGAACTCCTTTGCATAGGCCTTGCCCAGTCCGCCACCCGCACCCGTGATGAGCACGGCACGGCCCTTAAAGCTGATATCGGCTTTGCCTCGATCGTGCGGCAAGACTGGCTCCTGTCTGAGGAATGGGCAACTGAAGAAGGCGAGCAGGATGACGTGGAGACTGGATGCGTTCCTATGCAAACAGGCGGTGAAACGTCGGATCAGACTCAGTCGAGGGCTTCAAGCCGATGCCAACCCGCTGAAGATGGCGGCGCCCGATGCCTCGCAATGCGGAACGGGCGTGATGCGTCGCCCGGTTATCCCACATCAAGAAATCGCCTTTGTACCAAAAGTGTTCTACAATATTTTCCGGACGCAGCATCCATTCGTGTAATCTGGACAGCCATTTGGCGCTTTCCTCCGGCGGAAAGCCGACAATCTCTTCGGTCTGCATTTCACTCGCGCGCAGATACCGCTGGCCCGTCTCCGGATGTAGAGAAATAGCCGGATGGTAGCCTGCATAGGGCGTCGCATCGGGAAAACGTTTAATGATCTCGGCGTCGAAACCGCTCGACATGCGGATTTGTGCATGGTCGAATACGGTGAGCAGGTCGCTTGGCATATCGGTGCAGGCAGCGATAGCATCGGCAAAACGTGTGCTGGTCGCACCATCGACAACGTCGATCGCGTGCAGCGACAGGCCAAGTGCGCCCCAATCCGTATACTCATAGTCGGCATGGAATTTTAATTCAGCAGTCGGTACGACATTTGCGGTGGTGTTGGCTGTCTCATCGGTAGTGAGGTAGCCCATAGAGTCATAGGTGCGCATGACCGGCCCGAATATGGACATGACCTGAGCCTGCTGCTCCAACGACAAGCTTTGATTGCGCGCCACGATCAATTTCTGCGTATAGAATAGCTCGCGCAGCTCAGCCGCCAGCTCCGGCTGTAATTCGCGGGATAGATCGATATCGATCTCAATTCCGAACGGCTGAAGATATCGCAATACGGTAATGTGATTACCCATGACAGGTGCTCTCCCACTTCGACTGCTTATTTTAAGTTTGGCGGCCTTCGCTGGCACGATTTGGCACAGCCACCTTGGACTCCCGGCAAACCGTGTTTTTCTCCAGCTCTCTTAGAGTCGGATTCGAAATTAAGCGCTGAAGCATCATAGGGTTGCGATTCGTCTGGCGAGAAGCTGGAT